>CAZTXJ010000005.1:5565-24552 GCA_964617285.1 uncultured Calditrichaceae bacterium | reverse complement strand
CTGATTTCTCAAATTCTTGCGCACCCTTTAACTTGTTTTTGGCATCGCTGATAGTATACTGTATCTGGCGGGGTGTTATAGATTCCCGATTGATATTCAGATATTCCATAATCCGTTTTATCTGGTTCTCCTGATCGTCGGTGTCGTAGATGGTGAAATTAGACTTGTATCCCGCATACTTTGCTTCCTGATGCAATATCCTGGCCGATATGGAATGAAAAGTACCGATCCACAGCCTCTGTACCGGCATTTTCAGCAAAGACTCAATCCGTCTCTTCATCTCTCCCGCAGCCTTATTGGTAAAAGTAACCGCAAGAATTTCCTGCGGTTTGGCCAGTCCCTTTTCAATTATGTAGGCAATACGGTGAGTGAGTACGCGGGTTTTGCCACTGCCTGCGCCTGCCAGAACCAGCAGTGGACCATTCACCTGTTTTACAGCTTTCTGTTGCGGAGGATTAAGGGATGTTAAGAGAGCAGATGTATCCATAAAAAAGTTACATTTCAATTTTGACGATTCAGCGCTAAATATAGAAATCAAATTAGCTTATTAAAAGGTTTTTGTGCTTTTTGAAGTGGTGAATTAGCGGAGTCAGATTGACCAGCAGGAATATAATAAGTCGTTAAATATTTTATCGAATACATTTTCTATTAATTCCAAATTCCTCAATATAAAGCATTTTATTTCATCGAAAATTTTTTTCTTGACAAAATATTTTTCATATGTTATATTGTTCGGTAGCCGAACAAAGTCTTTTGAGAGGAGACTTTATGCCTAAGAGCGGAAAATTTCCGCAGACCATCCCGCTTCTGAATTGTCATCGCAACTATAAAGATGACACCGGACTTACTTTTCAACTTCCTTCGACAAAATTACTCGGCCCATATTTTCAAAAAATACTCTGCAATGTAAAAAACAGTACCTCGACTTCCAGTTATTAGTTTAGTCGCTTTCCATCATTCAGATAATTGTCGGGGACAACATCTAACTATAAATGATGAGGTGATTCTTATGAATTCAATTCTACCCCAAAACGGGCGGACTGTCTTTGGATTCTGGTTTATTATATTGACAGCCCTTCTCCTACTTGCCCCACCGATAGGCACATTTGGTCAGGCAGCGGAAGTAAAAGTTGTAACCGATAACGCTGGCAGCAAACTGCAGGTGGATGGCAAAGATTTTATGATTCTTGGCATGAATTGGGATTACTTTCCCATCGGAACAACCTACACCTACAGCCTCTGGATGCAATCTGACGATTTTATCAAGGCTGCTCTCGACCGCGAGATGTCTCTGTTGAAGGTCATGGGAGTTAATGCCATCCGACAATATACCGGTATCCCTCCAAAATGGATACAGTACATCTATGAAAACTATGGCATCTACACTGTTCTCAATCATTCTTTTGGTCGTTATGGAGTTACCGTCGATGGCGTTTACATTCAGCACACCGATTACGCAGACCCAAAAACCAAAGCCGTTTTGCTTGAAGAAATAACGGCGATGGTGGAAGAATACAAAGATGTTCCCGGATTATTGATCTGGTTACTGGGAAATGAGAACAACTATGGTCTCTTCTGGGGTGGTGCGGAAACCGAGGAAATTCCGGAAGGAGAAACTCTTGAATCCGTCCGGGCAAAACACATGTACTCCACTTTTAATGAGGCGATTGATGCAATAAAAGAACGCGATAAAAGCCATCCCGTCTCCATGGCAAATGGTGATCTCTTATTCATAGATATTATTGCTGAAGAAATTAAACATCTTGACATTTTTGGTACCAATATGTATCGCGGTGTCTCCTTCGGAGACGCTTTCCAGAAAGTAAAGGAAAAACTTAATATTCCCATCATGTTTACGGAATTTGGTGCGGATGCATTTAATGCACGGGAAATGCGCGAGGATCAACTGGCCCAGGCACGCTATTTTATCGGGAATTGGAAAGAGATCTATGAAGAATCCAGTGGTAAGGGTCTGGTTGGTAACTCCATAGGTGGTTTTAGCTTCCAATTTAGTGATGGATGGTGGAAAACAGGTCAGGAGTTTAACCTTGACGTTCATGATATCACCGCTTCTTGGTCCAACGGCGGATACCAGGAGGACTACAAAAAGGGGGAGAACAATATGAACGAAGAGTGGTTTGGTATTTGTGCCAAGGGGCCAACTGACCAACAGGGACATTACCAACTTTATCCCAGAGCAGCTTATTATGCTTTACAACAGGCATTCACTTTAGATCCCTATGATCCCGGTACCACTTTAAAAGCAATACAGAACCACTTTAATCAAATTATCCCGATGGCGGATGTGTTGAAAGCCAGAGGTGACCATGCTGCGCTTATCGCTGAAGATGTAAAAAGAGTAAGATTAAGCGGATTAATGGTAGAGTTTGAAACATATAGTACGGGAGGTAACCGGGTAAGCACTCCCGACGAACCTAATCCCGACTCAGATGCCCGGCCCGCTTTCAGGGGATTTGATCATCTGGAATCTTTCTATGCCGAGTTTACTGCACAACCTGCAGAAAATGTCACCGGCACCCTTACCCTAAACTATCTCGGGCATGTTCCGGAGAATCCCATTAATGAAATCTTTTATGAGAATCGGGGACGGACGAGGACAGTGGTTCAGACAAACGGTGAACCTTTACAATTAGCCGATCTAGAACGGTTAAAAGTTTATCGGGCCAGTATCGCCTGGGATAATCATTGGTTTAAATTGGACGGATTCTTTCGCACCGGACATTATCATTGGGGATATGAAGGAGACTTCTTTGGATTGTATCCGGAAGCGAATTATGGTCCAAACATCGATATTTATAACGCTGATGCGCCGCTAGGATTCGAAATAACCGGGAAGAAATCTTTTGAAGGTTTTAAAGTTGCCTTCGGACCTCAACTCTGGTGGGGTGCCAATCCAGCCGTACTGGTGAGATATGGAAGAAATATTGGCCCATTTGAGGTTACGGGTATCTACCAGGAGGATATCGACGAGCAAGCCCCGGCAGTTAGTTCGTTTGCTATTCCTGTACCACCCACGCGAAAAGCAACTCTCCAAATGGCCACCGAATATGGACCTTTTGGTATCGAAGTCGGCGGTATCTGGTCCGGCAGCACCAAGAATGATCAAATTTTTCAGATTGTGGATGGCTCTCCCGGAAATTATCGGGTTCTGCAGGATCGTATTGAACCGTCTGATAACTATGGTGGTAAGGTCAAATTAACTTTCACCAGCGGACGCTGGAACTGGTATGCACAGGGAGCTGCGATGGGTCTGGTTGCCGACGGAGGTCCAACTTCTGCGATCACATTTACCGGTTGGAGACTTAAAGACAGTGGCCTTGGTAACCAGTGGAATGCATTAACCGGGTTGGCAGTTACTTATGGAAATTTTCAAATTGCACCAAATTTCCTGTGGCAAAAACCAATAGTAGGTCCCATTCCCAGCGATGTACCAGCACCAGGACGACCGCGAAACATATTATCAGATCCTTTTGCTGTGCGGGCCAATCGGGAAACAACCGCAGGAGAGCTACTGATTACCTATGACCCCACTCCGGCAACCTGGATGTATGCCTGGGACAACGACGTCCGTGAAGATGCCCACTTTGCAACGAGCACAGGATTTGTGTACCGGCACCTTCCGACCACCCAGGATGCCGGCATCGGTATTCTGGCAGACGGTCGTACAATATTTGCCTTTCCCGGAGCACCTCCGGCCCAGGACCTGTGGGAGGCTTATTCACGCATTGTGTCAAAGATCCGACCTGGTTTAGGCTTTATTGCTAATCTGTACGCCGGTACCGGGCAGGCAAACGGAAGTAACACACGACTGATCCATCGGTATGGCGGGGATATCCGGTTTGTCCTGAGTACATTCAAAATAATTACTGCGGCCAAAATCAATGATTGGGGGCCGTATGATTACCACCGTGATTTCAACCTTACCTTCCCCCTTCAACTGATGGCCGATGTTTCCACTGTATTGGGAAGACCCGAGTGGTTCAATCTGCCACAGACGCGGTTAGGTATCCGATTTACCTGGCGATCTCTCGACAAATATTCACCACGCTATTGCCCGGTAAAATCATTCAACGCTGCTGGCACACTGGTATGCGATCCGGACTTTCCGTTTCAACCGGATGGAGACGAATGGGAGATCCGGACTTACCTGCAATTAAGTATAGGCATGTACTAAATGAAAAATATATTCAGCTTTATACAGGATATGAATAAGATGTTCATTAAAAAATCTCTGGAAAACAATATCAATCTACTTAGGTTGGCTGATGCTGCCTTCCAGAATCTCTCAAAATCAACGAATTATTTAAAAATTATATCATAAATCTGGAGACAAGACATGACTACAAGAACATTATCTTTCCTTGTCATCACAATAGCCTCAATGATATTCTTTATCATCAGCGGGTGTGAACGGAATATCAATGGGCTGGAGGATGCAGCATATCCCACAAATGGAGATGTATTTCTGGATGGTTTTAGCTCCGGCCTTAATTATGCCGCCTTTGGGGGATCCAAAGTTGATGCCTTTGATGTTGACTGGATGGTAAAGTATAAGGGTACGCAGTCGATGAGAATTGCCGTTCCAAACTTCGAAGATCCTAATGGGGCCTATGCCGGGGGTGCTTATTTTACTGATGTTGGCCGAGACCTATCGGGTTATGATGCACTCACTTTTTGGGCCAAAGCGAGCAAAGGCGCAACACTCGATATCGTTGGTTTCGGAAATGATTTTGGCGCCTCAAAATTCATCACATCACGATTGGGTTTAGAGCTTAACACGAACTGGCAGAAATTTGTTATCCCAATCCCGCTCGCCAGCAAACTGAAAGCAGAACGGGGGATGTTTTTTTACTCTGAAGGACCCGAGGATAATTTTGGATATACTATTTGGTTTGATGAAGTTCAGTTCGAAAAACTTGGAACCATTGCCCATCCTCAGCCGATAATCCTGGATAAACAGAATCAGACGATAAATGCGCAGGTAGGTGATATGCTGCCTATCGGGGGGACTTACGTAACCTTTAATTTAAATGATGGAACTGATGGGACAGTTTACACCACTCCATACTACTATACATTTATTTCTTCGGATGAAAGCGTCGCCACTGTTGATGATCAGGGAGTGGTTACGGTGATTGATTCAGGCAGCGCGACCATTACTGCCAAACTGGGTTCAACAGACGCTACCGGATCGTTGACTGTGAATGTGGTAGAAGCACCTCCCGAACCTGCCGGACCCGCTCCTACCCCAACCGTACCCGCCGCTAATGTCATCTCGCTGTTTAGCAACGCCTATAATGACGTTCCAATAGATACCTGGAATACAGGATGGCTATACTCTACGACCCAACTTGAAGAAGTTCAGATAAATGGTGATGATGTTAAACTTTACACAGATCTGAATTTTGTGGGGATTGAATTTGCCTCACAGACAATCGATGCTTCTGCGATGGACCGTTTTCATATGGATATCTGGACACCGGATTCTACTGCCGCTCCTACTGTTTTTAAAATTAAGTTGATAGATTTCGGAGCAGATGGTGTCTTCGGTGGTGGAGATGATTCAGAGCATGAGGTCACTTTCGATGAGAATTCATCACCAGCACTGGCAACGGGAACATGGGTAAGCCTGGATGTTCCATTATCAGAATTTTCAGGATTGGCAAGCAGAGCACACTTAGCCCAAATGGTGCTTTCTGGTGATATAAATACAGTATATGTGGACAATGTTTACTTTTATAACAGTGGTACGACACCAACCGAACCGACAGTGCCAGCCCCCACGCCCAATTTTCCAGCAGGTGATGTTATCTCACTGTTTAGTAACGCCTATACCAATGTACCGGTTGATACCTGGTCGGCGGATTGGGACAATGCTGATGTCACCGATGTGCAGATTGCCGGAGATGACGTGAAGCTCTACACGAACCTGGTCTTTGCCGGTATCGAGTTTCTAAACCCGGAGATCGATGCAACAGCCATGACCCATTTCCACATGGATATCTGGACACCCGATCCCACAGCGGCTCCGGCGGTTTTCAAGATTAAGCTGGTAAATGATGTTTTCGGTAGTTTGTCGGAACACGAGCTCACTTTCACGGCATCCTCAAGTCCGCCTTTAGCCACAGGTAGTTGGGTAAGTTTTGACATACCCTTTTCGGACTTCGTCAACCTTACGGCGAGAAATAAGTTGGGTCAGTTAATCATCTCGGGCAATCCAAACACCGTTTATGTAGACAACGTGCTGGTGCACCGATGAGAGTGAGGGATCCTAAGGGAATAATTGAGTTTGGTGGTGGTATCAGCCAGGGACATTTGAGTAAAGCAGGAAGGCGGTCCGTCGATGAAGTCCGGGCCCGCCCACTTCCTGATTCGATACTTCACCTGATCTGGCGAGAGCATCAAATCTCCCGTGCCGAAATTGCCCGACGCTTCAAACTTTCTCGCTCGACGGTCACTGAAATTATAAAAGAGCTTCTCCAATCTGGGTTTGTCGCAGAAGTCGGCATTGGCCAGTCCAGTGGAGGACGCCGCCCCATCGTACTTGAATTCCAGAACGAAGCCCGTTGTATTCTTGGTATAGATATAGGTGCAACCCATGTGTCGGTTGTTCTCACCGATCTGCACGGTCAGATATTAGTCTGGAAGGAGAAAGAACATCCGGTTCGCTCCGATCCGGATGGGACCCGGACCTTGGTCATTGAACTATGCGATGAATGTCTTGCCACATGGGCAGGTGGATCGGAACGACTGTTTAGTATCGGGGTAGCGGTACCAAGCCCGGT
Organism: uncultured Calditrichaceae bacterium; assembly: GCA_964617285.1. Taxonomy (GTDB): domain Bacteria; phylum Calditrichota; class Calditrichia; order RBG-13-44-9; family RBG-13-44-9; genus CAYVKM01. The sequence continues at coordinate 17,746 of CAZTXJ010000005.1, read as the reverse complement.
CGATCCGATACATCCGGAATGGCTATCGGAGGTGGTTGTCCCTGCCTGGCGAGGTCGCAGTGAATTGGAAAGATTGAATCAACATTATAAAGTTCCTGTTTATGTTGATAATGATGCCAATTTAGGAGCCCTGGCTGAACATTTGTGGGGTGCAGGTCGTGGTATTGACGATCTGATTTATATCAAAATTGCCCACGGGATTGGCGCCGGATACATCCTGAACGGAAAGATTTACCGGGGTGCATGGGGGATTGCCGGTGAGATGAGCCACATGCCAATTGATCCGGGTGGAAAACAATGCGTATGTGGCCTGAATGGTTGTCTTGCCACATTCTTTAGTGCACCTGCTTTGGCAGAACGCGCCGGAGAATTGCTTCCGGACAATCCGGAAAGTATTCTCACTACAGAGAATCTGACTATTACTGATATCGAGGAGGCGGCATTAGCGAGTGATAAAGTGGCACTACAGCTAGTGCAGGAAGCCGCTGAATACTTGAGTATTGCGGTGGCGGGTTGGATAAATATGATGAACCCCAGGATGGTAATTTTGGGTGGCAGTATGGCACGGCTTGGTAATTTGCTCCTTGAACCAATCAGGAAAAAAGTTAAAAGCTGTACGCTGGTTAGTTCACCTGAAACTGTGAGCATCGAGCCGGGTGAACTTGGTTCGCAAGCGGTAGCTATCGGTGCTGCAACCCTGGCTGTTCAAAGGGCTTTTGATCAGCATCATTTTTATCGGAGAGAACCCCGAACTTTAATTATTTAATAGGGGAATTGATTAAAATGAAAACGGTAAAAATAAAACTGTATCACTAAAAAGAGGACCATATTCTATGAACTGGTACAAAATTAGATTTATTAGTCTGTTATGGTTAGCCATGACGCTGATCCTTTTTGCGAGTTGCGACAATACGACAGGCCCGGAAGAGCGGAACTGGCAGCTTGTCTGGCAGGACGAATTTGATGGACCGGCCAATCAGCTACCGGACTCAACAAAATGGACCTACGATATCGGTACCGACTGGGGCAATGCCCAACTCGAATACGATACGGACCGACCTGAAAACGTTTCTCTGGACGGGGACGGTCATCTTGCGATTATTGCCCGAAGAGAATCTTACATGGGTTCTGCTTTTACATCGGCGCGAATCACTACGCAGGGGCTGTTTGAACAAACTTACGGACGCTTTGAAGCCAGCATCCAAATGCCGTGGGGACCGGGCATATGGCCGGCTTTCTGGCTGTTGGGCGCTGACATCGGGACAGTTGGTTGGCCAGAGTGTGGTGAAATTGACATCATGGAATATCGTGGACAAGATCCCAAAATAATTCACGGTACCGTGCATGGTCCGGGATACTCCGGCGGAGAAGCTGTTACAAAAAGCTATGGTTTTGCAAAAAGCAGATTCGATTTGGAATTCCATGTCTTTGCCATCGAATGGGGGCCCGACTATATTTACTTCTTTGTTGATGAAACACTCTATCAGGTAATTAAACCAGGAGATGTAAACGGAGCCTGGGTATTTAACCACCCATTTTATATTATCCTTAATGTTGCGGTTGGCGGTAACTATGTGGGTTGGCCTATCAGTACCACACCCTTCCCCCAGACCATGCTGGTTGATTGGGTCCGGGTGTACAAGGAAGCGTCATAATTTGCAACGCCTAAGCTCATGAACAGCGGTGCTACCGAAGTGAGGTCGCCACTTCCTAGCGCTTGTCCATATTCCTGGCGACAGGTAAATAAACCGGTCTTTGCAACAACTCTGTTAATGATACGAAATTTAATAACTTTTGTATGATTGAGGAAAGGAGTATAAATGAGCCCATATGAACATCACGAAACAGCTGCCAAAGATCGTATTTCTATGGGACAAAAGTTTGCCTACGGTCTTGGTTCAATCGTGAACAATTTATTGGGTGGTGCGATTGGATTCATGTCAATTGTACTCAATGTCGGACTCGGAATAAATCCGGCACTGGTTGGTACGCTTCAAGCTATCCCCAGGTTCACCGATGCTCTGACTGATCCCGTGATGGGATACATATCAGATAATACAAAATCCCGTTTTGGCAGACGGCGGCCGTATATTTTTTTTGGAGCAATTACTGTCGGAATTGTCTTTGCACTGATGTGGCAATTACCCTCTGGTCATAGTGAGATGTTTTATTTCTGGGTTTTTTTGGGCGGATCGATCCTGTTTTATTTTTGCTATACGGTGTTTGCAACACCCTGGGTTGCACTTGGCTACGAAATGACCCCGGATTATCATGAACGTACAAGATTGATGGGTGTGATGAACTTTATGGGTCAATTCGCCTGGATTTCCCTTCCCTGGTTTTATGCAATTATGGAAAACGATCGCCTTTTTTCCGATTCGGTTGAAGGAGCACGGACACTGGCCATTGTTATCGGCATATTCGTAGCTGTAGTCGGAATCATGCCGGCAATTTTTTGCCGCGAACGTTTCGTGGCTCATGACGAAGATGAGAAGAAAAAATCCAATGCGCTGCACGGACTCCGTGAAAATGTCATCGCCTTCTTCAAAGGACTGGTAATTACCGTCAAACGTGTTGAATTCCTGAAGCTTTGCGCCGGAACTTTTTTCCTTTTTAACGGCATCATGCTGGTCGGTGCCTTTAGTTCCTATATTACTATTTTTTATGTTTCCGGCGGAGACACCGACCTTGGTGCCAGATATATGGGTCTCTTTGGCACAATCAATTCCATTTCCACTTTAGGAGCCATCGCACTGGTAACCTGGATTTCTGCTAAAATTGGAAAACGCCGGACATTTATACTGGCAACGTTCGTCACCTTGGTAGGCAGTCTACTAAAGTGGTTTTGTTATGATCCCATAACACAGTGGAAGGTGCTCATTCCCGCACCATTCATGGCAGTGGGCATGGGGGCGCTCTTTACCCTGATGGGATCGATGATCGCCGATGTATGCGATCTGGATGAGCTTGAAACAGGCGAGCGTCGTGAGGGAATGTTTGGGGCCATATACTGGTGGATGGTGAAACTCGGCATGGCTTTGGCATTTGGTCTTTCCGGATACTTGCTCAACGCTACCGGTTTTAAAGTTGAACTTGGTGGGGCGCAATCATCGACGACCTTTTTATGGATGAGGGCTGTCGATGTGGTTATTCCAGCAGTCGCAGCAGGTATCTCGATCCTCGCGGTAGCATCCTTTAAGATAACGGAAGAAAAATCCTACGAGATCCGGCAGGAACTCGAGAAACGGCGTGGTGCTCCCGCTGCAGAATCTGTACCTATTTAATGTTTGTAATATCCGGGTAGCAGAATTTAAACGCATAAGAAGGAATAATTAGTTTGACTACTTTACCAATTTATCGTCGATCTAAAGAGGATTTAAGAAAATGAAAACATGGAGTAATTATCTTTCGATCGGTTTTGCCAGTCTGTTTTTACTAACTATTGCCTGCCAGACTTTGACCGATGAGATAGTCGGCAAAAAGCCAGAGGACACAAAAATTATCAACATCACCATGATAGCCAAAAGCTCTGCCAATCCGGTCTTTCTTTCTGCCCGGATTGGAGCTGAAGACGCGGCAAAGGATTTATCCGAGAAATATAGCAGTTTAGAGGTCAATATCGACTGGCGAACCCCCCTGAGAGAAGATGCTAAGGAACAGGCAGAACGAATTCTTAATGCCGTGCAGGATGGTACTGATGCAATTCTGGTATCCTGTTCCGATGAAAATATCCTAACCACTGCGATCGATGAAGCTGTGGACCGTGGCGTACCGGTTATGACCTTCGATAGTGATGCGCCAAACTCCAAACGGTTTGCCTTTTACGGACCAAATGATCTGGAGATCGGCGAGAACGTTATGAATGAGCTGGTAAATTTTATGGGAGATCAGGGTCAGGTTGCTATCCTGGGTGGGAATCCCGAAGCTCCAAATATGCAGAAGCGGGTGCAGGGTGTACAAAATGCAGCAGCAAAGTATCCGGGAATTAAAATCGTTGGGGTATTTTACAATCCTGAAATAGCGGCAGATGCTGCAGCAGAAGTGCTCCGGGTTAACAAAACCTATCCCGAACTCAAGGGCTGGGCAATGGTCGGCGGATGGCCGTTTTTTAACGATACCCTATTAAATAAGCTGGAACCCGGAAAAATAAAAATTGTTGCGGTAGATGCCTTGCCCGTTGAACTCCCCTATATCGAAAAAGGCATTGTTCAGTTGCTTTTCGGTCAGCCGACTTTCAAATGGGGAAAAGTCTCGGTTGAGAAGATTATTGACAAAATTTACCTGGATAAAGACGTGCCGGTTATCAATGAGATGAAGCTAATTCCGGTTTCCAAAGCCAATTTAGGAGGGTGGTCCAGGCAGCTCAGGGCCTGGGGCTACGATGGAATACCAGTGAGATATTTGAAAATGTAAATAGTAAAATAAGGTCTTTGATCTTGATAAGTAAATATTAACGTGAAAGTATAATAAAGGATACGATATGCAATTTCCCACAGTGGACATCAAAAACATCCTTTTTGCCACCGATTTTTCTGAAGGCACCGAGTACGTTTATGCTTATGCAAAGCGTATTGCAGATCAATTCCAGGCAAGTTTGACTCTGATTCATGTGGTTCAGGAGGATTTACTTGATTTATTGATATTCGACGTAGGGATAGACAGATCCAGCGGTGTCCAAAAACGATTATCGATTGTGAAAGAGCATTTTCAGGATGTAAAGGAAAAAGTGATCGAAAAAATGAAGGCGGATTATGGCGAGGAATCAATTACAGGAAATAATACGGTTGTGGAAAAAGGAAATCCTGTGAAAATGATACTCAAGGTTGCTGAAGAGAAAAACTGCGATTTAATCGTCATGGGTAAAAAAGGACGGGGATCTCTGGAAGATACCATGATGGGAGATACAGTAAGGCGCGTCCTGCATCGGTCAAAATTTCCGGTACTGGTGGTACAACCCGTAACCAAAAAAGGATAATAAAGGGAGATTTTATGTCCAGTAAAAGTCGTGTTTTCACAGCTCTGGCCGGGGTTGATTTTTCAAAAATGTCCGGAGAGGAATTAGAACAGGCTTTCCTTAAAATCCTCAATGAAGGTATCCACGGAATTTCTTTCAGTGCCTATCAGGGTGACCAAAAACCCGGTTCGGAAATAAGCGAGGAACAAGTGCGCAAAAGGATGGACATCATCAAACCTTATGTAAAATGGGTCAGATCCTTCTCTTGCACCGAGGGGAACGAACATATACCCAGGATTGCCCATGAAAATGGTTTGAAAACCCTGGTCGGTGCCTGGTTGGGTAAGGATAAAGAAAAAAATGAGGATGAAATCCGGGGAATAATCGAGGTAGCACAGGCTGGCTATGCAGACATTGTTGCCATAGGCAATGAAGTTTTACTGCGGGGAGATTTGTCCGAAGAAGAACTCATTGAACTCATTCTTAAGGTTAAGCAAGAACTCCCCAATCTTCCGATTGGGTATGTTGATGCCTATTTTGAATTTGCCGTTAATCCAAGAATCACTGAAGTAAGCGATGTAATTTTGGCCAATTGCTATCCTTTCTGGGAAGGTTACCCTCTCGAGCATTCCTTCCTTTATCTGAAAGAAATGTACAACCGGGCAGTAAAGGCGGCTAAAGGAAAAAAAGTAATTATCAGCGAAACCGGCTGGCCAAATCTGGGCTCTCCGGAAAGAGGCGCTATACCTTCTTACGAAAATGCCCTCCGCTATTTCATTAACACCTATGCCTGGGCAGCCGAAGACGGAATTGAAGTTTTCTACTTCGCCAGCTTCGACGAAACCTGGAAAATCGACGTTGAAGGAGACGTTGGTGCTTACTGGGGATTATGGGATCAAGACGGAAAATTAAAGTACCAATAATCCAGGCAAAATCAGAATCTTTTAAAGGTTGGAGGATCTCTAATGACAAAAAAAGTATTCCTCTTCATATTTACCGGATTAGTACTAATAACGGCAGGATCGTGCAATTTGAAGGAACGGGAAAATTCAGAAAAAGATTATCAACTGACCTCAAGCTCCGAAGTATTGTTGACTTCTGAAAAGGGGGATAAAATTGCCCTAAAGGATAATGTTTCCTTCAAAGAAGGTAAAGCTGCGGGAAATATTATTATTGTCAAACCAGACAGTCTTAAGCAAACCATCGACGGTATCGGAACCTCCTTTACCGAAGCTTCTGCCTTTGTCCTGGCTCATCTGTCCCGGGAAAAAAGACAGGAGGTGATGGAACAAATTTTTAGTGAGAATGGTGCTAATTTTTCTTTAACCAGAACCCATATCGGCGCTTGTGATTTCTGTGTAGAAGGAAAATATTCCTATGACGATACAAAGGTCGATGTTAACCTAAAAGATTTTTCCATTGCCCCGGATAAACAGGGATTCAGTCCCACCAAATACCCCGGCATCCAGGATGCGGCATACGATTTATTACCCATGATCAAACAGGCCATAAGCATAAAGAATAATCAAAATGATAAAAACTTGAGAATCATCGCTTCTGCCTGGACGGCTCCCTGGTGGATGAAGGATATTGAAAAATGGTATATTCCCGGATCACCGAAAAATAACTGGCAGGGCACCGGGGGATCACTGAAAAAGAAGTATGTTCCCACCTATGCGGATTATCTCATAAAATACCTTGATGCCTATCTGGCCGAGGGGGTCAAAATCTGGGGACTCACCCCGGTTAATGAACCTTATGGTAATAACGGGCAGTGGGAAAGTATGAATTTCACCCCTGAATCCCAGAACGATTTTGTAAAAAACTATTTAGGACCAAAGTTAAAATCGAGTAATCATGCAGATACTAAACTGCTGATCTACGATCAGAATCGCGATGCTCTGGAGGAATGGGCAGATGTTATCTTGGCCGATCTCGAAACGGCGCCTTATATCTACGGTGCAGCTGTTCATTGGTACGAGAGCACATTTAAAGTTTATGAAGGTGTTTTTGAACGCGTTCACAAAAAATACCCTGATTTTGGAATCATTAATACTGAAGCCTGTATTGACGATCTGGGGAAAAAGGCTCCTGCAGGTATTACCGATCCGGAAAAATTCCAGGAATCCGGCTGGTTTAATAACGATGCCTTCTGGTGGAATGATAATGCTACAGACTGGGCGTATTCAGCCACCTGGGCCGGGGTAAATGCTGAGGATCATCCAATTTATACGCCGGTTCATCGCTATGCCAGGAATATTATTGTCAGCCTGGACCATTGGCTGCAGGGCTGGATTGACTGGAATATCGTTTTAGATAAAAATGGTGGCCCAAACCATGCGGGTAATTTTTGCGGTGCACCAATTATGATTGATGTAAAAACGCATCAGGTTTATTACACACCTATATTTTATGTTCTTGCCCAGTTCAGCAAGACCATACGACCCGGAGACAAAGCGGTTCAGACGAACAAATATCTCAATGCTCTGCAAGATGATGCGCTTCATGCCTGTGCTACTGTTAATCCAGATAATATCCTCAGTATTCAAGTCTTAAATACAACCAAGAATCCCATTGAGTATAAACTACAGATTGGGGTACAATATGCACAGGTAATTATACCGGAAAATTCGGTTCAAACTGTGCGGATTCAATTATAACAAATGAAGTGATTTTAATGACCATGAAAAATAGCAGTTACCATAAAACAAGTAAAGAACAAAAACGGGCTAATATTACTGATCAATAGCGAATTATGAATAATTATTTCTACAAAATTGTTTTTTCATCACTGGCATGTCTCCTGTTGTTGTCTGGCGCTTCTTGCCAGAAGAAGATCACCACAATAAGGAGTACTTCCGAGGCAGAATATTTCGAGAACCGTTTTTTTACCCTGGATTTAGAGAATGGTAGTTCTAACATGTCTGAGGTTGAAACCCATTTTTTTACCACCTTTCCCCATGACGATCCAACCGGAGGAAATGTCGTCTACGACAGAACGAGGTGGGTGAATAAAAACATGTTTGAATTCAAGAATAAAGATGGGCTCTATCTATACCTTAAATCCCGGAACGACAGCCTTGGTTACGATTCTTCTCGTCTGACAACAAAGGCTTATTTTAACCTGAACAATAATACCCAAAAAATTCTGTTTGTTTTTAAAGGTCAATTGCCTGCTGCCAGAGGCGTCTGGCCCGCCTGGTGGTTGAATGGAAGCACTGAGGATACCTGGACCTATAAAAATTCTGGATATGTCCATACCGATCATGGTTTAGATGAATTTTCGGGAACTGGTCATTTCTATGATACACCCAGTGCAGTAAATGCAACGGATTGGCCCGGTGCCGGTGAAATTGACATCGTAGAAATGATCAATGGCGTAAACCTCATTCACAATACCATTCATACCTGTCCCCAAATGTGCGATTCGGAATGGAATAATGATGGTAAGATTATTAATTGTGCCAATGCAAAACCTGATGATCCAAATTCCGGATGCACTGGCATACCCTATAAATCGGATGGTTTCGAAGGAACCTTTGCCTGCTTGTGGGAGAAAACTACCATCAAATTTTTCTATTGGAGCTTGGAGGAAGATGTCCGGGAAAACGGTGGACCCTTAAGCAAAAATCCTGATCCTGATCAATGGAAAAATAAAAATTTGAAGAATGAAGTGCGATTGTTGGAAACGGAAACTGAATGTAATAATCAATTGCATCAAGATTGGCAATGTAAAAATTGTGATTCATCGACTTCCTGTCTGTTTAAAAATATGAAAATGATCTTCAATGTTACGGTATGTGGTAAATGGGCTGGTAGCAATTTCGACAGCACCGGAAATAATCTCAATAATTGTCAAACATTTATCATGGGTGAAGGAAAACCTTCAATTAATAATCAGTTTTTAAAAATTGAATATGTCTCGGTAAATAAACTGTAACTGATTAACAAATTCTGAAAGGTATTCAGCGGATCAAATAAATATCAAACTTCAAATTAAAGCACAGTCACATTTTTTTGAAAAGCAGGATAAGATTATGAGGCTACTTACCAAACCGAAATTAGAGAGGTAACTAGTTTGAATCTCTCACACAAAAACAAATCACATTACGAATTGACTCAAAACGGTGAATTTGTAATCACTGATTATAATAAAACCAAACTATTTTCAAGCTTTTTCCCGGGAATTGCCGGAAAAGACGGAATTCCGATGTGGGTATTCTATGTTAATCGGGGACAGTGCCTTTGCAGTATGGGAATTCAGGATAAGCAACACCCCATCATGGAATTTCTGCCGGCCAACTGGGCGTACAATCTGGTTTCCCGCCAGGGATTCAGGACATTTCTTAAAATAACACATCACCCATCCATCAATTATTACGAACCCTTTCAGAGTCATTTCAGGGATTCCGCACTCGATCGGACACAACGTATGGTCATCTCTCCATCCGGTTTGATTCTTGAGGAAGAAAATAATACACTTGGCCTGAAATTTAGAGTTGAGTATTTCACCGTCCCACAGGATAATTATGCCGGACTGATCCGGACTCTGCACATCCAAAATATGAACTCCGAATCCGCGGATTTGGAGGGGCTCGACGGATTGCCGTTGATTATCCCCTACGGTGTGGACAATTTGTTTCTCAAAAATATGCGCCGTTTAATTGAAGCTTTTGTTGAAGTCGTCAATTTTGACAAGGGTGCACCCTTTTTTAAGGGAAAAGTAGAACCCGCAGACCGACCCGATGTGTTACGAATTCAAAAAGGTAATTTCTATTTAGGTTTTGAGGTCACAGGGTCAAAAACAAAACTAATAAAGCCAATTGTCGATCCGGAAAATATTTTTGGCGCGCAGAGCGATTACAGCTACCCGGAAAAATTCCTTACTGCTAATAAAGCAGAAATTATTGACGGACAAATTTTAGAAAACCGGCTTCCCTGTGCCATGGGCATCTTCCAAACCTCAATTCAGCCTGGAGAGACCTATACCTATACTTCCATTATTGGTCATGCTGCTTCTGTGGATGCTTTGAATGCCCTTGTCCCGGTTATCACTCAGCAGCGGTATATCCAAAAAAAGGCCAAAACAAATCAGGAAATCATCAAAGTACTAACTCAAAAAAATCTCATTTGCAGCCGGGAATCGACTCTTGATTATTACGTGAGGCAAAATTTTCTGGACAATACGCTTCGGGGTGGTTTCCCCTATACATTGCAAGGAAGCACAAACCAGACAACACTGCATTTATTTTCCCGAAAACATGGGGACCTGGAAAGGGATTATAATGATTTTCGCCTTACCCCTACCCACTACTCTCAGGGAAATGGCAACTTCAGGGATATTAATCAGAATCGTCGAAGCGACCTCTATTTTAATCCTGATGTTCAGGAAGAAAATGTGGAGCATTTCTATAATTTAATTCAGCTGGATGGATATAATCCCCTGGTGATTAAAGAAATCCATTTTGTCGCCAAAAATTCTGAGGCGCTGGAATCAGTTTTAGCAAAATATTTTGCAAGTGAAGATATAAAAACTATTAAAGCCTTCCTGAAGGATCCATTTACGCCCGGAGAATTTTTAGCCTTTTTAAACGAACGTATAATAGAGTACAAATACGATTCGGAAAACTTACTTGGGGATATTCTCGGGATTTGTAACAAAATACATAGCACTGATTATGGAGAAGGTTTCTGGACCGATCATTGGACCTACAACCTGGATTTGTTAGAGAACTATCTGGCATTTTACCCGGAAAAGTATCGTTATCTTTTTTTTGAGAAAAAGAGCTTCTCCTTTTACGATAATCCGCACCGTGTGTTACCCCGAGATGACAAATACGTTATCTGGGACGGCAGAGCCATGCAACTCGATGCGGTGATTTTTGATGAAGAAAAAAATGATCTCATCAAAAATCGTAAAGCAAACCCAAATCTGGTTCGAACCAAATTTGGCAAAGGAAATGTTTATTACACTTCACTGATCAATAAGATATTATGCCTGATTGTCAATAAAATATCATCTCTGGATCCGGAAGGAGTCGGGGTAGAAATGGAGGCCGGTAAGCCAAACTGGTATGATGCACTCAATGGTTTACCGGGACTGTTCGGTTCGAGCATCAGTGAAACCTTGGAGATCAAGCGCAATATTCTTTTCCTTCTGGAAACATTTCGAGAATATAAGGTGGAAAATGAACAATGGAAGATCTATGAAGAGCTGAAAGAATTTATTCTGACAATGGGCGATCTTCTTAATAAAGGTCTATCACCTTTTGATTTCTGGGAAAAGGCGACATTGGCCAGGGAACTCTACCGGGAAAAGACCCGGTTGGGGATCAGTGGAAATGAAAAAACTGTTAACGTCAAGCAAGTAAAAGACTTCCTCAAATCAGCTCTGACAAAATTAGATGAAGGAATTAAAAAGGCCTGGGATAACGAAAGTAATATCCCCTTTACCTATTTTGTCAACAAGCCTGTTGATTATCGAATAATTGAACTCGGGCGAGCCAGGGGTAAACGATTGTCAAAACGCAGTTCAAAAGGACTTCCCTGTTTCAAAGCTTTGAAATTCGAACAAACACCCCTGCCCCACTTTTTGGAGGCCCCGGTACATTACCTGCGCTGCAAACCAGACCAGAAAGCGGCCCGAGAACTGGTAAAGAACATCAAGAAAAGCGGACTCTATGATACAAAATTGAAGATGTATAAGGTGAATGCTTCATTGGCAGATCAACCGATGGAGATCGGGCGGACCAGGGTATTTTCTCCGGGTTGGTTTGAAAATGAGTCTGTCTGGCTGCATATGGAATATAAATACCTGCTTGAACTCCTGCGGAATAAATGCTTCACCGAGTTTTATTCTGACTTCAAAAATGTATTTGTTCCCTTTTTTGATCCTGAAATCTATGGCAGAAGTATTCTGGAAAATTCTTCATTCATTGTCAGCAGCGCTAATCCCGATTCTTCCATTCACGGGAATGGATTTGTAGCTCGTTTAAGCGGAGCAACAGCTGAATTTATTCATATGCTGGTGTTAATGACGGTTGGTCCAAAACCTTTCCGGATAAATCCCGAAGGAAAATTACAGCTTCAATTTTCACCGGCACTACCCGAATGGTTGTTTACCCGAAAAGCGCAAAGAATACAATTATGGAGTGAGAATAAATGGCAAGAGATCGAATTGCCCGCCAATACTTTCAGTTTTATGTTTCTGGGAGAAATTCTGGTCAC
>CAZTXJ010000005.1:3621-5465 GCA_964617285.1 uncultured Calditrichaceae bacterium | reverse complement strand
GTTCAGGCTGAACGTCAGTTTATCACACCACAAGAGGTAAAGAAATTTCATATCGGGTCGGTGTTAAGCGGTGGTGGATCAGCACCGGGCAATAATCTGCCAGAAGACTGGATCCAAATGAATGATGCCTTTTGGGAGGCTTCTATGGACGAAGATGAACAACATCTTGCCATCCCCATCATTTATGGTATTGATGCGATCCATGGTAATAGCAGTGTTAAAGGAGCAGTGGTTTTTCCCCATAACATCGGATTAGGTGCAGCCCGAGATCCGGATTTAATCGAACGAATTGCCAGAATCACAGCCCGGGAGATTACAGCAACCGGATTGGATTGGACATTTGCCCCAAATTTGAGCGTGGCAAGGAATGACCACTGGGGACGAACCTATGAAAGTTATTCCGAACATCCGGAAATTATTTGTCGCTACGCCCCCAGATTTGTCAAAGGTCTGCAAGGCAATCATGGAGAGGAAAATGTTATTGCCTGCGTCAAACACTGGGTGGGTGATGGTGCTACCGAACACGGCATCGATCAGGGCGATGCTGGCATCAGCGAGGAGGATTTACGAAGCATTCACATTCCACAATATCGTGCAGCAATACAAGCGGGTGTGCTGACGGTAATGGTTTCTTTAAACAGTTGGAACATGGTAAGATGTCACGGTCATAAATATTTAATTACCAGACTACTTAAAGGTGAATTAGGATTTCAAGGAATTGTGGTTTCCGATTGGGATGGTATTGATAAACTATCTGACAATTATGCAGAAGCGGCTGTTCTTGGTTTAAATGCCGGCCTGGATATGTTCATGATTACCGATAAATGGAAATTATTTATCCAGCATGTAAAGAGACAGGTGGAACAAGGTAGGATTCCGATGGAGCGTCTTGATGATGCAGTCCGGCGAATACTGAGAGTAAAATTTACTGCGGGAATGTTTGACAAACCTAGACCAGCAAAGCGAAAATTGGCAAAGAACTCTTGCTGTTTTGGTTCACCTGAACACCGGAATATTGCCCGGGAAGCGGTAAGGAAATCCTTAGTACTATTGAAAAATGAGGATAACATTCTCCCCCTGGAGAAGAAAGCACGTATTTTGGTGGCCGGAAAAAATGCCAATAACCGTGGTCACCAATGCGGAGGATTTACTGTCGCCTGGCAAGGTGTTAAGGATAATGATTCTATTGTTGGCGGAACATCCATTTGGGAAGGTATAAAAGCGGTTGCACCTAATGCCGAGTTGAGTGCAGACGGCATGGGGATGGATGCAGATTCCGAAAAGCATGATGTGGGAATTGTGGTTATCGGTGAAACACCCTATGCGGAAATGTTGGGTGATATTCGCGTAGCCGGATTACCTATAACCAGGAGAATAAATCCGGATTTATCCATAGCATTAAAAGGAGATCCTATAGAATGGGGCTATGATGCTGGGTTGCCTCACAAAACAGCCTATGCCGCCATGCCCCTGATGGACAAAGGGCCTTATGGCACACATCTCTATCTTCATGAATTACATCCCGAAGATATAGCGACCATTCAAAATATTAGCGGGAAAGGAATTCCGGTTATTGTAATCCTGATTTCCGGTCGACCTTTGGTAGTCAATCAAGAACTGGAAGCGTCAAGTGCATTTGTGGTTGCCTGGTTGCCCGGCTCTGAGGGACAGGGTGTGGCGGATGTAATCTTCGGGGATTATGACTTTCAGGGAAAATTAAGTTTTTCCTGGCCCCGCTATGATGATGAGAATTGGAATGTGGGAGATAGAGACTACAATCCTCTGTTTCCATTTGGCTATGGATTGAGTTATAAAAAAGAGAAAAAGATCAGACAGCTTGAAGA
>CAZTXJ010000005.1:0-3521 GCA_964617285.1 uncultured Calditrichaceae bacterium | reverse complement strand
AAAGGGCCCGAGTGAAACCGAGATTTTTGAGGATCTAATGATTATTTCCAAATACTGGAATCTGATCAGGGTTTACAGTGCGGATGATGACACCGAACGCATCCTGAAAGTCATTCAAACAAATAATCTTCCCATCAAACTTATGCTGGGGATTTGGCTGGAAAACGAAGAAAAGAATCCCGACCGAAAAGAATCAAATATTGCCCAGGTTTTGCGGGGCATATCGCTGGCAAATCAGTATCCGGACATTATTGCCGCAGTTAACGTCGGGAATGAAACCCAGGTATTCTGGTCCTGGCATCGGATGAATCCTGATAATCTGATTCGCTATATCCGTGGGGTGAGAAATAATACCACAATTCCGGTAACTACAGCAGATGATTATAACTTCTGGAATAAACCGGAGAGCAAGGTAGTAGCTGATGAAATCGATTTTATCGTATCGCACATGTATGCTTTATGGAACGGTAAAACACTTGAAAACGCTATCGAGTGGACGGAAGAAATGTTTTATGAGGTGCAGAATGCCCATGCCGGGAAATTTGTTGTAATCGGAGAGACTGGCTGGGCAACCACCTATAATCCTGCCAAGAAAGGACCTGGTGAGCAGGGAACGCTGATAAAAGGTGAGGTCAGCATCCAAGCGCAAGAAAAATTCCTGATTATGCTCAATGAATGGATTGATAAAAACAGGATTACCACCTTTTTTTTCGAAGCATTCGATGAACCATGGAAAGGAGGCGGTGAAAATTCAAATCCTAATGAGATTGAAAAACACTGGGGCGTTTTTTATGAAAACCGTACGCCGAAGGAGTCATTCGAAAACTATTTAAAGTATTACTTAAATAAATAAGGTTAAACCATGCGTATGTTTCAAATTGGTGGTAGAAAGGGGGTAAAAAAAACTGCCAGACATACGACAAAATTCAACTATTAACAAAAAGAAATTTTTTGGAGGAAATAATGAAAAAGCAAATTACTGTTTTACTCGCTGCCGTATTCATCATATCGATGAGCGGAATGTTAATCGCACAAAATGTCCCGATCGATTTTGAAACCGGTGGGTTCGGGGCAAGCTGGACCTGGGCAGTTTTCGAAAATGATACAAATCCACCATTAGAAATTATTGCAAATCCGGACCCCACAGGAAATAATACGTCTGCCACAGTCGCTAAATTTACTGCATTACAAACAGGTCAACCCTGGGCAGGTACTGAATGTGCTCACGGGGACATTGGAACGTTTACTTTAGATACCACCAACAGTATAGTTAAAATAATGGTTTGGAAACCGGTAATAAGCGATGTTGGAATTAAGTTTGTAAGACCTGATGGGAGTGCATTGCCGGAAATTAAAGTGGCCAACACCGTGACCAATCAATGGGAAGAATTAACTTTTGATTTTACCAGTAGAATTGGAGACCCGAACACAATTGGTCAGGATCAGATTGTTATTTTCCCGGATTTTGATCTTAATGGAAGAACCCAGGATAACATATGTTATTTTGACAATATTACTTTTTCCGCGGCTTCTGCACCAGCAGGACCGGCAGTTCATGCGCCAACTCCAATGCTACCCGCCACCGACGTTATTTCTATATTTAGCGATGTTTATACTGATATACCTGGGACTGATTTAAATCCTAATTGGGGACAAGCTACAGTGGTTACTTTTCCCCTCATTCAGGGAGATAACACGATGCTCTATTCAGGTTTAAATTACCAGGGAATCCAATTGGGGAGTAGTCAGAATCTGACTGCTGCCGGAATGCTCTACCTCCATCTTGACTTCTGGACCGCAACTTCAACAGCTCTAAACGTATATTTGATTAGTACAGGACCTGTAGAGACACCATACGCACTAACAGTTCCGACCACAGGCTGGGCGAGCGTGGATATACCACTCACAGCATTTGCACCAGTCGATCTTACGGATGTTATCCAACTTAAATTTGATGGTAATGGCGATATTTATCTGGACAATCTCTACTTTTCTGTTTCACCGGGAACGGTTGGTATTAATGACGTTCCTGGTCCTGTGCCTTCAGCATATGCTTTGGAACAAAACTACCCGAATCCGTTCAATCCGACAACCCGAATCAGATTCAATCTGCCTATATCGAATCAGGTCACAGTAAAGATATTTAATACGCTGGGACAGGAAGTCGCGACATTGCTGAATGAATTCAAGAATGCAGGTACATATGAAGTTACTTTTGACGCGGCAGAATTACCAAGCGGCATATATCTCTATTCAATTTCTGCTGGTGATTTTACCTCCGTCCGAAAGATGATGCTGATTAAATAGTATCAACTGATACCGGATTGATCCCGCCAGACTTCAAATGTTTGGTGGGATCAATTTAATTACCACTTGTCTTTCATTTACAATTGCTTGCATAAAACTATTATACCAAACAAATATCACCCAGTCGTCTTTGCTTTTCTCAAACTCCAGGTATAAACAAGCATACTCCCCAACCCGAAAGAAACCACCAGTAATTTGCTCAGGAAGCCGATAAATGGAATCCGGGCTACCAAAACAATAATGATTATACCAATGATCAGTGACCAGATCAGACTTAATTGGGTTTTATCCTCGCGGATGAGAGCAAGCAGATAGTGCCCGATAAATATGCCACTGATTACGGCACTCAAGTAGACGGCAATCAGATACAGCGCCAGCACGATAAGAGCAATCGGGATGGTGAAGACCAGAACCAGCATAATAACGACGATAATCGGAATAACAATCAGAGACAGAAAACCAAATCCAAGGTTTTTCCAAAAATTGCTCCCGGCAAAAGAGATGACATTCCGGACAAAGTTTTTAAACAGAACCGAGAGCAGGATACCAACGAGCAATAGGGCAAAAAATGACCAGTAAAAACCAAACGATGTGAAAAAGGGATGTTTTTTCTTGATGGTAATTTCCACATCAGCCGGCACCTTCCCCGCCTTCTCCGGATTCAGTGGATGCGGGAGTTTTAATTGTGTACCCTGAGGCGCTAGATAATTATTTCCAAATACCACCTCCCCCGCTTCCAGATTTACTTTTTTACCGACTTGCCCATCCAGGAGCATTTTTCCACCACCACCGCGCAGCCAGCCATCAATTTTTCCGCCATCCAACTGAAAGTCACCCGCACCAGTAAAAACATTGCCATGAATGTGAGCATTAGCGGTAATCCTCACTGCCTGGCCAAAGGCCAGTACATCGCCGCCCACTTCCCCATCGATCTCAATATATTGACTGAATCCGATAACCATATCCTCTACTTTACCGCTAATGAGTATAGCACGTGCGCCAGCCACTACATCATCATCTATCTCGCCGGTCACCGATATTCTCTCGGCCCCGGCAAATAAATCCCCCTTAAGGTACCCATCCACATCCACATGACGGGAACCAGCAAACAAATCGGTGTCGAGAGAGTCCCCGGAACTTATCCGGACCGAATTTGCACCGATATATTCCGCTGCGACCAACCCAAATACAGAAATCAGCGAAAGCATTAAAAC
>CAZTXJ010000004.1:41062-61203 GCA_964617285.1 uncultured Calditrichaceae bacterium | reverse complement strand
AATTCTGCCTTTGGCGAAAGCCGGGATAACCGGGTGGCCATCCCCATTACCGTCTGGCAGGAAATATTCGGGAAAACCCGTTCGGTAAATATCACGGTAATGGCCAACAGTGCGGAAGAATTCGAACAG
The DNA here is from genome assembly GCA_964617285.1 of uncultured Calditrichaceae bacterium. Classification (GTDB taxonomy): domain Bacteria; phylum Calditrichota; class Calditrichia; order RBG-13-44-9; family RBG-13-44-9; genus CAYVKM01. Next base: position 61,074 of record CAZTXJ010000004.1, on the reverse strand, counting down.
GCACAGGATGAGGTCATCGGTATTTTAAGGAAATTAAGAAAGGTCCCCCCCGGTGAAGAAAACGACTTCGATATCTTTTATAACCAGTCCCTGATTGATTCCTTCAATAGCGTGGCAAAATATATCCAGCTTGGCGGAATATTAATCGGGCTGGTATCACTGGCCGTGGGCGGGATTGGCGTGATGAATATCATGCTGGTTTCGGTAACAGAACGAACCCGGGAAATAGGCATCCGCAAAGCGGTAGGTGCCAGAAGAGTAAATATCCTGGTTCAATTTTTACTGGAAGCCATTGCACTTTGTATCCTGGGCGGTATCCTGGGATTCGGTATTGGGGTGGGAGCTGCCGGCCTGATCTCACTGCTGGCAAAATTGCCCATGGCTGTCCCGCTGTGGGCGGTGGTTTCTTCTATCATTACCACTACGGTTATCGGTCTGTTTGCCGGAATTTATCCGGCCTATAAAGCGGCGGGTTTGAATGTGGTGGATTCCTTAAGATATGAATAGAAAAAATTGCTTTAATATGCCATGAGTAAAATAAATTTTAAGGAGATTAAGATGTTACGGGGAAATTTAAAATTTTTAAGAATTCTGTTTTCCTTATTGATTCTTGTGGTTTTTACCCATTTTGCTGTGGCAGAATCGGGAGAACAGATTGAAAAAACTTTTTCGGTCAAAGCGGGTGGAACACTGACCATTGATACGGATGTCGGAGCGATTGAGGTTGAAGCTGGCGCTCCGGATCAGGTAACCGTGGAAGTCTTGCGAAAGTTTAGTAACGGAGATGATGAAGATATTTCCAAGGTCTTTAATGTCTCCTTTCATCAGGAAGGGAACAACATTGAAGTAATCGGCGAGAGAAAGAAGAAATGGGGCTTTGGATGGGGCGGTATCAGAATTCAGTTCATGGTTAAAGTGCCCCCAAAATTTAATGTAGATCTCAGAACCTCCGGTGGAAGCATTTCAGTTGGTGACCTGGAGGGAACAGTCAATTCCCGGACCTCGGGTGGAAGCTTATCTTTCGGCGATATTAAAGGCCCGATAATGGGGCGAACCTCGGGCGGAAGCATTACCCTGGATAAATGCGAGGGCAATGTCGACCTGAATACTTCCGGCGGTTCAATCAGAATTGGTGAGGTTAATGGTGACCTGGATGTCCACACTTCCGGCGGTGGCATTGACATTGACCAGGCCAAAGGAAAAGTCGAGGCCAAAACTTCCGGTGGCAGCATACATGTGGATGAGGTTTCCGGTCAGATTGATGCCAGTACTTCCGGAGGATCAGTTGAGTGCTATATAGCCGGACAACCTGCCGGCGATTGTCAGCTAACCTCTTCCGGAGGCTCGGTTACAGTCTATCTGGATCCCAATATTTCGGCAGACCTTGATGCAAAATCCAGCGGCGGCAGAGTGAACAGCGATCTTAAGGTTTCTGTTCAGGGGGAGATGCGCAGAAATGTTCTCCGGGGTGAGATTAACGGAGGCGGACCCGAACTCTATCTTCGTACTTCTGCCGGAAGTGTAAATATTCGTGAGAAATAATTAAAAGTATTTATCCTTCTTCAGAATTTTTTATTTGTTCCAAACAGAGGAATTTTGGTTATATTCCTCTGTTTTCTTATTGGATAAGAAGGATGTTTAATTTCTAATTGTTGAGAGCAGAAAACTAATGCCATTCATCTATGGATTCAAGCCGGTTCTGGAAGCACTGGAAGCCGGCCAGTCGATTGATAAAATATACCTTCAAAGCGGCAGGCGAAATGCTCTGATTGGCAAGGTTTACAAATTGGCCAAAGCGCAAAAAATTCAGGTGGTAAACGCCGATCAGAAAAAAATGCGGGCAATCGCCGGTAATGTCAAACATCGGGGTATAGCCGCTTTTGCATCCAATATTAATTACATTCCCCTGGAAGACCTCATCGAAAAGATTCAGAAAAAAGGTGAACATCCGAATCTGATTCTGCTGGACAAAATACAGGATCCCCATAATTTTGGAGCGATTATCCGGTCGGCAGAGGTTCTGGGTGCGCATGGAATACTGTTCAGTTTACGGGAGAGTGTGCCGGTCACCGAGGTGGTCATCAAAGCCTCAGCCGGCGCAGTATTCAATATCCACATGTGCAAAATAGATAATATGGCCCAGGCGATTGATTATCTGCGTAATTGTGGACTGTGGATATATTCTTCTTCCTCGCATGCCGAAAAAGAATTGTGGGAAATGGATTTTCTCCGGCCACAGGCTATTATCATCGGGAGCGAGGGCAAGGGTGTACGTTCGTTACTGCTCAAGAAGAGCGACGAAATTTTTCGTATCCCCCAGGTTGGTAAGACCGAATCCCTGAATGCCTCAGTATCGGCCGGGATTATTTTAGCAGAAGTATTGCGGCAACGAAGAATGAAAAATTCAACCTGAAATTTTTATCCCACCCGGATTGACAAAAGCTGTACACTATATCACAGAATGAAACAAAACCGGATCTTATCATCCCGGAAGACTAATCAGCTATCCTATATTTCAATATTATTTCGTTTGGTTAATATTTGAGGTATTTATTGACTGAAATCGTGCTGCCGATGAAGCCCAGAAAAACACCGGTTGCCAGGATGGCATAAAAAAGAATGGATGGAATTGCGGTTTCCGGCAATATGATGTCCCGGATTAAATGGCCGATCAGAATAACAATGGAGCCACCCAATATGCCCCCGGCTAGACCCTGGAGAATTCCTTCGATAATAAAAGGAGTTTTGATAAATAAATTGGTCGCACCCACCAGACGCATAATTTGGATAATTGCACTCCGGGCATGAATGGTCAGCCGTATGGTGTTGAAGATCAGAATGATAATCACTGCCAGCAAGATGAGAGCAAACGAAGTTATTACCAGCACCCCGATCTTGAAATATTTATGTAAAAAACGAACGATCTCTTTTTGATAAATCACATCCTGAATTCCCTTCAGAGCTTTGATCTGGGAAACCAGGTTGTCGATGATAAGCGGATTGGAAAAATCGGATTTTATCTTTATCCGTAAAGATGCCGGCAGTGGATTTTCGTTAAGGAGCTGTTGCAGATCCTGTCCGAAAGTCTGCTGAAATTCCTTTAAGGCATCCTCCCGGGAAACATAAATTACTTCCTCTACCTGATCCATCCCCTGAATTTTAGTTTTTAGTGAGTTCAGGCTTTTATTATCCAGAGTCGGTTCCAGAAAGGCCTCGATTTCGATTTGTTTATAAAACCGAAAGAAAATATCCTTCAGATTTTGACCCAATAACGCAAACAAACCCAGTAAGGTTAAGGCCAGTCCGATGGAGATAATCGAGATCAGCGCTGAGAATCGGGCACGCTTTAATCCGATAAAACCTTCCTTGATAAGAAAAAATAAATTCATAGGGATCTGATCGAGCTTATGTTTTTGGAATCTATTTCCCGTCTGATTAATCCGTTTTCCAGCACAATTGTCCGATGCGGTGCGTAGCGTATCAATTCATAATTATGGGTTGCCATACACACCGCCGTTCCACTTTTATTGATTTTTTCCAGAAGCTCAACGATACCGCGGGAGGCTTCCGGATCCAGATTTCCGGTTGGTTCATCAGCCAGCAAAATAAACGGTTCATTGGCCAACGCCCGGGCGATGGCCGCCCGTTGTTTTTCTCCCCCGGAGAGGGTGGTCGGCATATGGTATCGCTTGTGATTCAATCCGACCTGGGTCAGCAGACTGAGTACCCTGCTTTTAATGGCGCGTTTGCGGGCGCCGACTGCTTGCAATGCGAAGGCAATATTATCATAGACATTTCGATCCGGCAATAATTTGAAGTCCTGGAACACCACCCCGACTTTTCGTCTCAGATATGGTATCTGTTTTTTTTTGATAGTGGAAGAACTGAATTTGTCGACAATAACATTTCCGGTGGAAGGGAACAGGTCGCAATAGATTAAGCGTAGTAAGGTTGTTTTGCCGGCACCGGTTTTTCCGATTAAATAGACAAACTCACCTTTATTGATCTTCAGGCTCGCCCCGGATAACAGGTTGCGATTACTGCTTTTCACCGAAACGTTGTAAAATTCAATCATTGGGACCGGATTTTTTTAATACAAAATGGGCCCGATTGCTATCGCCGTCGGCTGTAAAAAACGAAAAGTCCTCAAATACTGCAATAATCTGAAAAGAAGAATGATCTCGAATCATTTGTTGCATTTTTGAAAAGGGATATATTTTTTGAACATGTTTTTCCTCGAAGATCCCATCTTCCGTATATATGGAAAATTCATTTATTTGAAGACTTTTTAATCTGTCGTAATAGGACCGTCGCTGGTAGGCGAATTTTGAATCAATGACTTCTTTTTCTGAAAAGCCATTAAAATAATGCTTACAAAAGAATTCACTCACCGCATCAAAAATGAACAGACCTTCCTCAGGTAATAAAGTATACACCCGGTTCAGGGATTCAGTAAAAACCTCCAGAGATGGTAGATAATTGATTGTATCATAAAGACAGGTAAAGATATTGTATTTGCCGCCTGGAATTGTATTAAGATCAGGGAGTCCGTCCTCGGTAAATGAATGAGCAGGGTTTCTTTTTTTAGCGATTTTCAACATTGCCGGAGAAGGATCACTACCATCTGCTGCCAGGCCCAGCTGGCTCAGCTGATAAATAAACTCACCCGTGCCACAACCGACATCCATTATGGTGGGATTGGATGGTCCGTATTTACTCAAGATCTTCTTGATATATTTTGCCCAGCGACGGTATTCCACATGGCGCATTACATGGTTATAGATGACCGCCAGCTTTTCGTAAGGAAGAGTGATTTCACTATCCTGATCGACCAGTTTACCGGGTATTGTTTTCAATCTCATGGTATATTTGGAAATAGACGGCTAAAATGTTAGTAATTATCAACAATCGCGTTTCCGAATTCCGATGTCTTGAGCGGTTTTACCCCGGAGCCAATTTGCCTGGCCAGATCGTAAGTCACCTTTTTTTGCATGATGGTTTCTTCCAGCGCCTTCTCGATAATCGCAGATACTTCCGGCCAGTTGAGATATTGAAACATGAGTACTCCGGAGAGAATGACCGATGATGGATTCACTTTATCCATACCGGCATATTTGGGTGCCGTCCCATGGGTTGCTTCGAAAAGACCATGCACGTCACCAATGTTTGCTCCGGGCGCCATTCCCAAACCACCCACCTGTCCGGCACAGGCATCACTTAGATAATCACCATTCAGATTTGGAGTAGCGATGATGTCGTACTCATCGGTCCGGGTCAGAATTTGCTGAAGCATATTGTCCGCAATCCGATCCTTAATTACTTTTTTACCTTTGGGAACTTCACCGTTATATTTGTCCCACAACTCTTCTTCGGTAATAAAGACATCCGGATAATTTTCTTTGACAAACTGATAACCCCAATCTTTAAATGCCCCTTCGGTATATTTCATGATATTTCCTTTGTGAACAAGGGTGAGCGAGGTGTGGTCATTCTGGATTAAATATTCCACTGCTTTTTTCACCAGGTTTTGGGATGCGGTTTTACTGATCGGTTTTATCCCGATACCGGAATCCATTGGTATTTTTGTCTTGAATTCGCTATTTAAATAGTTAATAATCTTTTTTACTTCCGGACTACCCATGGGCCATTCAATCCCGGAATAGACATCCTCGGTGTTTTCCCGGAAAACAATCACATTCATTTTTTCCGGATTTTTCACCGGGCTTGGTACACCTCGATAATATTTCACCGGACGGATGCAGGCATACAGATTTAATATTTGCCGAAGCGTTACGTTCAGGCTGCGGAATCCGCCGCCGATTGGGGTGGTCAGCGGTCCTTTGATGGCGATGTAATATTTACGGATGGTATCTATGGTTTCCTGGGGGAGCCACTCTCCATAGAGCTCTTTTGCCTTTTCGCCGGCGTAAATTTCCATCCAGGCGACTTTACGTTTTCCCTGGTAGGCTTTTTCCACCGCGGCATCAAACACATGTTGCGCCGCTCTCCAGATGTCCGGACCAATCCCATCCCCTTCAATAAAAGGGATAATTGGTTTATCCGGTATGTCAAGTTGATTATTTTTAATAGTGATTGGTTTTCCGAATTCAGGTATCTTTACTTTACCGGGCATACATTCCTCCGAATTTTTTTCTTTTCCTTTATTGAACTGTGAAATATATAATATTTTTTCTGCTTTTATCTAATGAAAAGTCATTCTCTTTTCTGGCTTGTGGCCTCATCCTCTAGGAAATTTTTAAAACTATCTTTCCGGTATTTTTATTTGCTTCCATGTAGTCATGAGCCTCTTTTACTGCTTCCCAGGGATAAATTTTATCAATCACCGGTTTAAGTTTTCCACTGGCAAATCGGGAGAGGCCAAACGTGCTGAAATCCCGGGTTAATTTGATTTTGTATTCCAAGGAGCGATTTCTTAAGGTCGAACCGATGAGACGGATCCGTTTACTCATCAGAATTCGCAGGTTGAAATTCCGGATCTGATTGCCGCCCATCAAGGCAAGAAAGATGATTCTTCCGTCCATGGCCAGAGCCGATATATTATCTTCAAAATAAGGTTCACCGACGAAATCCAGAATTAAATTGACGCCCTGTTTACCCCCGGACTCCATGACGGCTGGCAGGAATGATCCATTATTATAATTCCAGGTCAAGCTGGCTCCCAACTCCGCACAGGTTTTCAGTTTATCATCGCTTCCCGCAGTCGTCAAAATTTTTGCACCAATTTCCCGGGCAAGCTGAATAGCTGCTGTACCCACTCCACTCGCTCCGGCGTGAATAAGAATAATCTCACCTTTCTGTAATTCTCCCAGCAAGAAGATGGCCTGGTAAGCAGTGAGAAAAGTTTCCGGGATAGCCGCTGCTTCTTCAAAAGACAGGTTTTCCGGAATTTTTATCGCCATCTTACGATGTATTTTTACATACTGGGCATAACCACCACCGGCCAGCAGTCCGAACACCCGGTCTCCCTTTTCCCAACCGGTACAATTTTTACCAACCTTTGTGATAATCCCGGCCATTTCCAGTCCCATAACCGGACTTTCTCCCTTTGGCGGTGGATACAATCCTTTTCGCTGGAGAATATCTGCTCTGTTTACCGCGGATGCTTTTACCTGAACCAGTATTTCATCCTCATTTGGGACGGGTGTCGGAGCGTCACCAAAGATCATTTGCTCTCCGGATTTTACCAGAACTGCTTTCATGATTTTCCCCTTTGTCGCATCATTTTGTTATCTTATTCCTAATACCGGTTTTGATCCAGGTTCATCAAGTTTGATTAAAAAATTAAGGAATGAAATTAAATATATTCGGTTTGACATAAAACCACTTTTATTTATTAAAGAAGTTTGGGAGATGTACGATAGAGAAAACCGGATGTGATGCTTATTAGTTAGAACAAAACACGGATAAATATTACTTAATCAGATTTCTTTTCTTTTTTACTGCTTTCCGCCTCTTTTTTGGCTGGAGTTTTTGGTGTCTCCCCAGAACTGTTCTTTTTTGCATAGTCGGTGATATAGAATCCAGAACCTTTAAATATCAGCCCCGATCCACCGGTGATAACACGTTCCAGCTCGCCCTTGCAGGATGGACAGATTTTAAGCGGTGGATCGACGATACTCTGAAAACTGTCGAACTGCATTTTGCATTTCTTACATCGGTATGTATAGGTGGGCACTTAATTTCTCCTTAACTGGACTTTTTCAGGGACATCAGATTATCCATGGCCGAGATCAGCTTTTCCATCCCCTTTTCGATTTGCTCATTGGAAGTTGCAAAGGAAATTCTGATATATTCATCCGTTCCAAAAGCAATTCCCGGTACAGTAACCACATGAAAATTTTCGGTAATATAAGAAGAAAATTTAACCGAATCGTCGATGATCTGCCCGTTAATCCGGCTGCCAAATACGTCTGAAACTTTTATAAAGAAATAGAATGCACCCTGGGGATAAGCGAATGAAAAATAATCCCGTTTTTTTAGAAAAGATAAAACTAGGTTTCTTCTCTTTTCAAAGGTGCTTCGCATTTTTTCAATTTCCAAATCAGGTGTTTGTAAAGCGGCCAGACCGGCCTGTTGTGATATCGATGACGCATTGGAGGTGTAGTGACTTTGAATTTTAGACATGGCTTTGGTTATGTTTAATGGCGCAGCCGAATATCCTAAGCGCCATCCGGTCATAGCATGGGATTTTGAGAAACCATTAATGATGATAGATTTTTGGATCAAATCGCCAAATGTGGCAATACTGGTATGTTTTAAACCATCGAATATGATCTTCTCGTAAATTTCATCGGAGATGATCCAGAGATCATGTTTTTCCAGCACTTTTGCCAGTTTGGAAAGTTCATCGGCAGTGTAAACGATACCGGTCGGATTACAGGGGCTGTTGAGGATAATGGCCTTTGTTCGCGGATTTAGTTTTTTTGCAAGGTCATCCGCAGAAAGTTTAAATCCCTTTTTTGTGGTGTCTATTATCGCAGGGATTCCCCCGGCCAGCTTTATCTGTTCCGGATAGCTTACCCAGTAAGGCATGGGTAAAATTACTTCATCATTTTCATTCAGGAGAGCAAACAGGGCATTCAGAATTGATTGTTTGGCGCCATTCGATACCACGATTTGATCCGGGGTAAAGGTAAGATCGTTGTCCTTTTTCAGTTTATCGCAAATAGCTTCTCTTAATTTTGGAATCCCGGTATTAGCAGTATACTTGGTAAAACCTTTTTTAATGGCTTCGATTCCGGCCAGGCAAATATTTTCCGGGGTATTGAAATCCGGCTCACCTGCGGTCAAATCGACCACATCAATGCCTTTGGCTTTCAATTCCAGTGCTTTTTCTTTTACCTGGAGTGTTTTTGAAGCTTCAATTTTTGATAATCTTGATGAAATTTGCGTCACAATAATTATCCTCCGTTTGACCAACAGGTTGATTGGGAATTTTGGAAATTCAGTTATGACAGTATGCTGCAGATTGCTGCGACATTAACGATATCATCAACGCTGCATCCCCGGGACAAATCGTTATACGGTTTGGCCAGCCCCTGAATAACCGGACCGACCGCTTCCGCTCCCGCCAATCGCTGAACCAGTTTATAGCCGATGTTGGCTGCATTGAGATCCGGGAAGATAAAGACATTTGCTTTACCGGCAACCGGAGATCCGGGCGCTTTCCGGTTTCCGATTTCCGGAATATAGGCGGCGTCAAATTGAAGCTCCCCGTCAATATTCAGAGACGGCTCAATTTTTTTGACTATCTGCAATGCTTCAATCACCTTGTCCGCCAGAGGATGCTTTGCGCTTCCCTTTGTGGAGAAAGAGAGCATGGCGACACTGGGCTCTGTACCAACCAGCTTCTGATGTGTCTTGGCAGAACTGATGGCGATACTGGCAAGTTGCTCCGGATCAGGATCCGGGATCACCGCACAATCTGCAAATGTCAATATTTCGCCATTTTTGAGTACCATTAAAAATGAACTGGACACCACCTTAATATTTTGCATGAGCCCTACAATCTGAATTGCTGCCTTTAACACATCCCCGGTGGTATTGATTGATCCGGCTACCGCCCCGGTCGCTATGTTTTCCCGAACCATCATGGCACCGAAAAACAATGGATTCAAAATGGCTTCTTTAGCGGCCTCCGGGCTCACACCTTTATGCTTGCGAAGCTCGAAGTATTTATTGGCAAATTTTTTTAGATCCGGATGAGAAACTGGATTGAAAATTGAGATGTCACTCAGATCGATCTTTAATTCTTCCGATTTTTGCCGGATTTTTTTCTCATCACCCAGAAGAATGGGCTGGACAATTTTATCCGAAGCTAAAATCCGGGCAGCTCTGATAACCCGGTCTTCCAAACCCTCCGGCAGTACAATTGGCTTTAATGCTTTTTTTGCTTCATTTCTAATTCTGGTGATAAGTTCCATAAACAGCCCTTCCTATGGCATTTTATTCTTATATCAGATAGGAAATTTAATAAAAATTAGAAATTGATCACCATGATTATTTAAAATAAAGCAGGCTTTAATATGGAGAGAGCAGAAAAAAACTTATTGGTGTTTTAGTTTTTTGTTCAGAGCCTCCTGAACATTTTTCGGAACGAAATTGGAAATATTGCCACCCAGGCGCGAGACCTCTTTAACAATGGTGGAATTCAGGTAGGTGTACTTTTCATGGGGCATCATGAATACGGTGGTAATTTCGTCAGCCAACCTGCGGTTCATCAGAGCCATCTGTAATTCATATTCAAAATCGGAGACTGCCCGAAGTCCCCGGATGAGAGCACTGGCTTTTTTCTGACGGGCAAAATCGACCAATAAACCATCAAATCCCTGAACTTTTACCCGATGGCTCTCCGGATTATCTTTCAATGCTGTTTCAATCAACTGAATCCGTTCCTCCAGACTAAATAAAGGTTTCTTGCTGGGATTTATAGCAATCGTGATAATTATTTCATCAAATAAATTAAGTGCCCTTTCTAAAACATCGAGGTGACCGTAAGTGATTGGATCAAAAGTCCCGGGATAAATAACCGTTCTCATTCAGCCCCCTTTCTGCCAAAGAAAGTAATAATGCTCCGATCGTATTTTTTTTGCCGGATAATTTCATACACATTTGTTTCCCATTCAATCTCGTGAGTTCTCTCGCTCTCCAAAACAAAGATTCCATATTCGGAGAGATTTTCCGGAAGAAAAACCAGTGGTAAAAGTTCGATATAACGATTCCATTTATAGGGTGGATCGGCAAAAATCAGATCGTATGGTTCCCTGTTTTGACGCAGGAATGTCAAAACATTTTTGCGTAAAATAGTATATGGTTCCTGTATCCGGATCCGGTGAATATTGTTTTTCAATACTTTTATGGAGTTATAAGAGTTTTCTACGAAGCTGATAGTGCTGCTCCCTCGGCTCAATGCTTCTAAACCCAGACTCCCGGATCCGGCAAATAAATCCAATACCCGGCAATCTTTGACAAAATCGTTTAAAATACTAAAAATGTATTCCTTTACCCGGTCAGTTGTCGGACGAATAGATTGATTCTTGGCTGAGTAGATGTGCTGTCCTTTATACTTTCCGGCAATTATACGCATAAAAATATGATTAGAAAGGCCTCACTTGGGATTGTAATATGTTAGATTTATGCGGGCAACCAAATTATTGTCAGATATGGCATTCAGGTTATAAGGGAATATGGAAATTTTATTATAGTGCACATTGGGAACTGCCTGACCAAGTTCGGACAGCAGTTTTAGTAAGTTATCCCTGGTACCAAGTAAATTAATATAGTACAGGGTCTGGGAATAATTCCCCTGGTCTATATTTTTACCCTGCTTGTACATCTGGATTTTTGTTTTGTACTTCTGGGATAAGCCTTGAAGAGTGGGTTTAAAATCACCTGGTGTTTCTAACTGCTGATTTGAGATCGCGGCCGCTTGCATTTTTTTGCCGGAGAGCGGGGCACTTAAATCAGCATAAATGGCCTCACGCCCGTCTTCAAATTTGGATTGAATGGCAATCGTTTTGAACTGCAGCCCCGGAAGCGCTTTTGCCAGATCCACTTTAAATTGGGCAAAACTATCTCTGGAATCTGAAAGTACGGTTAATTTCATTTCACTGGGAGTGATTACAATAAGCGAGAAATCGGCTGATTTTGGCTTCTTGGCAACGGCATTTTCAATTTGCTTGGTCAAGAATAAATTAGTCCCGGAATTACTCTCAAAGATTGGTTTCAATGTTGCCGCCACACCCGAAACCTGAGGTGTCTGTGTTTCCTGTGTTGTTGTCTGTTTGCTGACTTTGCGGGTAACTTTTCCTTTATTTTTCAGAAAGTAATTATAACCGAAATAACCTCCGGCACCGGCGATGATTATGACAATTAAAATAACCAGAAATATTTTAAAACCGGATTTTTTATTGGAATAATAATCCTCTTCAAATTCCTTGAAAACTGGTTTGTCGGGTTCTTTTTGTTTTGGGGGTTTCTGGGTTATTGGTTCCTCTTCGAAATCCTGTTCCGGTTTTGATTCAGCTTTTGGAAATAGAGATTCGGTTGAGCTGAAGCTTATATCAAAGTCCTCGTCGGTCCTTTTCGAAGTCTCCGGAGTAGGGGTGTTCTGGTGCTTTTCCTGGCTGTCGGATTTTGGTGTTTCCTTTTTTCCCGGCAGGGAAGATTTTGTTTTAAAATTTAATTTGACCATCGAGACCCCAGGGCTACTAATTAAAAAATATTAGATAATGGTTCAATGTATCGAAATACATTTTTTTTCACTTCTTCAACGCTGTTTTGTTTTAAAGAATATAGACTCGAGTCCTGAAAAGAGAAGACCTGTACCGGCGTCTGTAATTTGGATTGGATCATCTCACTCCATACAGGATTTAAGTATGTACCATATAAATAGATCGAATCAATATCATGGAGAGGTTCGGAAAGTTTGGAAGGCTTCTGTATTTCACTGACTACCTTTTTGAAATTTCCAATTATTTCCTCAGGTGCAATTTTGCTTAACTGGTCTATGTTATTATTGTACGGACGAAATGAATATTTTAGAAAATTCAGACTATCCACTAAAATTAAATCATAACCGCGATTTTGAAAACCGATCAGCAGGGAAATACCGCTGATGTTCGATACTTGCGCTCGAAAAAATTCATCGATGGTAAAACAACTTGGTGTTATCCCTTTAACCTCAATATCAATTTTGTTAAATATGGCATCGAAAAATTCTAATACTTTGTTTCTGATGGCAACGGCCAGTATTTCTTTGTATGGCCCGCGAGTCCTGGAATATTCAGGAATATAGATTGAATAATTTTTGGGAGATTCATCCCAGGATTTTTCGAATTCAAAACTGACCAGGTCACCAAAATTCTCTTTTGAAATTGTGGCATCGACCAGTACTTTTTTGATGACAGTAAATCTGCCGGGAATGGTAATTTTCAGGTTGTGAGCGGTGAACTGGTTCTTTTCTTTAAAATTAGCAATAAATTCGGCTAATTTGGCAATGGTTGCTTCCTGATGGATGGATTTGTGGTTAAGAAATGAAGGCAGCGAATCGTACGCCGCCTTTTTAACCAGTAAAGCGTTATCTTGAATTGACAGTTCAGTCCATATGAGAGCGTCTTCTCGAAAAGAAAGACTACTGATATCTGTCGCCATTAAACCTCACTGTTCTTTTTCCCAGCTCTTTTCACCGTCGAAAATATATCCATGGTTTATGTGTTTTTTTCTGAAAATCACATAAACTGATTCTGTTTCGCCTTCCAAAGCATTTAATAGATTCTTTTCCAGAGACTTTGAAGCATCCCGCAGGGCGGTGGCATAGGCTGGATCCAGGTTGTTTTTTATTTGAGTCAGAATTTCGAAAGCTGGCTGAAAGACTTCGGCATTGGATTGAATTTTGTTACGGATACGTGAAGATAAACGTGTACCTGCAATTAATGAATCGAGTTGTTTCAATTTGTCATCAAAGTATTTGATCTGCTTTTCTAAATCTGCCATGTTTTTATCCTGTACATGAGCAGCCAGAGTGTCCATTGGATTGAGCACTTCTTCAATTTGCGGTTTCAATACCGAAAGCTTTTTTTCGTTTTGGAGCAATGCCAGAAAATCTTCCACTCTTTTCGTATAACCATAAAACTTCGATTGTGTTGGTTCCTGCATCTCTGCTGAAATTTCCTTGATGCCCAGCAGTAAATCGGTTTCTCTCCGGAGCAATGTTTTATTGTCATTTAACCGGGTAAGTGTTTTGGCATAGACACTATCCAGATTATTGACTTCAGCGTAAAATGGCAGGTTCTCAATCGGTTTAACACTTTCCAGAAAGCGAGCATGAAATACATCCAGTAAATTCGGAGATTCCACCGTGAAATGTCCACCTGTAGTATCAATTATATAAGGCTTTTTTGAGTCCGGACCGTAAAAATTATTCTGGTTAAATTCAATCAAAATAGAATCAGTTTCATTGAGAGAATTCAGCGCATACCTCTTGGTCAGGAAAAAATACTCAGGGGCCAGAAATTTCTGGTGCAGTTCGGTCAGGTTCTGTTTTTCGGCATCCAGACCCTGGACATCCTTGGTTTCGTTTGCATTTTGCAGGGCATTTAAATTACTACTTATCTGGTCTATGAATTTTCTAACCCGGTCGGGCACGCTACTGACTTTACTGATATCTGTATTTCGGATATCCGATATAAATTTTGAAATCTTGACATATTCATTTTTCCAGTAAGTGTCCAGAGCTTCCCGCTCGATATTTCCAAAATAAATATTAATTGAATCGACAAAATTAATAGCCTTCTGAATACCATTCTGTAATGGGAAATCCGAGACCGATTCACGAAGATGCCGGAGTGAGTCAACATATAATTTGGTTTTGGTGAAATTGGGAAACATCATACTCGAATCGAACTTGGCCAGTTCTTGCAAAATTTCCTCACTGGCTTTGAGGATTTCAGGATCCCTCCGGAAATACCGTTCGTTGCCGACCAGATCTCCGTTAATCTCGTAGAGTGCCAGAGATACTTTAGAAATGTTGTTAACACTGGAAATATCCAGAATATTATCGACTACCTGGAGAAAACTTCTGGTTAAAGAAACCAGTGTCTGCCTTTGCTGAAGACCCGAATCGGAATGAACAAAATTTAGCAACTTGGTGAGAGAATCGGTATAACTTCCATTTTTCTGATAGTAAAAACGTTCCGCTTCGTAAATTGCGATCATGTTATTGCGGCTGGTTTTGGTAATGCTCTCTTCTTCTTTCCAAATCTTATTGGGTATAAGAATAACTGCAACCAGTAACAAGGCCAGGAGTATGATCAATAATTCAAGTAAAATTGAACCTTTGGGACCCTTCGCAGCCATTATGCCTCCGTCACATTTATTATTTTTTGCATAATTATTTGATCTTTAGTAAGTTACAATGTACTGATTAACGTATTGAAAAGTTTAATAAAATTGGTATATAATGTCAATTGATTTTTGAAAATTAAAATTCTCAAAAATCATTAAATTTTCGCTATTTGTGCCACTTTTTCTAACTGATTCACTGAGCACGATAGGTTCAATTTAAGTACATTTTTTATAAGGGAAAGAAAAATAATCTGATTTTTAAGATGCAAAGAATACAAGCACAATTTTATGACAGGAAAGGAGAGGCATTGATAAACGATCCGAATTTAAAAGGAAAGGTTGCAATTATAACAGGTGGTGGAACTGGTCTGGGATTGGAAATTGCCAAAAGTTTTATGAAACAGGGTCTGAAAGTGGTTATTTGCAGCCGCGATCAGGAGCATCTGGATAGCGGTGCGCAGGAATTACGGAAAATTTCGGAAGATATACTGGCACTTCCCTGTGATGTCCGTGAACCCGGGCAAATCAGGAAGTTGAAAGATAAAGTGCTTCAGGAGTATGGTGCTATTGATATTTTAGTGAATAATGCTGCTGGTAATTTTATCTATCCGGCGGAGAAATTGCCATTAAAGGGATGGAAGTCGGTAATTGATATTGTCTTAAATGGCAGTTTCTATTGTTCCCAAATTTTTGGGGAACAGATGATTGCCCAAAAGGCGGGTCAAATTATCAATATCCTGGCGACTTATGCCTGGACCGGTGGACCGGGGACAATCCACAGTGCCAGTGCAAAAGCGGGTGTTCTGGCTATGACCCGGACCTTGGCGGTGGAATGGGCTCGCTATGGAATAAGAGTGAATGCGGTTGCTCCGGGTCCTTTTGACACCGAAGGCGCACGGGTGAGGCTTTGGCCAACCAAAGAAATGAAGCAACGATTAATCGATGATATTCCGCTGGGGAGATTTGCTGATCCTAAAGAGGTGGCAGATGCGGTCCTGTTCCTCGTCTCGTCCCACGCCCGGTATATAAATGGAGAATGTCTGACTATCGACGGTGGAGCCTGGTTAGGTAAAGGAATCGGTAAGGCTTTTGAAATTCTGGATCAGGTTGTTGCGCTGAGGGAAGCGAGTAAAAAGGAGAGGACAAAGCAATAACGATCTAACTTTAAGCGCTGTAATACCTGATCTAACCTTCTGACGGACAAATGGATTTTTTTATTCACCTTGACTTCTTTCCGCCGAATGGATAAAATTTTATCGAAGTAAATGGTCAATTTTATGAAGTCTGATAAGCTGATTTTTTATAGGTATGTGCTTATAGCTCGATTTTTACATCCCGGGATCACATACCGGGATTTTTTGTCTTATTACCATTTAATTGAAACAGATCGGAGGCGGTGATGTTCGACACGAAATTCTTCCCGGGTGCAAAAAAGTTTTGGCATATGGGTAAAATATATGATTGGAATTCAACCCACATTCATGTGATGAGTCACGTAGTTCATTATGGAAGTTCGGTGTTCGAAGGAATTCGTGCCTATGATACAGCAAGGGGTCCCGCCGTATTTAGATTAAATGATCACCTGGATCGTTTTTTCTATTCAGCCAAAGTACTTAATATGAAAGTACCCTACAGCTCCGATGAAATCATGAATGTTATTAAAATGGTGATGAAAGAAAATAAATTACGGGCAGCTTATATCCGGCCCAATCTGTTTTATGGGTATGGAAATCTTGGATTGGTACCAAAAGCCTGCCCGGTGGAATTAACTGTGGGATGCTGGGCCTGGGGAGCTTATCTGGGTGAGGAAGGATTAGAGAATGGAGTTCATTCATTACTGCTATCCCGGCGCCGGGTACATCCCAGTCAGCTGGATATGCGGGCTAAAGTGGGCGGGATTTATGCCCAATCGAATATCGCCGGAAAGTATGCCCGGGATATGGGATTTGATGAAGCAATTTTTATGAATCTGGAAGGAAGAATTGCTGAGGGACCGGGTGAGAATATCATCGTAATAAAAGACCAGAGAATTAAAACCAATGATGAAAGCGAGTCTATTCTGCCGGGAATTACCCGCACGACCATACTAAAACTTGCCAAAGATATGGGGTATCAGACGGAAATTGCTCCGATAACTATCGAAGAGTTATTTAATGCCGATGAAGTTTTTTTCACTGGTACCGCTGCAGAAGTAACTCCCATAAGTCGGGTAACCGATGGCCGGGAAAAGGATAAAAATCCGAAAGAATGGAAGCGTTATGAGATCGGCTCTGGTAAACCGGGACCGATTACCCGAAAACTTGCTCAAAAGTATGCGGATGTCGTCCGGGGAAAAGTCAAAGAGTATGAAGAATGGTTAACCTACGTTTATGATTCACCGGCCGAAGCTAAAGACCATCTCGACGAAGCTGTATCGGCGAATGCAAATAAGTTTTAATTTTTGAGGAGATTAAAAATGCCCGAACTAGCCAAACGATCCAAACTGATGCCTCCTTCTCCAATACGGAAACTGGTTCCCTATGCCGAGGCGGCCAAAAAGCGGGGAATTCATGTATATCATATCAATATCGGACAACCGGATATCCATTCTCCTCAGGTTTTTCTGGATGCATTCCGTCATCACGATTTACAGGTAATTCCCTATGGTCATTCTGCCGGTTTGTGGGAATACCGGGATGAACTGGTAAAATATTATGCCAGGTTTGACATTCATCTGTCCAGTGATGAAATCATTGTAACAACCGGCGGCAGCGAAGCGATTATATTTGCTATGATGGCCACTATGGATCCGGGAGAGGAAGTTATCATTCCGGAGCCCTTTTATACCAATTATAATGGTTTTGCCATCGAAGCCGGGGTGAAGATTGTGCCGGTTACCAGCCGGGTTGAAAATGGATTTAAACTTCCACCTGTTGAGGAAATTGAAAAGAAAATCAGTTCCAGGACCCGGGCGATTATGATCTGCACCCCCAATAATCCAACCGGATATGTTTACACACCGGAGGAGATGGAAACTTTACGGCAGTTGGTTTTGAAACACGATCTGTATTTCTTCTCGGATGAAGTCTATCGGGAATTTATTTATGATGGGGCCGTTTATACTTCGGTGATGCATCTGAACGGTATCCGGGATCGTGCCGTTCTTTTAGATAGTATTTCTAAGCGATATAGTGTTTGTGGAGCGCGGGTTGGTTGTCTGGCGAGTCATAATAAAGCTATCCTGGATGCCGGACTTCGATTGGGTCAGGCCAGGCTATGTCCGCCCACGGTGGAACAGCTTGCCGCGAAAGCTGCAGTGGATACTCCCCAATCTTACTTTGATGAGGTTATCCAGGAGTATCGGAACCGGCGGGATGTTGTTTTCGAAAAGCTGGAAAAAATACCCGGAGTGGTTGCTCTAAAACCGCAGGGTGCTTTTTACACTATTGTAAAATTACCGGTGGATGATGCTGATCGGTTCTCCCAGTGGTTGTTGGAAGAATACCATTTAAATAACGAAACAGTAATGTTAGCTCCCGCAAATGGATTCTACGCAACACCCGGTAAAGGAAAGGATGAAGTGAGAATTGCCTTTGTCCTGAATGTTGAGGACATGCGCCGCTCGATGGAAATTCTGGCTGAAGCACTAAAAGTTTATCCCGGAAGAATAAAAAAACATAAAGTGGAAAAACAGACAGTCCAACCTTGATAAATCGATAATAAATAAAAAGCCCGGTTTTTATTATAACCGGGCTTTTTTTGTTTTATACATATTTCAAAATTAGAATCGGAATTGGGTGGTGAGGGCAAAATCCATACTTCTGGCACTTCGGAACCAGCGGAAATTATGGTTCATGTAACCAATGCTCAATTGCCAGTATTTCAGGTCCACCCCTAGGCCCATTCCCCAGGTAAAACCGTAATTTCCGCCAACCGCTATTCCGGTACGCAGTGGCAAATAGGGTATTGGACTGTATTCGGTGCCAATGGAAATCAAAGGTGTCACGCTATTGCCCAGGGCATGGTTCAAACCCTGTCTCCAGGCCGCGGTGAATACCAGGTTCGGCAGATACTGATATGCGGTAGCAAATGTAAGCGATTGTGGCAGGCTTCTCTTGAAGTTTCCCACGGCATAGGTGGTATCTTCTTCCAGTCGGGTAAAATCCTGATAGTCATTTATTCTCACGGAGTCCGAGATAAAATCATAAACCAGCAGAGAATCGTTTGTTTTCCAGGTTACCGCTCCGAACAGGTTTGAAGCATGCAGGGAGAAGGTCCAATTTTCTTCATAGACGCCCAGGACACCAAAATCTAACGCGAAGCCGTTACCACCTTCACTTCTCATTCCCATCAAATGTGCACTGGCCAGAATGTAATCTTCCGTGGTGATGAGGCTGCCTTTGGATTCGGTTATTTCTGCGTACTGAAAACCTCTGATGTATTTTGGGGATATGCCCACCGAAACAAAATCGAATTGACTCGGCATCCATTGAGTGACGGGAAAAGCAATTCCAAAATTAATCGATCCGCCCGCCCAGGCCTGTCCATCGAGATCGTCGATGGAAAATTCCTTCTGCTCGGTGTTTCCATAGAAGGGGAAAATAATCGGATCTTTAGGCAGATTAACAAAACCGTTCCCCATTCCGGCAATGGTCAAACTAAAAGGCCGTGCATAAATTGACAATCCCCGTGCGCCGATATCAGTATAGCCATACAGCCCCTTTTCCGGAATATGACCAAACAATTCATCAATATCGCTGCGGGTGAGGGAATCACCGGTAGTAAAATACTTGTCGTATTCTTTTAGAGAGAAACTGTTATTTCTTACCATCAGGTGTGCCGATAAAAGTTGGATTTCGAAATTAAAATCCCGCTGGATGGCCAGCGTCGCCGGGTTGCCGCCATACCATTCGTTTCCTTCGGCAATTGCCACGTTGCTACCTGCCATACTTAAATATCTGGCATCATCCGCAGTCTGGCCAAAGCCAATTGCTGTGAGTCCGAAAATCAGTACTGTGCATATTATTAATTTCATATCATCAATCCTGGTCATCTTTAAATAAAATGGTTACTTCCGCATGTCCCTGGAATTGCAGGTAGTCGCTTCCCCGAATCAGGACATAATCCTGCGTCTCCTGAAAGTTTAATTCCAGGCCTACCCTGAATGG
>CAZTXJ010000004.1:25951-40962 GCA_964617285.1 uncultured Calditrichaceae bacterium | reverse complement strand
CGAATCAACCTCTGCTCCTGCCAATAAAATTCTGGTTCGATTTTCCGGTAGGATGCTTTGATCTGTAATCTGGATTTTAGCAGAATCGGTAATAATGCCATTATCATCCTTGCGGTATCCGGTTATTTCGCCGTTAAAAATGGCTGTATCCAGATACATCTGGTTTTCTATTTCGAAAACCATCTGGGCACCCTGTAGTTTAAATCCGCCCTGAAATCCATCGTAATCGATCACATTGGCTGCGGTAAAGGGTTCAATATCAAGGGTGTCCGGGCTTAAGTAACCTTCCAGATAAGTAAATTGGATTTCGGAAGTGTGCAGTCGCACTCTTATTTCATCCGAGGCGTTCAGTGAGACAAATCCGGGATCCGTGGAAATCGCTGAAATCACTATCAGACTGTCGATGACACTACCCGGAGCCATTGAACTCTTGATGGTGTATCCGGATAGATCCGACATATTTTGAATTGCGCTGTCGTTGGGGTTAAGATAGAAGCTGTCGCTAAACGGTTGCCCGCCAGCATCGGTTAATTCAGGGAGTGTATAGGTAATATAGGCCGGAATCGGTAGTCTGTTATAGAAGAACAATTGAATATCGCCGGAAAAAATTCTGGCTTCAATAATTTTGTTTGCCTGATCTTCTACCGAAATATGCCATTCGTTGCTGAATTCCTGGGTGCTGACATATCCCCTGATCTGCTCAACTTCCAGATTGATAAATTCCAGGTCCAGTTTGAAGCTCCAGTTGTCCAGGGCGCTGGAAGTTACAAAAATATTCTCAGCCAATACATGAACACTGTAATCCAGGCGAAGTGGCATGGCAACCATGCTGTCGGTGCTGGCGATTGGGGCAACTCCGATTCCGACGCCACCGGGAGGGATTGTATCCATAATACTGATATCAGCCACATGTGTACCCAGACCATCATTAAATATTGATATTTCTATACCACCGGTGGTTGGATTTACCGGAGCGATGGTGAAGGGTAGATTGTTATAAACGGTCAGCTGGACGGTTCCGTTTCGCACCTTCATGGAGACAAAATCGTTGGTATCAGTAAGGGTGGAGGAGTACGAGAATACGGTATCCGGAATGGGGACGGTCTGATTAATAAAATTTGTCAGATATGGAAATACAGCGACGATGTTTATTGTATCAGTAGTAAGGGTAGGGATAGAATCCAGTGTAATAGTATTAATTGAAAATTGGCTGGAAGAATCGACGCCGGCGATGCTGAGATCTTCCGGTGAAATGGATTGGGAATCCATTGATCCGCGAAGATCGAGAAATAAACTGTCTCCCCGGGTAACAATCGAACTATCCTGGATAAATCTTTCGGATAGGATTACCCGGTCATTGGCCAGGGGGATAATAAACGGGGTGACCCAGGTGGGCAATACCGGTTCGTCAAAAGTACATTTGCTGAACAGGGCAAGTGTAAAAATGGCGATGAATAGTGATATAAATGATTTCATGATTTTTTTCTTTTTGATTAAAGATTTATTATTTATTTCTACAAGTTTTATGAATTATCGGTTATAAGAATTGAATCATGAATGAAAAAATTCAGTTAAGTCCGAAATGCCAATAGGTAAATTATCTGTCTTGATGATGATTTTATAATTCCTATAAAAGTTGGTAATAATCCAAAATCCGGATAGCATCCGATTTTCCGGAAATGATTCTATCGATTAGTTGATGACGAAATTTTGCCGGGTCCGATTTCCTACATTGTCGACCACTTCTATCTGTAATTGCGCCTCACTCATCTCCTGATGGGATAATGTGAGTGAAATGGTGTCTTCTTCCGGGTCGTAATCAAACAAATGCCATTGTCCGTTCACTCTTACCACAATCTGATATTCCCTTTGGATTCCGGACATCTCGTCTTTCAGCGTAAAGGAAATTTTACCTGTTTGGGTGGAAATATGTCCTCCGGGAGCTGGTTGAAGGGAGGCAATAATCGGCGGCATGGTATCCTGGATAAGGGTAAATTTTTCCAGGCTGGTTACCCTGGCCGTGAAGCTCAATTGTGAAGAGTCGATCTGCGAAGGTATGAACAGCCAACCCTTTTTAATATCCCAATAATATAAACCGAGCCCCTTTGAATTTTTATACCAATCCGGTGTTTTAAGGGAAACCTGTACCCCATCCTTGATTGGTTCATCGAAGGGTTGTAAATCGTAAATGTTTCCCACTCTCCGATAAGGAGGCGTTGGGGTATACATTTCCGATGAAGTATCTAACAAGCTGGTATAAACAATTGATTGGTTATAAAGCGAGTTGGGTTGAAACCGGGCCGTGAACAGGCTGTCCCGGGAATATAGGGCGAAACTTTTACTGTCATCATAAAATTTCAAATCATCGATAGAGGTGCCCGTTATACTTTTTAGAAGATCGGAATTTGATAGAAGCTCGGGCACAGGTATATCCAACTGATAATCATGGGGTCCCCGGGGAAACCAGAACAAATTATTTATCTGCTCCCGGAGTCCGTTTAAAAAAGTGACCGGATTGTTTCGATAAATATCTGTTTTTAGCGAAATCCAGTTGCGCTTAAATTCTCGCTTTCGGACGGAGAATCCCTGGTTATCCACCTGTTGCCAGGAGTTATCTTCAGCGTAAATAAAAAGAGGGAAAGCATTCATTCCCGAGGAATCTGTTCCCTGAATCAGATATAGATTATTTTTACTGGAAGAATCGACCGGAATAGAAAATGAATAGTAATAGTTATCTTTATATTCTAAAACAGCAGGTTCATCAGATAATGGTACGGTTGACCATCTGCCGGGATATTTAGTTTTGGAAATGGCTATGTGTGCTAATTTTTTGGGAGACTGGATCCGCAGAAA
The DNA here is from genome assembly GCA_964617285.1 of uncultured Calditrichaceae bacterium. Lineage (GTDB taxonomy): Bacteria > Calditrichota > Calditrichia > RBG-13-44-9 > RBG-13-44-9 > CAYVKM01. The sequence continues at coordinate 38,109 of CAZTXJ010000004.1, read as the reverse complement.
AAGGTTATTATCCACAACTTTATTCAGATCGTAGGAAAGTTGGGCTGGCGTTCCGGAGCGAAAATAGAAATCCAGCTCTGCCGGGTTGTTCCAGAAATCGAATAATTTTATTTGAAGATGATGAATCCCATCCTTGAGTTTCCGGGAATCCAGGAATCCCCCGTAGGCCGGTGTATTTAAATAGTGTGGTAACCGGTTTTCCGGATGACGGTAAAAATTATGAAAAATTCCGATCTGTTTTCGCCAGAGAGAAAAATTTTTATCCAGCTCAATCAATTCGGTATTAGCATAGGAAAATAAATCGTATTGCACCGAGTAAACCAGTGAATCGTCTATCCACATATTGGCCCGGTAGAAGGAGAATAAATTGGTAGCGCCATTGGCCCGGTCCCAGGATTTTAAAGCTAAACCCACTTTACCGGAGATCTGAAAAGTATCCGGCAGGGAAACATTTGACCGTTGATTAAGATTTATGAAAAGCGTATCCTGGGTAAAATTTATCAGCGAGCGGTAATCTTCCGGAATTAAGGCGAGTTCGTATAACTGCGGGCTAATGGTATCGGTAATTTTATCGGAATAGAATTGTAACGGATTAATGGGTTTACTCTGCGGATTCCTGATTTCAAAATGCAGATGCGGAACGCCGATGCCGGTCCGGCCGGTGTAACCTAAGACCTGCCCTTTCCTTACCGGAAAGTGATTTGGCGTGAGGTGTAGATCAACACTGTATTGTTCCTGGGACTGCCTGATTTTATCCACATAATTTTCAAGCGCGGGCATAAAGCGCTGTAAATGCGCGTATACCACAATGTTGCCATCTTTCAGTTTTAAATACACGGCCTTTCCATAACCGAAAGCGGAGACTCGAACCCGCATGATATACCCGTCCTGGATGGCAAAGATCCGGTATCCGGTGCGGTTCCAGGTTTTTATATCGATGGCGGCATGATAATGGCGGGGCCGAAATTCACAAAAACTGCTGGTCATGACCGTACTGGCATCGGTAGGCCATAAATAATCGCTGGTCTGGGGAAAAGCGGTCAGCCAGAAGGAGGGTAGAAAAAGAATCAGAAATATTATTCTAGAGCAAATGCTACATTTATGCAAAAATAAAACTTCCTTTACCACGTTCAGTGTTTTGGATCGATCTTGATTCGAGCGTCCACAATTTTACAATTTTTAGCGGTTGGCGCAACCATAAAAGGATTAAGATCCAGCTCTACGATCTGGGGCCATTCCATTACCAGGAACGATAGCTTCTGTATGGTTTCTGCGATAAAATCCAAATCGACACCTGCCTCTCCACGTACACCGTGCAATATATCAAATCCGCGGATTTCCCGGATCATTTCTTCCGCATCCCGGTTGGTGACCGGGGCAATACGGAAGCTCACATCTTTAAAAACCTCGATAAATATTCCACCCATGCCAAACATGATCATGGGGCCATAATTAGGATCGTGGTTCATTCCCAGTGCTACTTCCCGTCCGACCGAAACCATCTCCTGCACAAAAATGCCTGAGATCTTATCCCCGCTGGTCACCTTCAGGCTGTTCTGCATAATTTCATCGAATGCCTTTTCGATGGCTGAAGCACCGTTTAAGCCGATCCGAACGCCGCCGATGTCTGACTTGTGCACAATAGCGTCAGATTCTATTTTCAGGACAACCGGCGATTTAAGACTTTTATGGAATGCTACTGCTTCCGAAGCAGATTGGACAATTGTACTTTCAGGAACAGGAAACTCATAAGCCTTCAGGATACTAAGAACATCCTGATTCTTCAGATAGCCCCTCTTTTCCGCTTTTGCTTCCGCAAAGATATGAAGCAGTTCATTTTTACGGGAATCATATTTAATCACTTTACCTAAGGACGGTTTTCGCCATTCCTGATACTGAAGCATTTTTGCCATCGCTTTTGCTGCCGATTCCGGATAGGCATAAACCGGCAGTTTTAACTCCTGGAATATTTCCAGCCCACACGCTTCATCCGGCTGGGCCATTAAAATGATAAAAACCGGTTTATTTTGCTGTCCCTTTAGCGATTGCCTGAATCCTTCCGCGATCAGTCGGGGAGTTGTGTTTACCGGAGGACGGACAATAATGGTCAGTACCGCATCGACATTGGAATCTTTCAGCAATATATCCAGGGTTTTTTGATAAGACTCTTCGTTAGCGCTGGCAATCATATCCACCGGGTTGTGCAGTGCTGCCTCTTCCGGCAGAAAGGATTTCAGGGAATCAATGGAATTTTGTAACAGAGAAGCCATCTGCAATCCGAATCTTTCAACGGCATCGGTGGCTAAAATTGCCGGACCACCAGCGTTAGTCATCACTGCCACCCGATTGCCTTTTGGTATCGGCTGATTTGAAAATGCCAGCGAAAACTCGAAAAGTTCCTCTATAGTATCGGCTCTTAAGATTCCGGTTTGTTTAAAAAGTGCTTCAGCTGCCAGATCCGAACTGGCCAGGGCACCGGTATGGGAGGAAGCGGCTTTCGCCCCACTTTTACTGCGACCGGCCTTTACCGCGATAATCGGTTTTTTGCGGGAGATGGAAGTGGCAATTTTTCTGAACTGTGAGATATGTTCCAGACTTTCCAGGTATAGAGTAATCACTTTAGTATTTTCGTGTGCAGCCAGAAATTCCAGAAAATCATTGTCGGTGAGATCGGCTTTATTCCCCTCGCTCACAAAAACAGAGAAACCCAGATGGAGCGCTTTGCTCATCTCCAGAACAGCGACCCCCAGCGCTCCGGATTGAGAAACGAAAGCCACATTTCCCGGATAGGGCTCGGTGGGCGAAAAGCTCGCGTTCATCCGGAATTTCGGATCGGTATTGATTACGCCCATACAATTTGGTCCGATAAGCTGCATTTTATACTTACGGATAACTTTCATCAATTCCTTTTCACGCTTGATACCATCTCCGCCCACTTCCCGGAAACCAGCGGTGATCATGATGATATTCTTGATACCCTTTTTACCACATTCTTCAACTGCGGTAACCGCCAGCTCCTTGCGAATAAGAATAACCGCCATATCCGGAATTTCCGGCAGGGCATCAATGCTGGCAATACAGGGAATGCCATTAATGTCCGAGGTGTTTGGATTTATAGGATACAGTTGACCGGTGTAACCAAATTTTAGCAGACTATCCAGAAATACATTTCCCAGACTCCCTTCCTTACGGGAGGCTCCAATGACGGCAATAGATTTAGGTTCAAAAAATTCTTTAAGAGACATTCCATACTCCGGTGTTTGCTACAATAATAGACGATAATAATTTCATTCCAAAAAGAAGCAGAAGGCTCATTCCTCAAAACCCTTTAATTTCAGGCGACCAATTTACCACGCGATCAATTTTATTCAAAAATTTATTATAATTTTATTTCTGGTCTTGTCAAAATGAAATCGGTTGAAGCTTTATTATGCAAAAAACAATTTCCTCTACTTTCCGTATAAAGAATTGATCATAAAAATGAAGTCCAGGCTGCAAATAACAGTGGATTATTTATGATAAAAGTAAATGTTGAATATTTTTTAAATATTATATAATTTGTAACAAATAAAAATGGTGGAGAACCATGAAGATCCTACTAAGATGTCTGTTTCTGATTGCATTTCTCCAGATTCTTAATCTAAATTGTGCCAGAAGTATTTACAAAGTTGCTTATCCTACCTTAAGCGATGGGAAATATGATTCCGAGTTTCCCTATAAAAGTTGTTCCGTTCAGCTGGAAAAAATATCAAAAACTGTTCGCAAATTATCGGCTATTGCCTATTACAAAAGTTATGTTCTGGCAAATGACAGCCGGATTACCGTCAACGATATCCACAATGATAGCTATCTGAAGAAAGCAACCCGGGAAGTGTTCTACAATAATTCGGTTATTGGAACTGCTACGGTAATTCAATATCGTGGCAGAAGATTAACCCTCCTGACCTGTGCCCATATTGTCGATTTTCCTGATACTATTATTACCTACTTCCCGACCGAAGAGGGGAAACCGAGTTCTTATATTCAAAGTATTGCCTTTAAACAGCGTCAGGATAATTTTATTGCCGACCTGCCGGAAAGAGGCCGTCTGGAATTGCTGGTAATGGATAAAAAACGAGACATCGCTCTGCTCGGTAAAATGTTTACCTCGGATACCCATTACCCGATACCGGTTTTTGATTATCCTCTTGGAAAAGCGAAAACTCTGGAGTGGGGTTCGTTTGTTTATCTGATGGGATATCCCAAGGGATATCAGATGGTAACCGAAGGAATTGTCAGTCAGCCCAATCGGGATAGTGATGGTTCATTTCTGGTGGACGCCCTCTTTAATAAAGGCTTCAGCGGTGGTATTGTTTTAGCTATACGAGATGGTGTTCCTAATTTTGAACTGGTGGGCATAGCAAATTCGGTTTCGGCAGATTACGAATATGTGATGTCCCCGCGCGAAAATATTGGCCGGACTGGATATGATTCCCGAATTCCCTACCAGGGAGAGGTGTTTGTCGAATTTAATAAAGTGATTAATTATGGCATTACCTTTATAATATCGATGGAGTCGATCCAAACATTTATCAAAGAAAATGAATCTGTTTTGTCAGATAAAGGGTATGATCTTACACCGCTGGCTCAATAGCGCGTATCGGAATGAAAAAATTTTGCCGTGAGAGTTCAGGCAGACCTTGCACACAATAAAATAGAGGTGGAACAGAATGATGGGTAAGCTCAAATTAACCGGATTGATCATCGTATTTATTTTCATTATTATTCAATTTATTCCGTATGGACGCACCAATCCTCCGGTGACCGGGGAGATACAGATGCCGGAACAGGTACATGCAATTATTCAGCGATCCTGTTACGACTGTCACTCGAATCAAACTACCTGGCCCTGGTATAGTCATGTGGCGCCAGTTTCCTGGCTGGTTATTGGGGATGTGAATGACGGGAGAGAACATATGAATTTTTCCGAATGGGATAGTTACGACACCCAAAAGCAGGCAAAATTGAGAAAAGAAATTCCGGAGGAAATTGAAAAAGGAGATATGCCGCCTTTTCGCTACCTCATTATTCATACCAAGGCGAAATTATCTCAAACGGATATTCAGGTAATTAAAGCATGGGCCCAGGAGCGTCCGGATCAGGAATCCGGTGAAATAGACTAAAACCGGACATTCCTGTTCGTGAGATAAAAAACTAGAGTTTTATTGCATTTTCGATAATGTGGAAGGTCTCTCTGGCGCAGTTTTGCCAATTATATTTTGCTGCCTGTTTGTAGCCTTTTTCTATCAGTTCTTTATGCAGGGTAGAATTCTCAGCTAAAGTGAGAATGGCCTGGGCAATACTATTTACATCGTAGGGATCACAATATAAAGCCGCATCTTTACAGCGCTCCCGGAGGGAGGGAATATCTGAGGCGATGACCGGGCAGCCGCAGGCCATGGCTTCAATGGGGGGGAGTGGGGAAGCTTCATAGAAGGAGGGAAAAAGCAGGCACAGGCTCTCCTGATACAGCGAGATCAGTGCTTCCGGATCGTTTATTTGCCCCAAAAATTTAATTTTTTCACTGCACCGACTGGATTCTTTTTGGTAAAATTTTTGGAAGCTTTTTCCGGAAGCGCCGGCGATTGTTAATTGTAAATCTTTATTCTGATAGACCAGTTCAAACGCCTTCAATACTCCCTCAATATTTTTCCGCCGGTTTAATGCCCCCACATAGAGAATGGATTTTTTCTCGATTCCGGCATAACTGTTAGACGCTTTGTTTAAAAATTGTGTTGGCAGTCCTCCATTCTGTACTGCAAAAATTTTGTGCTGGGCCTCCGGAAAATATTTTATCAGAGAGGACTTCTCGGAGTTAGATACGGTAATTACTGCATCAGCCCGGGTAAAAATTTTTGGGATCAGAAAATGATACCACATTCTAAAGGGCAGGCTGTAAGCTTCGGGAAAATAGTGGTAGGATAAATCATGAATTGTGACCACAACCTTTTGCTCCGAATTAAGGGAGGAAATAGGAGCAGTATTGCCCGGACAGAACAGTAGTCCGTCTGCGGAATATTTGGGCAACTCCAGTTGTTCCCAGAGATGCCCGCTGAATCTGCCCACAGCCCGTTTCTCGATTTTCTGATAAGCCGGATTGAAAAGTATATTTTTGGAGGGAGTCAACAGGATGAATCGATATTTCTCCTGGTCGATTTCATCGGCAATCAATAACTGGTCGAATGCGGATACTATTTCATGTCCGTAGCGCTGAACCCCGGTTATTGCCTGGGTTAAAAACCGACCGTTGATGTAAATATTTTCTGGCATACCTTAATTTGGGATTATAATCTATTAGGAGACAGTTTTTTTGTCCAGCACTTCCTGATAAGCAAGGATTGTCTCACCGGCAATATGCTTCCAGGAATAGCTTGCCTGAACCCGCTTTCGCCCCTTCCACCCCATTTCATTCCGCTTTTTTTTGTTCAGGATAAGGTAATTTAATTTTTTCTGCAGGTCCGCTATGTTGCCCTCCTTGAAAACCAGACCGGTATCGCCAATCACATTTGGGATTTCACCCGAGCTGGATCCGAGTATGGCAATCCCGCTGGACATGGCCTCGATCAGAACCCGTCCGAACTTTTCTACCCAGTTGGGCATGGTAAGTGAGGGTAGCACAAATATATCCATGCAATTCATAAACTGGGCAACCTCCTCGTGGGTAGCGGACGGCACAAATTGAGCATCCACCCGGTATTGATAGACCAGATCTTCTAATTCTTTTTTGTAACTGCCATCCCCCACAAACAGTAATTTACAATGAAGCCCTTGCACCGCCTGTATCAGGTGATGCAGGCCTTTGTGAATCTCCAGTGCACCCACATAACCCACCAACGGTTTATTTTCCGGATTGATCTGTCGGCACAGTTCAGGGAGGTCCCGTGGCCGGAAGGCATCGGTATTTACCCCGTGGGTGATCTTTTTCAGGATACCCCGGTATCCCTTTTTCCGCAGCACATCAATGGCCATTTCATTTCTGGCCAGAATGGCATCGGTTTGTTTCAGGACATATTTTTCAATAAAATTGAACGGGACTGGATAATTCTTGTACTGATGCTGGGAGGCATGCAAAATCACTTTACTCTGGGGGGAATAGCGATTCCGGTAAAAAATGGTCTGGAAACTTCCCAGATTAAACGGCTCATCTTCCAGATCGATGATATCCGGCCGAATTTTTTTGAGCAGTCGTTTCAATTGAGACCGGAATACAGCCAGATGCAGATTGCCGGTGAACAAAATGTTTCCGGTGACCAGGTCAAACAGCTCATCTTCGGATTTTTCCAGGTATTTTTTACCACCGCTCCAGAGTTCTTTCCAATAAGGAGGAACCAGCACGGTCACCTCCCAACCACTTTGCCGGGAAATCTGATGCGGCAAGGTCTGGTAGAATTTCTGGATGAACGAGGTGTAAGATATCATCAAAATTTTTTTAGTGGCTTCCATGATTCAGCAGAATCCATTCCGGGGTTAACCGGGAATAATGAGTAAAAAGTCAAAAGGTAAAAGGAAAAAGTAAATTTTAGTCATATTCATTATTGATAATTTATCGGTTATTACAGCGCAATCATAAAATTTTGGAGATTTAAATTAATTCATTAAAAATGTCAAGATATCAAAATGCTTAAGCTATTTGATAAAGCGTCAAATCTCCTGATCAAATATTTATAATCTACCAGTTTTTTCGGTACTGGCGGATAAAGGATTGTATCTCCCCAAAGGTAATCCCGCGCAATAAAAAGATGAGAACGAAATAAACGATACTGCCTGCCAGTGCCAACACAATCACATTCCAGCTGTGAAAGAAAATGAGAAACAATGCCATACCGGCGGAAGCGGCAATCGCTTTGGAAATGATACCCAGGGGCAGACGCGTTTCGGCCATTTTTAGAGCAGTGAACATCACCAGCATCACCGCGGAAAATTCGGAAGCAATTGTGGCCAGACTTGCCCCCAGCAGATCATATTTGGGAATCAAAATATAGTTCAGCACGACGTTGACCAGCATGGAAATACCGGTGATCGCTGCTACCAGATGCTGTTTGCCAATTGCATTAAGGCTGGTGGAAAACAGAAACTTAAAAAAGATGATTCCCAGGGCAATTCCCAGCCAGCGCAGGGCGATTGCCGCCCGGGAAAATTCCGGTTCAAAAAGCAGGTGGATGATCTGGGGTGCCAGCAAGTAAAGTCCGGTGGCGATGGGAAATGCCAGGATAGTCATGAATTGCAAGGCCCGGGCAAAGGTGGAATTATATTTGGCTTTCTGGCTCAAATAAAGCACTGAGAAGGCCGGGAACAGGGCCATAACAAAATTTTCCGGGATAAACTGCAAACTTTCGATCAGCTTATGGGCCGCATTATATAAACCTACCATCTGATCGGTATGAAAGATCTTCAACATAATGGTATCAATACGGCCGGAGATGGTTCCGAAAATCGCCATCAGGGCAAAGGGATAAGCCGCCTTGAGCAGGGTAAAGGTTTGAGGATGTGCCCAGTGCCACTCAATCTTCTGAAAAAACCGGCGCATGAACAGAAAAGCGATCAACGCTTTCAGCATTTGAATAATCACATAGCTCATAAGTAGTGGGATCAGTCCCTGGTGGGTTGTCCACATGACCACGGTAACCGCCAGCATAATTGTCCGTTCGCTGAGATTGGTGATCGCTTCATACTCCATTTTCTCGAAAGCGCGGAAAACAGCAATAAAATGACGGCTCAGACTATCGAATACCAGATAGAAACTGAAAATGCCGATGGCCATTTTCTGAACGGCGGTCCAATGGGTTATCTGGGTGATGCCGTTGATCAGCAGAATTATAAATACGGAGAGATAAATAATCAGGGGGATGGAGCTGCCCAGGTACCGGTTGATCTCCGCTTTACTGCGGGCAATATCCCGGGTTAGCAGGGAATTAAGTCCCATATTTCCCAGCACCATAAACAGAATCACAAAGGCGAAGGCAAAATTGTAAATACCAAATCCATCGGTGCCCAGCATCCGGGTAAGAATAATAACCAGGGCCAGGTTTATGAGTTTGCTGAACAGGTGACTGAGGTAGAGAACAAGGCTGTTTTTGACGATGCGTTTACCGGTGTTCATAGGTTTATCGGAATGATTCTCCCCGGTGGCGGATGAAGACAAATTTTTATATCACGCGATTTCAGTTCAAATTATCCTATCAGGAAAAAAGGTCCTGTTCGGCCAGATCGCACAAGATATGCCCGATCAGCGCATGGGCTTCCTGGATCCGGGCGGTTTCGGCGGATGGTACGATGACCGGCAGGTCCACCAGTTTCTCCAGTTTTCCCCCGTTTCCTCCCAGCAGACCAATCACATAAAGTCCCTTTTCGTGGGCCATGTTTACTGCTTCGATCACGTTACCGGAATTCCCACTGGTGCTGATGGCGATCAGGGTATCGTCCCGGCTGCCCAGCGCCTCAATTTGCCGTGAAAAGACATATTCGAAACCGAAATCGTTGGAAGCAGCGGTGAGAATGGAGGTGTCCACGGTAAGCGCCTGGGCGGCGATGGCAGGACGGCTGTTCTGGCTGGTGAGCCGGACCACCAGTTCCGCGGCAATATGCTGGGCATCGGCCGCGCTGCCACCGTTACCGCAGAGCAGAATTTTCCCGCCCTTGCGAATAGTGATCCCGATCTGTTTGGCTGACCGGATGATCGGATCGCTGGCTTTCTCCAGCAGTTTCTTTTGAACCTCTATATTTTCCAGAATGGTTTTCTCGACGGTTTTCTGCCAGTCTATGGCCATGTATCCCTCACAAATTTTATGGTTTTATACTTCCATGAATTGCATCGGAAAATTCCTGCAGGCGGGACATATTGTCCTGTTCCTCAAAGTGGTTGCCTATTACTACGAATGAAGCGCCGGCCTTTACTGCCTTTTCCGCCTTTTCCGGGGTGCGGATGCCGCCACCCACCACCACCGGGATGGAGATGGCCCGGCTTACCGCAGTAATCATTTCCTCCGGGACAGAAAACTGAGCACCACTGCCGCCCTCTAAATAGACCAGCTTGAAACCCAGATACTGGGCAGCCAGGGCATGGGCCAGGGCCAAGTCCGGTTTGTTGCGTGGCAGGGGACGGGAGTTGCTCATAAATTCGGCGCTGGTCATCTGCCCGGATTCCACCAGCAGGTAGGCACAGGAAATTGCTTCGATGCCACTCTGCCAGACCACCGGTGCGGCCAGCACCTGGTTATCAATCAGGTAAGCCGGATTTCGTCCACTGATTACAGAGAGATAGAGAATGGCGTCGGCATGGGAGGATACCTGAAAGACGCTGCCCGGGAAAAGAATCACCGGCAGGGAATCCGCCGCCTGTTTTACCTGCCGGACAAACGGGTCGAAATTCTGGCTGAGCAGCAGGGTGCCACCCACAAAAATACAATCCACCCCGTTGTCCTTCGCTTGTTGGATAGTATCTGAAATTTTTTCCGTTGGCAACTTGTCCGGATCCAGAAGCAGGACAAATCCGGCCTTTCTGGTTTTCACGATTTTTTGCAGATGCTGATAAGTTTCGGTTTTCATGCTCAAAATGTTCTTGTGCGTGTGTTTTGGCGAACAGCAAGAAAGTAACAATCAACTTAAATAAAATCAAGTGGATTGGAAATGGAATGCAGATTCTTTATGAGTTTGTCTTTTTTAATTTGGATTCCGATAACACCCATCGCACGGCTTCCAGCAAATCGGCCGCGATAAAATCCGGGGCTTTATTCCAGGTGACAGAGTGCTTTTCAATCTCCCCCTCTCCGAATCCGGTTCGCACCAGTAAGCCCGGTATTCCCAGCCGGTGGCCGGTGAGCACATCGGTATATTTATCCCCGATCACCGCAGATTGGGTCAGGTCGAGGTTCAGATCTTCTGCTGCCTGCAGCAACATCCCGGAAGCCGGTTTCCGGCAGGAACAGTCGATGTTGTACGGCGGATATCCTTTTAAATGATGCGGGCAGTAATAAATGCCATCCACCCGCGCCTGTTCTTCTTCCAGCATTTTGATCAGGGCGGTATTGATTGTCTCAACCACCTGTTCGTCAAAATATCCACGGGCCACCCCGGATTGATTGCTGATAACCACCACCTTTCGGCCGGACTGGTTGACCAGGCGGATGGCCTCGGCCGAACCGGGAATCAGCCTCAGGTCTTTCACCTGGCCGATGTAGCCGACTTCCTGGTTGATGGTCCCGTCCCGGTCGATGAAGATGGCAGGCGTTTTTTTCATATCAGTTTTCCGGATAGATCGAGTACTTTATTAGATTTTATCCATTAATTAATCACGGAGTCATTTCGAGTGGAGTTCGTCATATGACGGACGGAATCGAGAAATCTTCGCAGATTCCTCCGCTCGCTCATTCTATTCGCTTCGGTCGCCTGCCTGCAGCAAGCGGGGAATGACCCTTCTTTGTCGTTATTAAATATTCAATCATCAAATATAGTTTATTTAATTCCTCTATAATTAAAAAAGCCTCCGGAATGCAGCGGAGGCTATTTTATGTTTTGAATATGGTACTATTTCTGCATTACTTTTTCGTATAATTCCATATATTTTTTGGCGGACTGCTCCCAGGAATAATCCGCAGCCATGCCGGTCCGCTGGATCTTTATCCAGCTTTCCTGATCCTGATAAGTCTTCACCGCCCGTTTGATCGCATCAACCATTTCCTTGGACTTGTAGGCTTTAAAGGTAAAACCGTTTCCTTCCCCGGTCTTCTTGTCGTAATTAGTGATGGTATCCGCCAGTCCCCCGGTTTCCCGCACAATGGGCACCGTGCCGTACTTAAGGCTGTACATCTGGTTTAAACCGCATGGCTCGTAGCGGGATGGCATCAGGAACATATCCGAACCGGCTTCAATCAGATGGGCCAGCTTGTTGTCGAAACGTAAATTCACCGCCAGTTTTTCGGGATATTTTTTGGCCAGTTTTTCCAGCAGCTGATGATATTTGGGATCACCGGTTCCCAGGATCAACATTTGCAGGTCCATTTTCATGAGTTCTTCCGCAGCTTCGGCGATCAGGTCAAATCCCTTCTGATCCGCCAGCCGGGAAATAATCCCGATGACCGGAATTTTTTCATCAAATTTGAGATTGTTCTGTTTGCACAGTG
>CAZTXJ010000004.1:0-25851 GCA_964617285.1 uncultured Calditrichaceae bacterium | reverse complement strand
ATCCCGATGACCGGAATTTTTTCATCAAATTTGAGATTGTTCTGTTTGCACAGTGCCTGCTTGTTTACCCGCTTCTTTTTTACCGTTTCAGCGCTATAGGATTGCGGAATAATATTGTCGGTCTCCGGATCCCAGTTATCATAGTCCACGCCGTTCAGAATGCCATAAATTTCCTTTTTCTCCTTGGCGAGAAGCTTCTCAAATCCGTAACCATACTCCTTATCGGTCATGATTTCCTGGGCATATTTTTCGCTTACTGTAGTCAGCATATCGGAGAATATGAGACCACCTTTCAGCAGATTAAGGTTGCCATAGAGTTCGAAGGCGCCCCCGGCTTTCACATATTCCTCAGGTATATCAATCTTTTTTGCTTTCTCCTTGGGAAACACACCCTGGTAGGCCAGGTTATGGATAGTAAAGACCGTCCGGGTGTTCTTGAAGAATTCGTCATCCTTGTAAAGGGTTTTCAGGTAAAATGGAATCAGGGCAGTCTGCCATTCGTTGCAATGGATAATGTCCGGCTGCCAGTAGAGCAGTTTTAAGGTTTCCAGAACCGATCTGCTGAAGAAAGCAAAACGTTCGGCATTATCCTCAAAATCCTTGCCAGTGGTTGGATCGGTGTATAATTCCTTCCGATCGAAATATTCCGGTATATGGAGAAAATAGACATGGACCTTTGAATTGGGGAGAAATGCGGTTTTACCGTCGACAATCTTGGTTTCCTCACCCAGAGTTACATGAACCTCCTTGAGCCGAATGACTTCCCGCAGGACGAATTTCCGTTCATTTATCGATTTATAATTTGCCATCATCAATCGGATGTCCTGACCTAATTCCTTCAGGGCAATAGGCAGAGCACCGGCTACATCTGCTAACCCCCCGGTTTTGGCAAAGGGTACGACTTCCGATGATACATAGCATATTTTTAATGACTTCATTTAAAACCTCAGATTTATAGATTTATTTTTCTCAAATATTGAGCTGCCTCCTCCGGGCTGGTCGGATTGATATGAAATCCGGTCCCCCATTCAAATCCAGCTACCCGGGTGAGTTTGGGCATAAATTCCACATGCCAGTGGTAGGAGTCATTCGGATCTTCCTGCATGGGATAGGTGTGGATGAGAAAATTGTAGGGCGGATCTTCCAGGGCAATATTGATCCGGGCAAAAACTTCCTTGATGATCAGGGCCAGGTGTTCCAGCATTTCGTCGGTAATACTTTCGAAATGGCTATAGTGTTTTTTCGGGAGAATCCAGGTTTCGAAGGGAAAGCGCGGCGCATAGGGTTCGAGTCCCAGAAAGAATTCATTGTTAAAAACCACTCTTGAACCGTCGTTCAACTCCTGATGGATGATATCGCAGAAGATACAGCGCTCTTTATAGTCATGATATTTCCTGGCACCCTCAATTTCTTCCACCACCGTTTTGGGAATAATGGGTGTGGCAATGAGCTGCGAGTGGGTATGTTCCAGCGAAGCGCCAGCACTCATGCCGTGATTTTTGAAGATTAAGGCATATTTCAATCGGACATCCTTTTTCAGATCGAGAATGCGCTCCCGAAAGGCCCAGAATACATCCCGGATGGCCGGGATTTCCAGGTCGATAAATTCCTTAAAATGTTCCGGTGTTTCCACAATTACTTCATGTGCGCCTACACCGTTCATCCGGTCGTAGATGCCATCTCCCTGCCGGTTAAGCTGGCCTTCCACTCGTAGCGCCGGAAATTTGTTGGGGAATACCCGCAGCGTCCAGCCGGGCTTGTTTTTCTCGGATTTATCCGGCCGAATGGATAGGATTTCGGAAGGGGTGTGCTCCTCGTTGTCGTAACAAAACGGGCAAAATCCGCCTTTTTTCTTTTCCATCACCTCAATGAAGTCTGAAGGTCGACGTCCTCTTTCGCTGGAAATAATGACCCATCTACCGATAACAGGATCTTTCCGGAGTTCTGGCATAGATTGAAAATGTAGTTTATTCAATATTTTTTAAACAGTTACAAATATAACTATCTGACAAAATTTTTCCAAACGGAAAAAAAGGTCTGAAATTCATTACCTGTGGCCGGAAAGTGATGGATTATCTGTCTGATAAAATGATTCCCTTGATCAAGAAGTATGAGCGATTTGGAGTGCTTTATCCATATCAGCGTCACTCTTTCTGAAATGATATGCTGCGGAAGAAGAGACTCTTCCACTCTTTTCGTTCCAACCGGATGAGAAGTCCGGGAACGAGGGTACCGGGTTTCCAGGTAACTTCGCTATCAGTTTGGGAAGAGGGCTTGTGGTTTTTTAAATCGCTTATGGACAGGGCTTTTTCCGTGCCCTTAACCGGATCGAGATAATCCACATCTACCCGGGAAATCAGACCATCGCTTTTCCGGATGGTAAGGGTAATACCATGTTGAATTTTCTCGGTGCTCTCAGTGGTCACCTCCATCACAATCTCCTGATGACTTCCCAGACCGAGGTGATAGAAAAACACCTGGTAGCTTTGTGGATTGTCATTTATGGTTTTGCCGGAGACGCCCAGGAGTTTTTGCAGGTAACTCAGCCGGTAGAACTGTTGGTAGGTGATATCATAATAGGTAAGAGGATTGTAAATGTTGATATAACTAATGCCCACTGAAGGGCCCCAGACAAAAACCGAATCAAACCGGTTATTATGGAAAATGATCCAGTTTCCCAGATGACCCAGGAAATAAATTTTTTCATTTTTATGAAGTGTACCAAAAGCAGTGCCGTTCGGACTTTCTCTCACATTTTCTTGATCAACCAGCACCCGAGCAGAATCTGGCAATGTTTTTAGGACCGGAGAGGGTGGCGGTCCGGTTGGTGCCTCATGTTTGACCAATGGTTTGGGTTGGCAGGCTAAAACAAATATCCCGATGAACAAACAATATTTTAAGAATCGTAACATGATCTCTCCGGTATTTAAAGTTTCAAATTTACCCATATCAGTTTGATCCTGAAACGATAAATTTAATTCGCCATATGAAACATAACCTGCGAAATTTCTGTAAAATCTGTAACGTGCAGGTGATTAAAGTTTAAACCAATCATAACGATGATGTTATCTGATTGTAATACCGGCCGGTATAAATTTTGATGAAAATGTGATGTAACATATAGATTTTTATAAAGGAACACTTATGGCAGCCCGTCATATCTATCAGGTAATACCCGATTCGGGCAGGTGGTCTGTAATAAAAGACAGCGCCATCCTGAGTAAACACGATGATAAGGATTTAGCGGAGGAGGAAGCCTGGAACCTGGCACTAAAAATCATCTCCAGCCTGGTACGGGTCTATCGGCTGGATGGATCTATTCAGAAGTCAGTTTTCCATTCGGTCGATTAGTAAATCTTTTTCTATCACTCCATATTTTTCACTTCTGTTTTTTAATTTATTGGTAAAATTTAGTTGTTCGGCGCCGGAACTTTTGCCAAATTCGGCTGTGTCATATTGGTAAATGTGATGAACTTTTATGGCAAAGCATATACATCTTAAGAGTTACCTGCTGCTTCTGGCTTATCTCACTCTTTTTATCGTCGGTTTAAGTTTAAATCCCTTTCAGACAATCCGCACTTCTGCCACTGATTCTCCAAATCTATTTATCCAGGATGATCTGGAAAATGGCCAGATTTTAAAGGTTAATTCCCTGGAAGACTGGACGCAAAATATACTCAAAATTAACAACAACCGGAATCTAACCCTGAATTTTCTATCCGGTTTGTTGATATTTGATGAAATTATTACCTACCCGGAACACAATTCGGGTCTCCATTTTAACACTCCCAAAATCTGCTTTAAATTCCCCTTAAGCGAGCACACTGAAGAAGGTTGACTTTCCCCAAATAGCTATTACGAATGAACCGCAGGCGGAGCATTGATCTGATTTTAATCAGTTGCAATATACGCTTCCGGTAATTTTTGTTGAATTAAAACAATTAGCTTAGGAAAGGATGATCTTATGGGTGCTTACCTAAATTATGTATTGATTATTCTGTTTGGTGGTTTTCTGCTGGTATTAATGTTTTACGGTTTCTATATCGTGCTGACCTCGAAAGACGAGCCGGCTGAACCGGTTTTGAAGGAGATCCCGAGCCGGAAGAAAACGAAAAAATCAAAGAAATCGAAATTGGCCAAGCAGATGTAGGGAGGAAATATCGCTGGGTTTGTGTTCATCATTGATCTGGCTCCAGCGGATTTAAAAGCTCCTCCAATGACAAAATTTTATAAAGATGAAAATGGAAGATATGAAAGATATAAAAAGAATTTCGGATCCTGAGCTCGAGATATATCTGAATCGGGAAAAACGGCAGCGCAAATCCCGGGCTCGGCTAAAGGAAATAAAATATTTATTTAACCGGAAGAACCGGAAATTATTTATTGAAGCAATTTTTCAGAAGGATGTAAAAGCCTTTAACCAATTTCTGGAAAAGTTAAACCAGAAAAAGGGCTGGGCAGAATCTTTCAACTTCGTCCGGGAAGAATTGATAAGGAGAAAGATCAATATTTATCAGTCTGAGTCGGTCCTCCTGATCGATTTGCTTTACCGGTTCTATTATCCGGGAGAAATTTAACCAATTATTAATTGGGAGAAATAATATGCTGGGAAGTATCGGAATGGGTGAAATGTTAGTTATCCTTCTGGTGGTTCTCCTACTCTTTGGTGCCAAGCGATTACCCGAAATAGCCCGGGCGCTGGGTGGCAGTATTTTCGAGTTCAAGAAGGCGGTTAATTCAAACTTCAGCGAAATCAAAAAGGTTTTTGATGAAGACATAGATTTTAAAGAGAATCCGGGGAAACGAAAAAGTGTAGTCCCCGGAATGCAGAAGACCGGGACTGAGACGGAAATGAAGAAAGAACCGGTTAAAGAGACTTGAGAACTCTTGGGATTTGCCGGATTTATTTGATATTCTGTCCGGGATTGAGCAGAATAAATTCAGGTATTTAGAGAGAATTATCCGTTCCGGAAAATTCCGTGGTGGTCTTTTGTTTTTGCCATCTGAAAAGCATGAAGATAATGAGCGAAGTTATCAGGCCGGGATACATCGGCTGAATATTCAGCCAGTAATTGAGTTGAATGATGGAAGGGCTTATCCTGATCGACTGCAACAGGAAGAAGAAGGAAATAAGAAAGGATAATCCGAGATTCCAGCCGGCCATCGTTTTTGAGAGCCGAAAAAAGGGATAATAGGTGCCTAAAACCGGGATAAGCATGGGTGGAATAAACAGCGTCCCGATGATATACCACAACTGGATGACCGATGGAAACAGGATCGCCAGTAAAATGGAAATCAGGGCACTGATAAACAGACCGATCCGGATTAGATTCACCCGTGAGATTTTTATCCGCTTCAGTTTACCGGTAAAATCGTGGCCAATGGTGATGGCAGAGAGCAGAAACATACTGTCTACAGTGGACATGATGGTGGCCAAAAGGCCGGTCAGGAACAGTCCGGATAATAACGGCGGCAATATTTGATGGGACAGCAGCGGATAGGATAAGGGCGCATCGATATCATTCAACAGTGCCCGCGCATAGAGCCCGGTGGAGGTGGTCAGAAAATCGAAGATCAGCCAGAACAACACCGAGATCAGGATACCCCTCCGGGCAATCCCGGGGGTTTTTGCCGCATAGCAGCGCTGGTGAAATCCGGGATCGATGAGCGTCCACAGGGCGATAAAGAACCAGACCACAATATATTGAATACTGTTGCCCCCGGTGAGGGTAAGATGATTTTCGGGAAGATGATTAGTGAGAAATGGCAGACCGCCGTACCGGGAAAGAAGGGTAAAAAACAAAAGGATAAAACCCCCAAACATCAGAACAAACTGAAGCTTGTCTGTCCTGACGACAGAATTAAAACCTCCGTTTATCACATAGATCATGGAAAAAACAGTTCCCAGTATAATGCAGATATAAAGCGGCCATCCGCTGATGAGTTGAATCAGAAATCCGACCATCAAGACATAGGGCGCCGGCAGGGTCATAAAAAAGGTGTAGATGGTTCCAATCAATCCGTTGCCATAGCCATAGTTCCGGTAAAGCTGATCCGGTATGGACAACAACTGCGCTTTCCGGATTCGGGAAGCCAGCAGAAAGGCGAAAAGGATGGCGAAAATGTAATAGGGCAGCCCGAATACCACCCAGTTGGATAATCCGTAGCGATAGGTAAATTCTCCCACTCCGAGAATGCCCCCATACCATGTAGTCACCAGGGTAGCCACGAATGCCGGCAGGGTGAGCCGGCGACCACCCAGAATAAAATCCTCCTCATCGGAAAGATTGGATCGTTTGCGGAAACCAATGAACAGCAGCAGGACCAGGTAAAGAAGGATGGGAATAATTTCCAGCGGGTGCAATTTTATCATAAAGGATCCGGCCAGTGAATAAAGAGGAGGAGCAATCCATTTTTTATAGATATACTGACCGGCGAGCTGGTGATAACATTGCTCAGACCTTCCCGGATACCAAATTCCAGAGACTCATCTTTCAGTGCATATTTCAATCCCCGGGTAATTATACCTTTTACCTTCCCCATGGGGATAAGGGAGACAATTTGCCCCGGTTTTCCCCGGAACTGGTAATCGCTGCGGAGCAGCAGAATTCTGGCATATTGGTCAATCACGGTAATCCTGATGTTCTGATCGTACCGGGCCAAAACCGAAAAGTTGTTGAGCAGATGATCGCTTCTTCCGCCGGTCATACCCAGTATGGTCAACTCGTCCGCCTGTTGATCAATACAATATATAATTCCCTTTTCCAAATCGTTCATATCCTGGGATGGTTTACGGACAAACTGACTCTGGGGAAATTTATCCTGGTAATCCGGCGGGAGGGAATCCAGATCCCCGATGATCACATCCGGCGGAATGCCGCAATCAAGTGAATGTACAGCTCCGCCATCCAGGGCAACTATTTCGGTAAATTGTGCCAAATCAACCCGTTTAAAATCCGAGCAGTTCAATTCACCATTGGCAATCAGAAGGAAGTGTTTCGGTTCCATCAGACACCTTTTCTTTGCAACTGATCACAAAAAAACTGGATCTGATTGGATTCATAAATATGAGTGCCCTTCAGATCGGTCTTGGCTATTTCCACCATGGCTTTGGCCAAATTGGCTGCGGAGATGGCCCGGTATTTTTTCCAACCGCCAATCAGTATCGGTTTCAGTATTTTTAGAAAAAATTCAGCGATCTTTTCGCCGCCCCTGGTTTCCGTCCGATCCCCCACCAGTAAAGATGGCCGGAATATCTGTACACCATAAAACGGTATTTCCCGGATGGCCGCCTCAGTTTCACCCTTTACCCGGTTGTAAAATATTTTCGACTTTTTGTCAGCCCCCAGCGAAGAGATCAGTAAGAACTGCCGGACGCCATTTTTGGCGGCGATTTGTCCAATCTCGACCGGATAGTGATAATCCACCCTCCGGAAAGCTTCCTGCGAACCGGCCTTTTTTATGGTCGTGCCCAGACAGCAGAAGATGTCATCCGCTTTTATCTGATCACTATACTTATCCAGCTGGTCGAAGTCAATTATAAGCTGGGTTAATTTGGGATTTTCAATCTCCAGGTTTCGCCGGGTGAGCACAACAATCCGGCTATAGGTTTCATCCATAAGCAAATAATGCAGGCAATGGCCACCTACCAGCCCGGTTGCTCCAACCAGTAAAGCTGTTCTTTTTTCCATATGTTCGGGCCCTTAGTTTTGGGCTATTATATATCCAGTTTCAGATTAATAAAAGCATTTCTTTCGGCAGCGGGAAAAAATTCTTCTCCCGCGCCATAACGATTATAAAGTGTATCAAACAGGTTTCGGATGTGCAGTTGAAGCTGTATTTTGGATACACCGGATATTTCCAGGATTTGATAACCGAGCATAGCATTAAAAACGGTGTATGAATCAACCGTATTCGTCTCGTTTTTGAAATTATCCGTATATTGCTTGCCAACATGTTGCATCGAGAGTGAGAGCATCAGTCGATCGAATAAATAGGTCGCCTTCAGGTTGGCCAGGGTGTTGGGAAAACCGGCGATGGGATTATCATCCAGAACAATTTCATTTCCGCCACTATCAAATACTGAGTACTTCTTCAATTTGTTTTCGCTGTAGGTAAAATTGCCGCTGAGGATAAAATTAGAAAAAATATATCCCTGAAAATCCATTTCGATTCCCTGGTGCAGGGTTCGATCCGCATTGCCGGTAACCGGCTGACCAAACCGGTCCAGTTGCCCCTTTTTGATTATCTCATTGATAAAGGTCATATAAAAAAGATTGAGATGGGCTTTCCAGGAAGCATTCTGGTATCCGAACCCGAGTTCGATATCGTTGAGGGTTTCCGGTTCAACCAGGGGCTGATCAAAATTATAACTCCCATCTGCTTTGACCTCGAATTGCGGCGTTACCGCCCCCCAACCCTCCGGAGTGCTGGCCTCAGCGGCATCGTAAAAATTTTTTAAGCGGGGTTCCCGGCTGGTTTGGGAGAAACTGGTGAACACATTAAAATTTTGATTCAGCTTGTAATTCACACCCAGCCGGGGATTTAAAAAATAATAGTGCAGGCTGAAATCAGTTCCGATAAAGGCTTCATCGTAAAGTCGATATTTGTTATACGCCAGTTGCAGATCGAACATGACCAGAAGATCCGGTCGGAATTTATAGGTTGTATGAATATAAGGAGAAATTATATCTTTCGCTCCTTTGTATTCATAATAGTGCCGGCTGCCGATGTAATCCAGACCCTGATAGGGACCGGAAACTGCTGACGGCAGGTCGGGGCTTCCCTTTTGTATTCTGCCCCAGTGCAGAGAACGATGAAACCGGAATTCACCGCCGACGATTACATTTCCTTTCGAATGGGTATATTGGAGCTGGGGCAGCCAGCCGGCTTGCTTGTTATCCACATAGGCCCGGATGAGCAGATCGTCCAAATAAATCTGCTCCGGATCGCCGCTTACTTCAAAACCGTATTCCGGGGTGAGGCGATAATAGGAGAGAGGCGCCCAGGAACCATCGTAGTCAAAAAAACCATAACCGCGGATTCCAAAAAGCGTGTTGTTCAGTTTCAGGTTTTTACTGAGCTGATATTCATTCATCAGTTCCAGATGAGGCTGATTAAAATTCTCAATTTCATCCGGCCGCCTAATCGGATTTGCCGTGCGGGTCTCCCGGTTTTGAGTATCTTCCTTTGGGATTCCATAATAAGCCAGGTGGTCTTCAATCGGTCCGCCATAGAAATGGAACCGGGTGGTGCTGTTTTTGGCAAACCAGGCCGCACCAATAAAATAGCTTTTTAAATCTGACCAGGATTGCTCGCGGTATCCGTCGCTTTTGATCCGGGATAACCGGCCATACAATACAAATTTGTCAGAGAGCAGTCCGGAGTTGAGGGAGAGCGAATATTTCTGAGTGTTATAACTGCCATACCCGGCAAAAGCGCTGATCTTTTTTTCCTGGGAAAACTGGGAAGTAATGATGTTGACCGATCCCCCGATAGCCGGTGGGCCGTAAAAAGCATTTCCCGCTCCACGCTGTACCTGGATATCCTCCACATTCCCCAGCATATCCGGGAAATCGATCCAGTAAATATTATGATCTTCCGGATCGTTTTGTGGGATGCCATTGATCATTACCGAAATCCGCCGCTGATCAAATCCCCGTATGGAAATATAATTATATCCGATGCCGTTTCCGTTTTCCGAATAAAAGGTGGTGGAAGGAAGCTGGCTGAGCATCACCGGAATATCCTGAGCAAAATAACTGTTTTGGATATCCTTCCTGGTCAAGGTGGCGAAAGCGGCGGGGGTCTCCCCCTCAATGGCGCGGGTGGCTACCACCACTACTTCCTTTCCGCGTATTGGTGTTTCTCTCAGATTTACACTTAGTTTGAAAACCTTCGATGGTTCTATGGTCACTTTTTCCGTATAGTCCTGATAGCCAATGTAGGTAATGGTAAGCTTATAGTCACCTGGTTTTATCCGCTCAATCACAAATTCGCCATCCTGATCGGTTACCGTACCCATCCGTGTTTTCTGCAGCGCTACGTTGGCACCTACCAGTGGTTCCCCGGTGTTTTCATCCCGGACAATTCCCATCAGTTTTCCATCCTGGGAAAAAAGAGCAGAAGCAAAAATTAAAATAAAAATGATTGAAAAATACTTCACCGCAATGCCTCCAAAAAATAAAATGGCCGTCCTCCAGTTTCGGAAAACGGCCACTAAAATTAATGATGTCTTTTAGTTTCCGTTTCCCTACGCTGGTATTACCCAGTTCAGGTTCAGGGGTATTGTCTCAGCCCTCGTTTTAGAGAGCACCCCCAACGGAATTGCTTAAATATATTGTGAGACGGCAAAGAAATCAATATCTTTTCTGAAACAGACCGTTCTGTTATTATATTGGATCAGAAATACAGATGCGATTATTTGAAGGAAAATAAATGATTTTATATCTCGGAGCCTTTGGCGTCCTCATCGGGATTTTATTATTGCTCTATTATCTGGTTCGCCGGATCAACTGGTTAATCCGGGCCCTCTCCGGTAAAAAGACTTCCCGTCCCAAATTACTGGCCAGTCTCCGTAATCTGATAACCCTGGTTCTCTGGATTGCCGTATTCGGCATGATCATGTTTTTCGGGTTCTTTATCAAAGCATACCACGCCTTCACGCTGGAGCAACCGGTTGCCGAAGTGCTGGTGCAGCAGGTGGGCGAGGATGAAACCAGCCGGGTAACTCTGATTCAATATGTCTCGGCGGACTCCCAGGTTACCCATCAGTTCCTGATAAAAGGGGATCAGTGGGTACTGGAAGGGGATATCCTGAAATGGGATGACTGGTTGAATTTTATGGGACTGCATACCCGTTATCGTTTAACCCGCATCCGGGGCCGTTACCTGCGCACCATTGACGAGATGAAAGAGCAACCAACTATTTATTCCCTGGTGGAGAATGAAAATCATCCGCTCTGGCGCTTTCTCTATGATTATGGCCCGGAATTACCCATGGTCAGCACGGTTTATGGGAATGCGGTATTCCAAACCTCCGGTAAGGAGAAACGGTTCATGATTTATGTCGGTATTTCCGGATTCATAGTGCGGGATCTGAGTACGGATTAGTTTGATTCGACTTATCTTGTTCTTTATCCTTCCTGAAAATTTACAAAATTAAAATCCACGCAAGTTTTTTCTCCGGCTGACGTCTTAAGCTGTAGAATGATGAAAAATTTGATGGTCGATCAATCAGATGCTAACTGATGATAAAAAAGAAAGGAGAAAACCATGAAAAGAAATTTCATTCTGTTATCGGCTGCGGTAATTGTTCTGGTGCTGGCCGGTCTGTCCCTGGCCCAGATGGAAAGAAGAGGACCGATGGAAGGACCACGACACCAGATGTTCCGGGAGCATGAACCGGGAATGTTCGCTATGCTGAATTTAACCGATGCCCAAAAAGAGCAGATCGAGAAGCTCCGTACCGAGCATATGAAAAATGTTCTGCCATTGCGAAATGAACTGGGTGAGCTCCGGGCTGAGCTGCGAACTTTATCCACTGTGGACAAAGTAAATATGAATGACATTAATAAGAAAATTGATGAGATCGGTAAAGTCCGCACAGAGTTGATGAAGGAGAGAGCAGCCCATCGCCAGCAAATCAGATCCCTTCTGACCGACGAACAGCGGGTTAAATTCGATTCTCATCCTGCTCGTGGACCAATGGGTCGCGGCGGAATGCAGAAACACCGCAACTGGGATGATGATTAAACAATAGGTGATTTTCCAATTCAAAGGGTTTGTCGGCTGATCCGGCAGACCCTTTTTTTGGAGCTGTAGACATCAACAAACAGGAATGGCACTATGGAGATAAGTTTTCAGGATCGAAGCAATTATTTTAAAGGAATACTTTTACTGATGGGTAGAGAAGTACTGGCGGAGGAATCTGAAAAAAATAGTGTTCGTCGTTTGGGTAAAATCCTGGATTTTGAACCGCAGTTTTGTGAATATGTCATCAGTCACTTTTTGGATGACACCTTCACCATCCAGGAACCAGTAGAATTTTCTAATCCGGAAATTGCCAAAATATTCATCCGGGATGGCATTAAAATTTGTTTTGCAAATCAGGCTGTGAAGGTTTCAAAAGTTGAAATGCTCTATAAAATAGCTGTCGGAAATCATCTCTCTGCTAAATGGTTCGCCCGGGAGTTGTATGATTTTCTGGATAAGGGCGAATCTGAAGTTGATCACTCATTTGAGATCGCCCGGTTTTTCAAAATTAAATACGAATTCGATATCAATACGTCGGCGAAAGACCACCGGGAGTTTATGAAACCCATCCGGTTAACAAGTAACCTGTGAGACTTTCATGTATTCGAACTTTCATCAAATCTTCATGGATGAACAACAAATTTTGCACCGAAATTGGGGGATTGTAGTTGATTATTCAAATATCCGAAATGAAGTTTTTCAATACTTCTGGTCATTATCTGTCAATTCAAATCTGAGGTAGATGCAATGAGAAATATTTGGTTTGTGATGGTTTTGTTAGTTACGGTTTTTTTGAATGGATTCTTGTTAGCCCAACCACCGCTAACGATTGATCAAAAGGTGGAAAAGTTGAAAACCAGCCTCGATCTGACCGAAGAACAGACCGCAGACCTACAGCTAATTTTGCGGAATTCGGAAAAACAGGCACAAAATATCCGGGAATTAAACCGGGATGATGCGGAAGCAATCAAAGTTGCCATGGCCGATTTGGATAAGGAAACGGATCAGCAGATTCGGAATATTCTGACCACTGAACAGCAGAAGAAATATGAGAACGTGAAAGGATCGTTTCCTCCTGCAGGTGGATTAAAGAATCGGGAAATCAGTGAATTGAAAGAAAGGTTGAATCTAACCGATGCACAGGTCGCCCAGATTGAACCTATCCTGACCTCCACCCGGGAACAGATGCAAGAATTGAGGGAGAATCGCAGCGGGGATCGTCAGCAAATGCGTTCCCGGATGCAATCCATCATACAGGAACGGGACAAAAAGATTGAAGCCATATTAACCGAATCCCAGAAGCAGGAATACCGGAAATATATTCAGGAGCGAAGGCAGGAGTGGGGTAAACGAAGAGGCCAATGGGGCAATGAGAACAGGCAATAATTTTTTGAACTGGATTCAAGTTAGAAAAAGGATACCGATGGAAAAGCACCGAAATGCGAAAACTATTTCTCTCTACAGTATGCTGATTTTTGGGATATTATCACTGGCCGGCATCGAACTGAATTCCGCCTTTGCCCAGGAACCCCCGACCCTGACCCTGGCGCAGGCCATTCAGATAGCCTTGCAGGAAAATATCAGTTTAAAGCAATTTTCCAATGTGGTTGCTGGGGATCGGATCGATATTAAACAGGCTCAGTACAATTTCTTACCTAACCTCAATGCCAGTCTTTCCGGTTCGAAAAATTATCCGAAAAATGGTTCTTCCAGTGAATCGGTCAATGGTTCGGTAAATTCCAATGTAAATATTTTTAATGGATTTTATGATGTGGCCCGTTTGAATGCCAGCAAATTGGGCTGGGCGTCGGACACTGCCAGCTATGCCTGGAACCGTCAATCAATCATTTATGGAACCGTATCCCAGTTCATCCAGGTTGTACTGGACAGCGAATTTATCCGCATAGCCATGGATAATCTCTCCACTCAGCAGGATCAATTGAAACAAATCCAGGCTTTTGAGAAAGTAGGTAACCTGTCCAAGGTCGACGTTTATCAGCAGATGTCTGATTTAAAGCAAGTTGAGCTGCAGTTACTTCAGGCAGAGCAGAACTATCAGGTTAGCCGGTACGGTTTATTACAGATTCTGGGAAAACCGGCGAATGTGGATATTCACTTTCAGTCGTTGCCAATCGATAAACTGAATTCTCTTTTTTCAACCCAGCCGCCGGAAGTAAATCTGGCGGATATCCTGGGGACCAGGCAAGATGTCCTCTCCCAGAGATATCAAATCCAGGCGGTCAAATATCAGATTCGGGCAGCCCGGTCCGGTTACTGGCCTACATTATCTCTGTCTGCCGGCGCCGGATCCAATTATAGCAGTAGTTTTTCCGATCTTGGTTTTTCCAACCAGTTTTTTGATGAAAATCCTTACTTTGGTTTAAGTTTATCCTTTTCCATGCCTCTGTTCGATCGCTTTGCCACCCGGAACAGTGTGCAGCAGGCTCAAATTCAGCTTTCCAATCAGCAATTAGATCTGCAGAATCTGGATCTCCAGATCAGCTCCCAGGTACAGCAGGCCGTGCTGGGTTATCAGACAGCAGTAAAGCAAAGGGAAGCGGCCCATGCCCAGTATGAGTACGCCCGGGAAGCCTTAAAAATTTCTGAGGAACGGTTTCGGGTGGGGTCAACTACTTATATAGAGCTCAGCCAGGTCCGGACGAATTTCTACAATGCTGCTTATCAGCGGGTGAATGCAGATTATAATCTGCTGCTCAATTACATCGCCATTCATTATTACAGCGGAAATATCGATTCGGCGACCTCAATTTTTAATTAAGTGTTTATGGAGAATGCAGTAATGAAAAAGAAAATTATTTTGGGTGTTTTTGCGATTATTGTCCTGGTTATTGTTGTCAAAATTATCTATGCGGCAGTAAGTGGAAATGGTAAACCTACCTATCAGTTTGGGGAAGTGACCAGAGGAAATCTGGAAAATACCATTTCCAGTTCGGGTACCCTGAGTCCGGTGACGTCCGTTCAGGTAGGTACCCAGGTGTCCGGAACCATCGCCAAAATATATGTGGATTTTAACGATCGGGTAAAAAAGGGACAGCTTCTGGCAGTACTGGATACGGTGTTGCTGAAAGCCGCTGTGCTGGATGCCCAGGCCGGTGTGGAAAAAGCTGAAGCACAACTGGAACAGGCCCAATCCGATTATAACCGGAATAAACCGTTGTTTGACCAGCAACTCATTTCCGAAGCAGAATTTCTGCCTTATAAGATTAATTTGAAAACGCAGAAAGCCAATCTGATATCGGCGCAGGCTGCCCTGGTGCGGGCAAAGCGTAATTTGAATTATGCCGTTATCCGGTCTCCGATATCGGGCATTGTGACCCAGCGTAATGTGGAAGCTGGCCAGACGGTGGCCGCCAGTTTTTCCACACCGACCCTTTTTATTATCGCCGAGAATCTCTCCCAGATGGAAATTCTGGCGGACGTGGATGAAAGCGATATCGGTCAGATCAAAGACGGACAGCCCGTCCGGTTTGATGTTCAGGCTTATCCGGAAAAGAAATTTTCCGGGGTGGTAAAACAAATCCGGCTGGAGCCGACCACAGAATCCAATGTGGTTACCTATACCGTTGTTATCCGGGCCACTAATGAAGGGAATTTTCTTTTGCCGGGGATGACGGCAACGGTCGATTTTATTATTGAAGAGAAGAAAGACGTTTTGATGGTTCCCAATGCTGCCTTGCGCTTTCAGCCCAGTGAAAAAATAGTGGCGGAATTCAGAAAAAAACGCCAGGAAGAAATGGCCGCCCTTCCGGATTCCATTAAGGAAAAAAGACAACCACAGATGGGTGGACAGGCTTTATCCGGAAACATGCAATCAGCAGGGAGAATTGGCAATAATCAGAGATCGCGAAATTTTGGCCAGGTCTGGTATCTGGATCAAAATGGGAAACTGGCAGTGGACTATGTGCGAACCGGGATGACCGATGGGATGGAAACAGAGATTGTTAAAAGTAAGAATCTGAAGGCAGGTATGAAGGTCATTACCGCTATGGCTGGTAAAGAAAATAATAGTGCAAATCAGCAAAATTCGGGGCCTGGTTTTGGCAGAAGGCCGATGTTTTAGCAATGAGAAAATCGGTTTACTTTGATAGTTTGTTCAGTTGTCACAATTCCAGGATTTTTAATGACGGAAAAAAATAGGAAGAGATTTTAGTGAACACGGTTATTCGTACAATTCAGATGACCAAGACATTTCAAATGGGTGAGGTGGCGGTCCATGCATTGAGGGGAATAGATCTGGAGGTGAAAACAGGTGAGTTTGTGGCGGTGATGGGTGCTTCCGGTTCGGGGAAGTCCACATTGATGAACCTGCTCGGTTGCCTGGATGAGCCCACCACTGGCGAATACTATCTGGATGGAAAATCGGTGGGCAAGATGAGCCGGAATGAATATGCCGATATCCGTAATCAGAAAATTGGCTTCGTTTTCCAGGGATTCAACCTACTGGCCCGGACTACTGCTCTGGAAAATGTTGAGCTTCCCCTGTTTTACGATCGAACCAGACGGATAAAGAATCCTGGCGGGGCGGCAAAAGAAGCACTGCAGCAAGTAGGCCTGGGGGACCGGATGGATCATGAACCAAATCAAATGTCCGGAGGCGAACAACAACGAGTGGCGATTGCCCGGGCGCTGGTTAATCAGCCGGCAATTCTTCTGGCGGATGAACCCACCGGAAACCTGGATACAAAAACTTCCATCGATATTATCTCGGTTTTTCAGGAGCTTAATAACCAGGGAATCACCATTATTCTGGTGACACATGAAAAGGATATATCCCAATATGCTAAACGGATCGTGGAGATGCGGGACGGGCATATTCTTCGGGATTATCCGGTTGAAAAACGCCGGGACGCCAAAACAGACCTGCTTAATTTTAAAGATGAAGAAGAAGTTCCGGATGATGAGATTGTTGTTCCGGAAAAAGAGCAAAAATAAAATTTTGAGAATAATGGGCATTATGCCGGAGAAACACCATGCTGCAGTTGAAAAATTTACTCAAGGTAGCCTTTAAAAGCCTGCTAAAGAACCGAAGCCGAAGTCTTTTAACCTCGCTGGGAATAATCATCGGCGTTAGTGCGGTTATTGTGATGGTTGCCATCGGCCAGGGGTCTCAAGAAGTTATCGAAGAAGGCATCAATTCTCTGGGTACCAATCTGATCATCGTTTTTCCCGGCTTTAGTCAGGCCGGTGGGGTGAGCCGTGGTGCCGGAAGTTTTAATCGGTTTACCTTTGATGACGTGGAGGATATTCAGAAGCAAGCAACCCTGGTGAGTGCGGTTTCGCCGGTGGTGCGCACCGGAGGACAGGTGATTGGCGGTACCGGAAACTGGGCGACCACGGTGTATGGTGTTTATCCATCATATTTTAAAATTCGTGATTGGCAACTTAAGTATGGAGAATTTTTTACCGACCGCGATGTGCGGGCCAATCGAAAAGTCGCACTTTTAGGTGAGACAGTGGCCAATCAGTTATTCCCGGATGAAGATCCAACCGGTCAAAGAATACGCATCCGGAATGTTCCGTTTACAGTTATTGGTGTGTTAAAGGCTAAGGGACAAAGCGGGTTGGGTGCCGATCAGGACGACTTGATCCTGGCACCGGCCACAACAGTACTATACCGTCTAAAGGGTCACCGGTGGGTAGATATGATCAATGCCAGCGCGGTCTCCACTGCCGATATGCAGGCTGCGGAAGATCAGATCCGGACAATTTTGCGCCAGGCTCACCGCATTGCTCCGGGAGAGGATGACGATTTTACCATCCGCGACCAGACCCAGATTGCCGAAACCGCTTCGGAAACTTCCCGGGTCATGACCCTGCTGCTGGGCTCTATCGCCGCGGTATCACTTATCGTCGGCGGCATTGGCATCATGAATATTATGCTGGTTTCGGTAACCGAGAGAACCCGGGAAATTGGTATCCGTTTATCGGTGGGCGCCCGCAGTATTGATGTGTTGTCACAATTTTTGACCGAAGCTATCGTGTTGAGTCTTACCGGTGGTCTGTTAGGAATTTTCCTGGCATTTGTGATTACTTACATTTTAAACACCTTTACCCAGCTGACCGCCATCATTAATCCGCAAATCATTTTTATTTCATTTTTATTTTCCGGTGCGGTGGGCGTTTTCTTCGGATTTTATCCGGCCCGAAAAGCTGCCGCTTTGAATCCCATAGATGCCTTACGCTATGAATAGATTTTTATCAAAAAAATGAATCAATCCCTGTCAGAAGCGTTATATATTTCAGTTATGGAAGATACCGAACTGATAAAGGCAGTAAAGGCGGGTGAAACCGGCGCATTTCAAACCCTGGTGGAGCAGTACCAGGACCGGGTTATCAATACCTGTTATGGTTTCGTCCGGGACAGGGAGGATGCCAAAGATATCGCCCAGGAAGTTTTTATCGAAATATATCAGTCTCTGGAAAAATTCCGGGAGGAAGCCAAACTGTCCACCTGGATCTACCGGATATCGGTAACCAAATCCCTGGATTTCCTGCGCCGTAAAAATCGCAAGAAACGGATGGGACAGTTTAAAAAGCTTTTCAATATAGATGATGTAGCTGAACGGATTGAGCAGCCATCCGGAAATAATCCCGATAAAAATATGGAAGCAAGGGAACGCGCCCAAATTCTGCAGCAAGCCATGGACCGCTTACCCGAGAACCAGAAAATCGCCATCACTTTGAGCAAATACGAGGGGTTCAGTAATAAGGAGATTTCAGAGATAATGAATACTTCGGTCTCTTCGGTGGAATCGCTGATTCATCGCGCTAAAGTCAATCTGAAGAAGAAATTGTACCGGTATTATGATAAACATTTGTGAGAATAAAATGCGGTTCGCCGCAAGAATTAATTTTGAAAATCGTCTAATTTTACAGGAATGATAGTATGAACCGGCATAAAATGAAGAATGAAAGAAAAGAACAAATTGATAAAGAAGTGGAAAAAACACTTCAGCAACTGGATCGGTTTGAAAGGCTGGAGAACGACCCTTTCTTCTACACCCGTTTGCAGGCACAGCTAAAAAGTGCCCGGAACCAGCATGTGCCATCCGGATTACTATCTTTTATCGGCAGACACTTCCGTCCGGCTTTTCTGGTTCTGCTCCTGCTCCTGAATCTGGTTTCTGCACTGGTTGTTTTTCAGAATAGGAATTCTGCTTCGAATTCCCAAACCGCCAATATTTCATCCTTTGCCGATGAATATTCCATAAATGACAAAAGTTATGACGAATACTTTACCAATAATTAGGTGATGATGGCATGGACCTGTTTACCAAAAACCGTTTTGCCTTAATAAGCATAATTACCCTGGTGGTGCTGAATATTTTTACCCTGACCCTGCTCTGGATTTTCCATTTCCGCCAGCCGGAGCGGGTACCACCACCGTTTGACCGCAGAGCTGCCAGAGTGGAAAAATTTCTGGAGCGGAGGCTGAATTTGTCGCCGGAACAGTCAACCGAGTTCAAGCAATTGCGCCGGCAGCACTTCCAGGAATCGATGGTTGTGATGAATGAAATCCGGGAATTGAAGGAAAAAATGCTGGACGAAGTTTTCTCCAAGGACCCGGATTCGCTAGTGGTCAAAAATCTGACCGAGCAAATTGGTAATAAAGAAGCGGAAAGGGAATGGTTGTTATTTACCCATTTTCGGGAATTGCGGGATGTCTGCACCCCGGAACAACGGGTTAAACTTGAGCAAATATTTCAGAAAATTTTTGAGGGAATGCAGCAAGGTGTTCCCCCGGAAATGCCAGGCCGGCCTGGCCGACGGCCGATGATTGACAGAGATAAACATTTCCCGGAAGATGACTTTCATCATCATGGAAGAGAACGAAGAAATAATTCTCCTGCGGATCAAAGTGACAGCACAAGGTAAAAAGTGATTACAGACTTGTTCTGTCAGCAAACATTTCTCCTGCTTTAAGTAGAGGAACTCTCCTTTTTATATTGTCCAATCCGATAAAGGCTGAGGCCAATAACAAACACACCAAAGACCACCAGGCTGATCCACAAAAACTGTTTGGGTGGTAAACCGGGATGTCTCAGTTGTGCGCGGTTCACTCCATTCAATTCCAGAATATAGGCCTCTATCTGGGCAATCTGCTGCTGGGTCAGGACATGGGAATCCCCGAAATTTTGCATGTGTAATGAAGGATCGGGTCCGGGTGGCGTGCTGCCATGCTGAATAAATCGATCGATATTGTCGGTAAAGGTATTGGCATCTTTACTGTACAGGACTGAGTCAATTGGGTTTAATGCCGGAACAACACCAGTGGCTGATCCGGGATTCGGAGTACCTCCTTTACCTTTGACCCCATGGCAGGATTCGCATCTTTGACGGTACAGAACGGCACCATGTTTGGGATTACCGATGTAGTTGGAGGCCGGTCCCGGCGGTCCCAGATTAGCCAGAACGGCTGCGGTGGAGGGGATTGTGGTATCCGCGCTGACGGTTGTTCCCGGGGAAGCTGGTGCGGTTCCTCCTGCACCGGTTGAACTACCAGCCCCGGCCCTGGTGCCGCTTCCCAGGCTGAGCAGATAATCGGCAATTTCTGCTACCTGTTGATTGTTGATATTGGTGAATGCCGGCATAATGGAAGTCGGATCATGTTTTTTGGGATCGCGGATCTGGGTTATTATCCAGATCTTGGAATGTCCTTTGGCAACCTCATGGGACAGATCCGGGGCAATGGTGCCACCGCTGCCGTTGATGCTATGGCAGCCCATACAACCGAGGGAATGAACCAGTTTCGATCCTTCCTGGGCTGATGATGATAAATGGGTGGTTGATTCCTGTGCCCCGGTAGCGGCAACACCCTGAGGGCCACCGGGATGGCTGTAATATCCGGTTATGGTCAGGGTCAGCACACCGGCCAGAAAAACAAATCCACCGAACATGATATGAGGCCGCTTGAGCGGATTCCGGTCCTTTTTCCGATCCAGAAATGGCAGAAGTAAAAATAGCACAATAACCACGATGGGTAAGCCTACTGTTCCGATGGGTTCCCATCCGCCTTTAAAGACTTTCAATGCCTGGTATAGAAACAGAAAATTCCATTCCGGCTTTGGCTGGTAACTGTTGTCCACCGGATCGGCCGGTCCGCTGAAAGGAGGGTGAAAATAGACAATAATTACGATAATGATAAATAAGATGATTGTACCGGCCAGGACATCCCGGTAAATCTGATCCGGCCAGAATAACCCGATTTTTTTGCGCTTCTTTTCTTTCCATGGCCCTACACTGCCAAATTTACGGAAAGCTACCAGATGCAGTCCGATAAAAGCCATCAGAATGGCGGGCAGTAAAGCCACATGCAGGATGAAAAATCTTGAGAGGGTAAGCTGGCCCATGCTCTCGCCACCCCGGATCAGGCGTTTTAGCCAGTCCCCGATATATGGGATGGTCCCGGCAATGCTGGTCCCCACTTCCGCCGCAAAATAACCTTTTTCGTCCCAGGGGAGCAGTGCCCCGGTAAAAACCATTCCCGCAGTAAGCACTAACAGAAATACCCCCAGAAGCCAGGTGAGTTGTCGCGGATTTTTATAAGCACCCCAGATAAACACCCGCAGCGCATGAAATCCCACCAGCAAGATCATAGCCTGTGCACCCCAGTAATGGATTCCGTGAACCAGCCAGCCGAAAGCCACAGAAATTCTGAGATAACTCAGGCTCTGATAGGCATGGTCAATAGTGGGTACATAGTAAAACATTTGCCAGACACCGCTGACAACCTGCAGGATAAAGATAACCAGGGTGGCACTTCCAAAAATATAGGCATAACTGGCACCTCCGGGGATGTCTTCTTTCAGGCCCCACTGAAAAAATGCCGTCAGGGGCCAGCGCTCATTCAGCCATTTCCAGAGAGATGAGAACATTGCTTTACCCCTTTCAGACTTTTATTTTTTGTGGAATACCGACTTCGAACTGTTCCCACTCCACCAGAAGTTCATTTCCCTGGATTTTTTTAGGAAGCGTATCCAGCGGCCGGGGCGCCGGGCCAGCCAGTACCTTTCCGTCTTTGGCAAAAACGCTGCCGTGGCAGGGACAAATAAATTCTCCTTTTTGCTTATTCCAGTTATAGCTACAGCCCAGGTGCGGGCAGATTGGTGAAAAAACGGTAACATCATCGGCAGAATGTTTGATCACCCAGACGTCCCGGGTCATGCGCTCCTCAATATAGGCATCCTGTTCAACATCGGGATAGCGAACATTGGTAGGGGTGCCCTGGGGAACATTTTTTAAATTGGCGACGCGGGAAAAGTGAGTTTTACTTATCCGGGAAATCGGTCCAATGAAGAATCCGACAAAAGGAATCGCCAGTATCAGACTGCCAATAAAGGTAAAGATGCCACTGAGGATCTTAAAGAACCGACGTCTGCCGATATTGCGCGGTGTCTGAGGGATTTCCATGGCTGTTTCCTCCTATGTGAAGTTACCGACAGGAAGTGTATTTGTTTTCAATTACCAGAATACATGTCATAAATATACCAATTTGGTGTACAAAAATCATAATAATTACCGATGTGATTAAAAAATTTAGAAACCCTGGATTTCATGTGGTGATTAAAGGTTAAAAAGGACATTTTAAGACTTGGGTGTCGTTTTTTTAAATAAAGGGGAGCTCAAATTTTTTCGACTCAGAAGAATAATGCGCGATAAATTCGCTGCTCCAGATTCTCCGGTTTAATAGCCGCTGCTTCCGGATCAGTTTTCCATGGCAGGTATCAACACCCGAAATGTGCTCCCCTTTCCCTGTTCGCTCTTTACGTTTATCTTGCCCTTATGCATTTCCGCGATCATTTTGCAGATGGCTAATCCCAGCCCGCTTCCACTTACTTTTTTCGTATTTCCGTTTCGCGCCCGGTAAAACCGGTTGAATATCAAGGATTGTTCTTCCAGCGGAATACCCGGACCGGTATCTTGAATATCGATGATCACAATATTATTTTCCACTCTACCACGAATAGTAATTTTTCCGTACTCGGGGGTGTATTTGATTGCATTATCAATAATATTAAAAAAGAGCTGGTAGAGTCTGTCGTTGTCTCCATTCACAATCATCTCCGGAAGATATTCAGCATTAATTTCCTGATTATTGGCCTCGGCTAATACGCTGGTTTCTTCAATAATACTGTTTAATATCTCATCTAGCCCGACGGGTTGGAAGTTAAGGTTCGATCGGGAAACTTCGGTGTGGGATAAAATCAGCATTTTGTTAATGAGCTGGCTCATCCGGGTAATCGTTTCGATGTTCTGAGCAAATTTTTCTCTAATTTCCAGAGGCAGATCTGTATTATTCAGCTCCTCTTCCCAGTTAGCCCGAAGGATAGCCAGAGGACTTTTGATCTGGTGGATCGCCTCGGCAAAAAACTCCCGCTGCTGCTCTACTTCCTTTTTGACATGCCCCATCAGGTTATCCAGGATAATCGATAAGGTGTATTTGGATAAACCTTCCATACCGCTATCGTCTCTCTGGTGGTTTAGCTTCTCCATAGCCTCCTCTGGCAGATCATAGGCATATTTCCGTTTTATTTGTTCGGTTATGGTGTTCATGGAAATTCTGCCCCTTTCTTCTTTGTTGATTATTTTTAAATCCTGTGATTTATTTTTCTCGAAAATAAAATCATCTTTGAAGCACCCATATTCGAAAGCGGTAGCATTTATCCATATGGTCTTTAATCCGTGTGATGGTTACCTAATGTTTGCTTTGCAGGTAAACGTTTTTGACCTGTGAATGATCAATCCAATATTTCTTGTTCTCCAACCAGATCTGATTGGGAGCAAAAAACAATTTACATTTGATCAGCAGAATGGCTTCTTCCACATCTTGCGGTTTTTCATTTTCCATCCTGAAAAACAGACTGCTCCCGATCATCCGGCCTTCTTCAAACCCATCCGAATTCGGATCCTGGGGATCGAATTCCGGGTGTTTATCTAAAAATTCCTGCCATATCTTTTTCTGAAAATTTTCATCTCTGGTCAAATCCGTATCATGAATTGAAGCCTCGCTCAGGCTTTTAAAATCCCTTGTATTCATACTGAAGCGAAACAAACCATCCTCCTGGTTATATCTGTTATTCTTTTTGATGTAAATATTCCTCTTATGATTAATTGCCTACGGATAGAAAATACGGAAGACAGAAAATAAAAGAAATAGGACGAACCGTGATTCTACTGTAGTAATTCTACGACAGGTTGTCTGATAGTTGAAAGTTCGGATAGGATGAATATACTACACTTAATAAAGCCGGCGTTATGGAGGAGTGTTATCCGGGATTTTGTGCGCAAGAAATTCAGATACTGATCGTCGCCTATTCCACTAATCCGTTTTTTATGGCATAATAGGTCAATTCGGCGCTGGTCTTTAAATTCATTTTGTCTAAAATCCGGGATCGGTAGGTACTGATGGTCTGGACACTTAAATTTAGTCCTTCGGCAATTTCGGAGATCGTTTTTCCTGAGGCTATTCCTCGCATAACCTCAAATTCCCGATCGGATAAACGTTTGTGGGGTGGTTTCTCCGCATCCTTATCCAGCTCCATCAGAATTTTATCAGCAAACTCGGGACTGACATATTTTCGGCCATCGGCAACTTTCCGGATTGCTGCGATGAGTTCCCGGGAAGCACTTTTTTTGGTCAGGTACCCAGCCGCTCCGGCAGTGAGGGCCCGCATGGCAAATTGTTCTTCCGGATGCATACTCAGTATAAGAACGGGAAGATTTGGTTTCAGCTGTTTCACATCCTTTAAATAATCAATACCGTTCCTTCCGGGTATGGAGATATCCAGCAAAACGATGTCGAATGTTTTTTCCTGCAGTATTTTTAGCATGTCCGATCCGTTCTCAGCTTCTGCCACAACTTCCATATCGTCTGTCTGCCTCACGATTTGTTTCAGTCCTTCCCGAACAATCGCATGGTCGTCAACGATCATGATCTTAATCATTGGATTTCTCCGGATTCTTAAGGGGTAACTTTATCTGGATTTGGGTTCCCTTATCGGGATTGCCCCGGATGCTGATCTCGCCATTCAGGTTATGAACACGTTCCTGCATACCCATTATGCCGAAGGAGTCGGGACTGTCGATCTGTTCCCTGGTGATTCCGATCCCGTTATCCTCAATTTTGAAATGCAACATTTTCTGATCTTTTTTCAGAAATACCGTGACTCTTGTGGCTTTGGAATGCCGGACAATATTCGCCAGAGATTCCTGGAATAACCGGTACAGAACAGTAGAGTAGTTTGTATCCAGAGAAATATTGGCCGGAATAAATTTATAAACCGATTGAATTCCGGTAGTCTCTTTCAATTCCTGTAAATGCCAGCGGATTGCTTCTTTTAATCCCAGAACATCCAGCATTCTTGGCCTCAGTTCTGAGGCAATTTTTTCAACCATATCAATAGATTCTTCGGTGCGCTCCTGCAGATAGATAATCTTTCGTCTGAGTTCTTCCTCTTCCGGGGATATTTTTTCGGACAGCCAGGAGAGATTCATTTGCAATCCAACCAGCATCTGACCGATCTCGTCATGTATTTTCCTGGAAATCCTTTCCTGCTCTTCTTCCCTCACCGACTGGAGGTGGATGGAAAGTTGTCGGAGTTGTTCCCTGGACTTTTTCAGCTGTTCTTCGGCCCTTTTTCTTTCCGTAATATCCATAGTTTCCAGTACCACACCTTTTAGCTCACCATTCTCATCTTTAAGTGAATTCCAGGAACTGGAAGCATACCAGATCTCCCCACTTTTTTTTACCGCTTTATATTCAAAGTTTTTGTAACCAATACCTTTTAGCAAGGTTAAATCGAAGAGTTTTCTGGCTTTTTTGTCATATTCTTCATGCACCCACCATTTAATTTTCCCTAACAGTTCATTTTGTGAATATCCGGAAATTTCTTTGCAGTTTGGACTCACATAGATATTTTTACCTTTTATATCTGTAATGAGTATAAGGTTAGGAGCAGTCTCTACAATAGTTCTGAATTTTTCCTCACTTTCCCGAAGTGCCTGCTCAGCTTCTTTCGCGGTGGTAATATCCTGGATTAATTTTATGCAATACAGGGGTTTTGATTGAAAATCATA
>CAZTXJ010000003.1:58404-61776 GCA_964617285.1 uncultured Calditrichaceae bacterium | reverse complement strand
TATATTCCATTAGAGGTTCACCCTGATAGCGGAAGGGTCGGGGATGTTTTACAGATAAGCGGAATGAATTTCCAATCTAAATATTCAATTTTGCTCCTATTTAACCATAAATACTATTACAAACCCGATAGTATTATGGATAATAAATTGCTCATCGATATACCTTTTGAAGGTATTTATGATAGCTTGCTCATCTGAAAATATTTTTCACCGGAAACTGTAGGCGTGATAAGTGATTTCAACTTTATTTCAGAATGTGATACGGATGAAATCTGTTTATTACCCTACAACCTGAATGTCCCGCTCACTGCTCATCAGGCCATGCAAACCGGGGGCGGGTTAAAAGAATGGAGTGCAGATAAGAGCAACGACACGGTAACAGTTGTCCGGTCATTTCCAACATTAGTAGAATTGGCCATTACCCAGAGATGTGTATTTAAGTCACTGGGCAATAACTTACTTCCTGAATTAATCGATTGTTATTTCATTGAGCATCAGGACTTTGGCAGAAATGATACCCTTACACTCTATGCCGGGATTATCAAAATCCAGGACTGGCATACCACCGGAATAGTGAGTGGCAGAGTGATCGGCAGAGCCAGAACGAAATCAAATCAGATCTCCGGGCAAGCAGATTTTGCCTTTTGGTACGATTTTACCAATAAAATAATAAAATAAGCTTAAATAATACTTTTGTTTTAATTCCGTTTCCCTTCAATTTCCCCCTTTTATCTTCTTTAGATCCTACCTCCTATTTTTTATTCCAATTACAACTTTAAAATCCAAAT
This sequence comes from uncultured Calditrichaceae bacterium, assembly GCA_964617285.1. Lineage (GTDB taxonomy): Bacteria > Calditrichota > Calditrichia > RBG-13-44-9 > RBG-13-44-9 > CAYVKM01. The sequence continues at coordinate 60,988 of CAZTXJ010000003.1, read as the reverse complement.
CATTGATCATTTCAGATTTGAGGTCACATACACACTTCATTAATCCTTCATCTAAAAAATATATGATGATCTAGGTGTTAAAGTTAACTTTAGAAGAGCAATCAAATGGCTTATCTGGTAAATTCGCTGGCAGATTTTGTGGTAAAAGCCTCATTCGAAATGCTCTCAAAAGCCGCGGTGCAACAACTTAAAATTCGCACTCTTGATGCCCTAGGTTGCGCGATCGGTGCATTAAACAGTGAACCTGTACTGGCCATAAAGCAGCAATTAAAAGATTTTGATGGCAGCAGTCATTGCCGGTTAATTGGAGGGGGAAAAGCTGCGCCGGACCGTGCTGCTTTTTTCAATGGCACCCTGATACGGTATCTGGATTTTAATGATAGCTACCTGGCCAAAGGGGAAACTTGTCATCCCAGCGACAATATTTCCGCAATGTTATCTGCCAGTGAATACGCAAAAAAAGATGGCCGGGATTATCTGACTGCGCTGGCAGTAGCCTATCAGGTGCAGTGCCGTTTGAGCGATGTGGCGCCGGTCCGGGCTAAAGGTTTCGACCACACCACCCAGGGTGCGTACGCAGTTGCTGCCGGTGTATCCCGCGCCCTCGGTCTCACTGCTTCACAAACTGCAAATGCTATCGCCATCAGTGGAACTTCCTATAATTCTTTGAGAGTAACCCGTACCGGTGCGCTCTCCAACTGGAAAGGTTTGGCATATCCCAATACAGCTTTGGGTGCCACCCATGCCACATTTCTGGCCATGCGGGGCATAACCGGACCACAGGAAGTATTCGAGGGAAATAAGGGATTTATGGATTCTATTGCCGGACAATTTGAAATTGATTGGCGTAAGGAAAACCTGGAACGAGTTACCAAAACCATTGTGAAAAAGTACAATGCGGAAATCCACTCCCAGGCAACCATAGAAGGGGCGTTAGAATTAAAAGAGCAGCACAAGCTAAAACCCGAGGAGATAGACCATATCAACATCGAAACCTTTGATGTGGCTTATAATATTATCGGTGGGGGAGAAGAGGGGGATAAAACGCAGGTGGCAACAAAGGAAGAAGCGGATCACAGTCTACCCTATCTGGTGGCGGTAGCTCTGCTGGATGGCCAGATTATGCCGGAACAATACCTTCCCGGGCGAATCCAAAAATCTGATGTTCAGGAGTTACTCCGGAAAATTAATATTCGTCCTTCAACATTTTACAGTCAGCACTTTCCAAAAGAAATGCCCTGCCGGATTTCAATAATTCTTCATAATGGAAAGGAGTTCAGCAAAGAAAAAAAGGATTATGAGGGATTTATTACCCGGCCCATAACGTGGGATCAAATTGTCCGGAAGTTTAAAAAATTGAGTGATCCGCATATAACTGATTTGCTGCAAAAAGAAATAGTTGCTACCGTTAAAAACCTGGAACGGATCAAGATTAAGGATCTCACCCGCTTATTTTCGAAAATCGGTAAAAATTAAAAAAAGGAGATAATTCATGAATAGATCAAAAACCCCCATTGCTGAACGGGCATTTCCAAAGCTTCGCATCAATAACCGGCAGGCTAAACCCAGAAAAAGGGGAGTGACCGAGATTCGCGGGCCTTATTACTCAGCAATGGGCAAACGGTATCTGCAGGATGTTCTGGAAACCATGGGGCATTATGTGGATGTACTTAAGTTTGCCGGGGGTTCTTTTAGCCTCATGCCACGAAAAGCGGTAAAGGAGCTACTCGATCTCTGTCATCAATACGATGTGTTGATCTCCACTGGTGGCTTTATTGAGCATGTGCTTACCCAGGGAAATGAAGCAGTAGATTATTATATCCGGGAATGCAAGGAAATTGGTTTTGATATTATTGAAATCTCCAGTGGATTTATTACTATTCCCACAGATGATTGGCTGCGCCTGATCGAGAAAGTACAGAAGGCGGGATTAAAAGCAAAACCGGAAGTAGGAATACAGTTTGGGGCTGGGGGCGCCACCACAGTGGCCGAGTTGGAAGCAGAAGGCACCAGCGATCCGGAATGGGCTATTTTACAGGCAAAACGTTTTATCGATGCCGGAGCATATATGATAATGATAGAATCGGAGGGGATTACCGAAAATGTGAAGGATTGGCGGACGGATGTAGTGGCTAAAATAATAAATGCCCTGGGACTGGAAAAACCGATGTTCGAGGCTGCTGATCCGGATGTTTTCGCCTGGTACATTAAAAATTACGGAGCGGAGGTTAATCTTTTCGTGGATCACAGCCAGATTGTCCAACTGGAATGTCTGCGTTCCGGATTGTGGGGTACCAAAAGCCTGTGGGGAAGAGTTTTAACCTATAAAGAATAATTTGAACCCCTATTTGGTTTTTGATTTAGAAAATTGAAGAATCCTACACCTCAGCATATCAAAGTCAATACTAATCATTACTATTGACTTAAATAATGGAATCTATCGTTTCAAGTTGGCCTTGGGGACATTTCCCTAGTTTGTAATGAATGAATCAGACGAGAACTTCTGATTATATTTTAACCGAAAATTTCTTGTTTTCTTAAGACATGCTTTCTACATTTTTTATAACTAAGGCATCAGATTCAA
>CAZTXJ010000003.1:39563-58304 GCA_964617285.1 uncultured Calditrichaceae bacterium | reverse complement strand
GAGTTTGCATCATCAGTTATGGCAGCCGTTTTACCAGCGCCGGATGATCCGTACTGGGAAAAGCGTTACTCAAAAAAAGGAAGGATAATTCCGGTTGATAAATATCCGGAGTGGAGGCGACAAATCCTTGCGATTGCTCGGGGTCCAAAATCGGCAAGTGAGGTTAAGCAGCATACCAGCATACCCAATGCCAGTCTGAAACCGATGTTAAACCGACTGGCCTTTGAGGGTAGTCTACTAAGAATCGGCTCGGAAAATCTTCGCTCCAATTTAATCAATTACGTTCCTACCCAATCCTGGTTAGGTAAGTCATTTGATTTCCTTCAACCGGATAAAGCTCTTGTCTGGCTGGCAGAAAAATACTTAAAAGCTTTTGGTCCGGCCAGAATAAAGGATTTCCAATGGTGGACCGGTGTCACTCTGACCAGGACGAAAAAAGCAGTATCACAACTTCGCACTGTTCCATTAGAAGGTGATTATCTCTTATTGGCCGAGGATCTGGAAAAATTTGAGAATGATAATTTTTCCCCAACCGATACTGTGGATTTACTTCCGCAGTGGGATTGTTATACCATGGGATACGCCCCGGATGGCAGAAATCGTTTTGTAAGCCCGGATTTGCAAGAGCAGATATATGCTAAACTGGGGGCGACGGGCGGAAATGCACTGGGAGTGGTGATGGTAAATGGAACTGCTCAAGGTACCTGGACTTCACGTTTTACCGGGACTCAAATGAAGATTGCTTTAAAAATGTTTGAAAAACCAACTGCCATATTTAATAAAATCATCCGGCAGAAATTTGAGGAAATTGCCACTTTGTTAAAGGCAGAAAAAATCACTTTTGAATAGGCAATTAAATCGTTTTTTAAAATTTTGTAATAAACCTTCCATCTGAAATTCAAGTAACCAAACCTCTTTGATTCGCGTATAGACAATTCGTCTATGCTTCACGGAAAACCAACTAAAAATCAGGTAACTAATTATGGAACCTAAAATCAAACGTGGCTGGATCCGGGTCATTATCTTTTTTATCTCCCTGATCATTGTTTTCATCGCCTCTAAAATTATTTTACAAATTGCAGTTCAGCTAACTCATTTTGAAGCGGGTTTCGAGTACAAAATTTTGATTTCGGAGGCTTTTACAGTTTTGTTTGTCATTTTACTGGTTTATCTGTTTCGGAGATATCTGGATCGAAAATCCTTTATTTCACTCGGTTTTGATTGTCAGGGAAAATTAAAGGATATGATTTACGGCGGCGTACTGGGTTTCCTGCTGATGGGAATCGGTTTTATTGTGCTCCTTCTCCTCGGTAACCTGGAAATTACCCAAATCACTTTTGACCCCATTTTTCTTATGGTGATTTTTCTGGGACTTTTCGTGGCAGCAATTTTCGAAGAGATCGTTTTTCGTGGTTATATGCTAAACAATCTGATGGAATCGTTCAACAACTATATTGCTCTCGGTATTACGGCAGTTCTGTTTGGCCTGGTTCATTCCTTTAATCCGAACTTCACCATTCTGGGTTTGATTAATATCATTCTGGGCGGTTGGTTTTTTGGGCTGTATTATGTTTACCAAAAAAATCTGTGGTTTCCAATCGTCTTGCATTTAAGCTGGAATTTTTTTCAGGGTCCGATTTTTGGTTTTGCAGTGAGCGGGGAGGAGGAAGGATCCGATTTTTTAATCCAGCATCAATTGGAGGGAAGTCGCCTGTTAACCGGCGGAAAATTTGGTTTTGAAGGTTCTATAATTCTGACGGTACTTCTTCTCATTTTGATTATTGGCATGCATTATTATTTTCGGAAAAGACCACAGACTCCCTTATCCGTCGCACCTGAGGATTTATCTCCTTCGGGCAAACTTGACTAATTCTTCAGCGGTCAGACAATTAAGAACATCCTTCTTGGTCAGCCATCCCTTCCGGGCAATACCAACCCCGTAGCGGATATCATTTATTCCTTCAATCCGGTGCGCATCGGGATTAATGCTGATCATAACACCCTTATTTTTCGCATCATGGATCAAACGCCAGTCGATATCCAGCCGATGCGGGTTAGCATTCAGCTCAATGGAAACTCCCAGGTCGGCTGCCGCCTCAATTACTTTGGTCATATCCACCGGATAACCTTCCCGGGCTAAAAGTAATCTTCCGGTGGGATGTCCCAAAATTGTGGTGTATGGATTTTCCATTGCTTTAATAACTCGTTTGGTAGCTTCGTCCTCGGTCATATTGAATTTGGAGTGAATACTGGCGATTACCAGATCAAATGTCTTCAGGATATCATCGCTGTAATCAAGATTTCCATCGGGCAAAATATCCGATTCGATACTTTTAAATATTTTAAAATTTTTCAGCTTATGGTTGAGCTCATCAATTTCCTGGTGTTGTTGTTTAATCCGGTCTTCTTTTAAACCATTGGCATAATTGGCCGATTTGGAATGATCACTGAGTACCAGGTATTCATAACCCTTTTCCTGGCAGGCCAGGGCCATCTCTTCTATAGTGTTGATACCATCACTATAATTGGAATGGACATGTATGACTCCTTTAATATCAGATTCTTCGATAAGTGTTGGAATTTCATTTTTTAAAGCTGCTTCTATCTCGCCAAAATTTTCCCGCAATTCGGGAGGTACGTAAGCCATCCCCAAATTCTTATATATCTCTTCTTCATTTTTACAGGGAATATTTTTCGTTTCATTTTTAAATAGTCCATACTCACTCATCTTGAGGTGGACTTTATGGGTCATTTCTCTTAAAGCCACGTTGTGTTCTTTTGAACCGGTAGAATGATGCAAGGCGTAAGGAAATTGTGAATCGTCTACAATCCTCAAGTCGGCTGCGATTCCATTTTTTAAAACCACCGAACTTTTGGTCAATCCTTTTCCATTGACACTGTCTACCTGGGGCAATGTGGTAAAATAATCCATTATTTTCTCCCGGTCAGATTCCCGGGCACTTATCAGGTAATCAATATCCTTTATGGTTTCCCGGCTTCTGCGCAGACTGCCGGCCAGGGCAGACCGGATAACGCCTTTTTGTTTCTTCAGTTCTGCACAGATCTCTTCTGCAACGGGTAATACATCAGAAATTAAATGGCGCTCAGAATACTTCTTGACCAGATCGATGCCTTTTAAAATCTTCTCCTGAGTCTTTAATCCGAATCCCTCCAGGTCTATCAAGCGGTTTTCCTTGCAGGCATATTCCAACTCACCGATGGTAGTAATATGAAGCTTTGTCCAGACTGCCCGGATCTTTTTCGGCCCCATCCCCGGAATTTTCATCATCTCCAGAAGACCGGCCGGAATTTCTTTTTTCATGGTCTCCAGTTCGCTGGATTTGCCCTGGTCAACGATCTCCATAATCACGTCGGCAATCCCTTTCCCGATCCCTTTGATATCGGTAAGCTCCTTATTCTCAATCATCTTGCCGAAATCCTGAGACAAGCCTTGCAGGACGCGGGCTGCATTGCTGAATGCCCTTATCTTAAAAACATTCTCTCCCTGAAGTTCAAGCAAAACTGACATTTCCTCCAGTGCCTGGATGATTACTTTTTTATCGACCATATTCTTTCCAAAATTTTTTGTGCATGTTAATCACTATCTTTTTCGTGATGTTTTGTCAGAACCCATTTGCCAATGTAAACAATGGGTGTATCCAGCAGGGCAATCAGAATTTTGACGGCATAAGTGGTAAAGAGAATGGATAATAAAACATTTTTTTCGAAAACACCATAAAAGGCAAGCATTACAAATGTAACTGAATCAATCCCCTGGCTGACCAGAGTTGAAGCATTATTTCGCAGCCAGAGGAACCTCCCTTGTGTTTTGTCTTTCCAGAAATGGAAAGCCCAGACATCATGATGTTGTGAGATCAGATAGGCAATGAGACTGGCTCCAGTAATGCGGGGAATAAATCCAAATATGGTTTGAAAAGCACCCTGAGAAAAATCACTGGCATCCGGTTTAAAGAGCAATGCCAACTGCATACTGATGGTCATAAAAATTAGCGCAAAAAAGCCCAGCCAGACACCCCGGCGGGCTTCTTTTTTTCCATAAACCTCACTCAGAAGATCAGTTGCCAAATAGATGCTGCCGTATAAAATATTTCCCAGCGTAGCGACAAAACCAAATAATTCGATAGTCTTCAGAACCTGAATATTACAGACAATAATATCGACTGCAATGATGACGTAGAGCGCTTTTTTACCAAAATAATAGATGGCAAAAAGAGCAAGAGAAAAATCGATAATCAGAAAAATGAACCACAGTATTTCATTCGGCATGAGTTATCCTCAATATTGCTTCAGAAATTAGAAATGAAATATCAAGAAATCAATCACTCTTTGGCAGACATATATATCTTATTTTAGGCAGAAACTAATTAATGATGAGATGGAAAAAATTATCCGGATATTATTATCTTCAATTATGGCTTCCAAAAATTGTTTTTCAATTGGCAAACCAGAACAACTGCATATAAATTTAAAACGTACCACTACTTGAAAAAATGCGATAATCTATGCGTTTGACAATCCCTAACCAACTTACTATACTTCGCATCGGGTTAACTCCGGTTTTTGTGTACTTTTTTCTGAAAGCAACACCTCTTGATCAACTGATTGCTTCTATTATCTATATTTTTGCTTCCATTACCGATTGGTATGATGGTTGGTATGCCCGGCATTTCGGCGTCATCACCCGCTGGGGCCAGTTTATGGATCCCCTGGCGGATAAATTCCTGGTGTCGACCGCTTTGATCATATTCGCCTGGATGAATTATGTAAAGTGGTGGATGGTGGTAATTATTGTCTTGCGTGATGTTTTAGTTACTATCATGCGGGTCTATGCTATCCAGCGTGGCAGGCCCATCGTTACCAGTCAGATTGCCAAATGGAAAACTTTTTCCCAGATGACTATCATACTGGTCATTCTTATTTTCCTGAATGTCTTGAATTATTATGGATCGGGAAGTGCCAGTTACCATGCCAAATATTTTGATTTTATTGGAATATTTATGTTGGCCATTACTTTACTTACCCTGGTTTCAGCTTATTTTTATATCAAAGAAAACTGGCAGCTGATCTGGCAAATGCTGAAAGAAGTATTTACCTTTGCCTCACGTTAATTTCATTCATTTATAGTGAAAATAATAATCCGGAATATTCTGTGAGAAACCATATTCACTTATTCTTCATTTAATTCATTAAATTTTCTATGTATCGTTTGGAATCAGTTATCATCAAAGAAGAAATGAATAAAAAAAGGATCAGATAAAATGAAATTGTCACGATTTACCAGTTTAATTCTCCCGTTGCTTTTCCTATCCATAGGGTGCACTCAGAGTCAGAAATCTGCAAATACCATAACTCCGGAACAACTAAAGCAAAAAATAGATAACCATGAAAATATGATTCTGATCGATGTGCGAACTCAGCCGGAATACACCGGTGAACTGGGCCACATTAAGGGTACAGTTTTACTGCCGGTTCAGGATATTACTTCATGGATATCAAATTACGATAATGATAAGGATAAGGAAATTATTATGATCTGCCGGAGCGGAAACAGAAGCGGGCGGGCAACCCAGTATTTTCTGGATAATGGTTTTAAAGATGTCTACAACATGGAAGGTGGAATGATTGGCTGGAATAAAGCCGGCTACCCGGTAGAAAAATAGGTTTTGAAAGGTCAGGAACTATGTCATATATCAGCGCCAACACCACAATAGAAGAAATTGTGCGGGAGTATCCGGAACTAATCCGGCCACTTATGCAGTTTGGGATAAAATGTGTCATGTGCGGAGAACCCATCTGGGGAACTTTAGAAGAAAATGCACAAGAAAAGGGAATCGAAAATTTAAACGAAATTGTGAAAGAGTTAAATAAGATAATTGAAAAGACGCATCAAGAAGTTAAACAGTAATCTTAATCAGCTGATAGGATAAGAAAGTGAATAAAAATTTAATCATAAAATTGAGCCTTTTCACCATCGGTGGGGCAGTGGTTGGTTTTGCTTATTATTATTTTGTAGGGTGCAGAACCGGAAGTTGTCCGTTAACTTCCAATCCTTTGATTACCACAGCCTATGGTTCACTGATGGGCCTTGTTCTGGGGTTCGACTCCAGAGTTTTTAATAAACGGAACAAAAGAAATCAAAATTCTGCGATGGATGACAAATGATGAGTGTTGTATATGTGATTCTAGCCATTCTGGCTATAATCATGCTGTTTCAAATGAGTGTAAGAATGAAAGGGTGGCTTCGTAAAGGAAAACCGGCACCCAAGGTTAGTGGAATCCTGGGAAAGCACATTTTGAAGGGAGAAAAAATCATTGCCTATTTTTATTCTCCTACCTGTAGAGCCTGTAAAACTCAGGAACAATATTGGCCCGGTGTCCAGAAGAAGTTTGACAATATCATTCGGATTAATGCGGCAAAGGACAGAGATATCGCTCAGGCTTTCGGGATTATGGGAACACCCACTACGATTATCATAGACCATGGTATCATAAAGGATTATTTCGTTGGTATAACGTCACCAAATAAAATTTTAAAATCCTTAAAACTAACAGGATGAAAGGCACGGGTATGAAACTCAATATGGGTAGTGCAGACCGGATTATCCGGCTAATTGTTGGTTTGTTTCTGATTTCGTTAATTTTCTGGGGACCTAAAACCTATTGGGGACTGATTGGGGTCATTTTGGTGCTTACGGCATTCGTCGGATTCTGTCCCCTGTATGTACCATTTAAATTATCCACCAGGAAAAAAAAGTCGGCGTAACACCGGAGTTACCTGGTCAAATCTATCTTGCCGGAAGTGTTGATGGGTAAATTGACATTCTTCAGCATCTCCATGCTGGTATCGAAATTTAGATTTCCATCGAATTGATAATCAATTTGGTTACTTCCGGTCAATATCTGATAAGCTGTCTGGCCCATCTGCAGAAAATTTAGTTCGATGGGTATATTGATCTCACTTTTGCCGTTTTTGGCAATTGTCATTTTTTTATCTGAAATCCCATTCGCCCAGCTTTTTCCCGCCACCAAAAAGTCATACTGAAATTGGTTCAACAAAAATTGCAGGGGATTGGCATTGTCTACCTGTAAAGCAAGGTTCAGGCTGGCAGTAGTCAGTCCGATTTTGTTTAATTTTAATGATGACACTTTTACCGAAGGCAGTCTCAGCAAAGGGATCGCCCCTTTTTTGCTGATCGGAATTCTGGTAATTCCCAAAATTGGTAAATTAAAATTCAAACCAAATTTTGCTTCATAGGCGCTACTGTCTTTATTCGATAAAGAATTAAAAGTGTTATAAATATCTCTGAAGGACAGCTGGAGGGGAATCTCCACCTGACTGGTTGATCGGCTCTCAATGGAAATTGTTTTATCCTGCTGACCTTTTAAGAAACTATTTTCATTTAAAATTAAATTATAATCAAAGCCGGCCAGTGAAATAGCCAAAGCATTGGGATTATCGATAGCAAGATTAAAGGAGAGATCAATTGCACTAAAAGTTAAACCGGTTATCCTCACATTTTGGACTTTAACATCGGGTTTTTTGATATTCATCAGATTTTGAACCGAGGCACATCCTGCAATGAAGATGAGTCCGATAAACAGTGAAATCCGTACATACTTTTGAGAAAAAGTAAAAACAGCCATCATTTTCGCCTCTGATATGGTTATAAAACTTGAAACAAGATTGACTTATGTGAAAAAGTGGTGAGATTAATCTTTTCGGGGTGGATGATCTGTTCTTCTCCTTCCGCCACCACGCACGGATTTGCGGCGGTCAATTGGCCCGGTCCTGGCCGGGTGGACGCTTAATAAAATCCCTTTTAATTGATAGCCATCCAGATTTTGAATAGCATCCCAGGCTTCCACTTTATTGGGCATTTCAATAATGCTGTAACGAAAATAACCGGATTTCAGATCTTCCTTATAAATGTTTACGGATTTAACGTTCCCATATTCCTTAAAAATATCCTGAAGATCCTTCTCTGATATATCCTCCAGAAGCATCCCAGCATAAATTTTCATTTTCATCCCCTTTATTCTTCTGAAATAATTGAATCTTCTTAAATATATAAATTTTAGGCAGCAAACTCTACTAAATAGTAAGGTAAATTACAGATCACTTTGGATCATTTTCCCTTCGGCCACCCCGTCTTCCCGAGCGTCTTCGGTCCTTCAAATTTTTTCTGGCCTGGTGGACACTTATTTTCTGTCCCTTTAATTCCTTTCCATCCAGAGCATTTATAGCAGTCCAGGCTTTTATTTCGTCTGGCATATCAACAAAACCAAAACCTTCAGATTTTTTCGTAATGGTATCCTTAATCAGGCAAACATAATTGACTATTCCAAACCGTTCAAATATTTTATGAAGATCATCTTCTTTTACCTGTTCTGCCAAGCGGCCGACATATATTTTCAATTTGTACCCCGAATGATAAGTCTCACAATTGAGCAAGCCAATTAAATTTACTATTCCAACAAATCGACTCTAACAATCCTTAAGATTTAAAGTACATTATCGTCAAATATTGCTCAAATTAAACGGACTTTGATAATCTATGATACAGTCCTCTTTCTACTGATCAAGCAACTCCTTAACACTATGGTAAATTCAGATAAAGGTTAGATGAATGCTTACTAGTATATTTATTCCGGTTTGGCAGCGGTTTCTTCTGCCAGTACAATCCGATCTTTCCCGGAAGATTTGGCCCGGAGTAGGGCCCTGTCGGCAAGCTCTACCAGTGTGCTTGGCTCGATCGTATCCTGGGGATAGCTGGCAATACCCATGGAAAGTCCAACCTCAATCAGATCGGGATTTCCGTTCATATTTATATCAATTCCGGCAACTTTGCTTTTTAATTTGGCCGCAACTTCAAATGCCGCCTGACGGGATGTTTCCGGCAAAACAACGAGAAATTCGTCACCGCCGTATCTAATGCAACTATCACTGCTTCGAGTCAGGTTCCTTATGGATTCACTCACTTTTTGCAGGACCAGATCACCCACAAAATGGCCGTAAGTATCATTAATTTCTTTAAAATCATCTATATCGATGAACATTAAAGAGAGTTCATGCTGATATCGCTGCGCCCTTTTAAATTCTATCGGAAAATGTTCGTTATAGTATCTTCTGTTATATAGGTGAGTCAATTCATCGATATAACTTTTGGAATTTAATAGTTCCAATTTCTCCACATTCAGCAATGAAGCGCCAATCTCAATTTGCAGATTGGGTAAAACTGTTCTTTCGATATCGGAAAAACCCTCTTTAATAACTTTTCTTAATTTTAGTACCCCCAAACAATTTTGTTGTTGATCCAGCATCGGCAGGTAATAGAGGCTTCCGGATAAGCTCTTCTTTTCAAAATAGTACGAAAAAAATTTTACCACCAACGTATCGGGTATGTAAACAGCTCTTTTCTCAGTAAAAACTTTTCCTACCAAACCTTCAGCAGGTTTATAAAAGATCTCCCGCAATTGGCGCTTGGAAAGACCTAAAGAATGATGAACCGAAAGCATCTCGGCCTTTTTATGCTTTCGAATAAAAGCATATTCGTCGACCTGAAAATTTTTGTTTAGGACCCGGTCCAGCGCTTTATAAAAGGTTTTAAGGGTGGTGCTGGTATTCAATTTACGGATGGAATCGTAGAGTAGATAGTATTCCTTTGCCTGTCGTGCAAGAATATTATTCAGGTTCTCAATTTCCGAGAATCTTTGTTCTAACTCGATAAATTTTTTTTCAATCTCGCTCAGGGAGCGGGACATAGGCCTTCCAGAAGTTTTATAAAATTAAGTTATACTAAAATGTGTTAAAATGCAATATTGGTTTGCAAAACAAAACTAACGAATTAGCTTTCGAAAATGAGATTGACATTGGTGGCTCGATGTTCTAAATTTTGCAGGTTCATGGGGCTGTAGCTCAGTTGGGAGAGCGCTAGAATCGCACTCTAGAGGCCAGGGGTTCGACTCCCCTCAGCTCCACAGAAGGTTAAGGTAGAAGTGAAAAGGTTTAGACTCAATAGTAAAATTTTATCAATCGAACAAATTACTTTGACCTTTTTACTTTTATCGTTTAATTTTAGGTATGCCAGGTCCCACGCAATAGGGCAGTACCGAACCCCGCCAGGTCCGGAAGGAAGCAACGGTAGGTATTTGCAATATGTGCCGTGGGGTTACCTGGCTTTATTTTAAGATTAATGGAAATATTTCAGAAATGACTTATATCGTTCTTGCCCGCAAATGGCGCCCAATGACATTTGAGGATGTGGTTGGCCAGGGTCATGTGACCCAAATATTAATGAATGCCCTTAAAAATAAGCGCATTGCCCATGCCTATATTTTTGCAGGACCTCGCGGCGTCGGTAAAACAACCACCGCGCGACTCCTGGCCAAAGCTGTAAACTGTGAAGTACAGCCAGCAGTTAATCCCTGTAATAAATGCGCCAGCTGTAAATCCATCACCGATGGTCACAGTATGGACGTTATCGAGATCGATGGCGCCAGTAATCGCGGAATTGATGAGATCCGTAATCTGAGAGAGAACATTCGGTTTGCTCCGGCCAGTTCTAACTATAAAATTTACATCATCGATGAAGTGCACATGCTGACCAAAGAAGCATTCAATGCACTGCTAAAAACATTGGAAGAGCCGCCATCTCATGCAATATTTATTTTTGCCACAACCGAGATACATAAGGTTCCCCTGACAATATTATCGCGATGCCAGCGCTTTGATTTTAAGAGAATTGCCTTAAAAAAAATACAGGATTTATTGCAGACCATTGTTAAGGCTGAAAAAATTAAAATTGAAAAGGAAGCGCTTTTTTTAATATCCAGGAAAGCCGATGGCAGTATGCGTGATGCCGAAAGCATATTGGATCAAATGATTTCCTTTGGTTCGGGTAAATTAAATGCCGAAATGGTGAGACAAACTCTAGGCCTTATTGATCAGGAAATATATTTCAACTTCACAGATTTGTTGAAAGAACACCAAACCGAAAAAATACTTGAATATGCTTCACAAATTAACACGACCGGACATGATCTGGTTGATTATCTTCATGGACTTCAGGAGCATTTCCGAAACATATTATTAGCCAAATCCGAGGAAACTTCAAAGATTATCGATGCCAGTGATCTTTACAAAGATCGATATCAGGAAACGGCAAAAAATTTCGATGAGAAAGACATTATTCACTTCGTTCAGATACTTTTAAATGCAGAGCCCAACCTTAAATACAGCACTTTTCCCGAATTGAATTTAGAAATGGTTCTGTTAAAGATTGCCTTCAAACCCTCAAGTAGTCATTTGGAAGAACTGATCGCTTTTATCGAAAAGGTAAAAAAAAAGCCTGAATTGATAAAAAGTGAATTCAATGATTCAAATCTCCATTCCGAAGTAAAATCAGCAAAAATTAAGGAAAAAGTAAAGAGTTATGATGAATCAGGATCAGGAGAGAAGGGGAAATCAGAGCTCACGCCTCAAGAAAAACCCGAGGTTTCGAGTCAGGCCAAAGGTTTGTTTACCGGACTGGAGAAAACACTTTCAAACTTCCAAAGCTTAGGTAAATCACAAGCTGAAAATTCCACCAGGAAACCAGAGAAAGAGTTAACCCTGGGAGAGATACAGGCAAAATGGGAAAAAATTGTTGAGACGGTTCGCAGCCAGAAAATCGCCCTTGGCTCATTTTTACAGGAAGGGGTACCTTTTGAGATTGAAAACGGAAAGGTGATAGTCGCTTATGATCAACAATCTTCCTTTCATCAGGAGCATGTGGAGAAGAATAAAAGAGTGATCGAAGAGATTATAAAACAGGAATTTGATGTTCCAATTCAAATCGGTTTTAAATCCATTGACTTCCAGAAAGCCGGAATTCAAAAACAACCACGGACACCTGAAGAGGTTTTATCGGATATAAAAAATAAGGAACCGATCATACGCAAAATCATTGAAGTTTTTGATCTCGATGAAAAAGGATTAAAATAAAAGCACCTATTTAGCTAAAATAAAAGGAAGGATAGATATTTATGAAAGGTGGTATGAACCAGTTATTAAAGCAGGCCCAGAAAATGCAGGAAGAAATGAGCCGGGTCCAGGCAGAACTTGCCAATATTACCGTTGAAGGTTCAGCAGGAGGTGGGATGGTAAAAGTGATTGCAAATTGTCAGAATCAAATTATGGAAGTTAAAATTGAGGATGAGGTTATCAATTCCGAAGAAAAAGATATGCTTCAGGACCTGGTTGCCGCCGCGGTGAATCAGGCTCTGGAAAACGCTCAAAATAGAGCCCAGGAAGAGATGAGTAAAGTAACTGGCGGTCTGATGGGCAATCTTCCCGGTGGATTTAAAATTCCTGGCATGTAGAAAATGAACAGAAATGTTTTACCCTCAGCACTCGATGATTTGATTGAGGAACTGAGCCGATTACCCGGCATCGGACGAAAGACTGCAACCAGACTTGCTTTCCATCTGCTGAAAGTACAGGATCATCATGCCGAAAATCTGGCAAATGCAATCCTTCAAATGAAGAAAAAAGTACATCTTTGTCCCATTTGCTTTAATCTGACTGAGCATGAAACCTGTAATATCTGTTCCGATGTAAACCGAAATAAAGATCAGATTTGTGTGGTGGAGGATTCGGAAAGCCTGATGATGATTGAGAAAACAAACCAGTTTGATGGCGTATACCACGTTCTCGGTGGAGTTATTTCTCCCCTCGACGGAATCGGTGCAGAGGACCTTAATATAAAATCCCTTTTGGCCAGATTAGAGTCCGTAAATGAAGTTATCCTTGCCTTAAACCCCAGCACAGAGGGAGAGGCCACAACCATATACCTGGCACGATTAATAAAACCCCTTCATATAAAAGTGACCCGTTTAGCCAGAGGTATTCCTCTGGGTGGACATCTGGAATTTGTTGATGAACTAACTTTGACCAAAGCATTACAGGCAAGGGATGAAGTTTGAAAAGTTTAATAATTCTGTACAATCTTTTTCTGTTATACCCTGAAAGGGGATAGGTATTGTTTCCCCTGCGCGATAAAATCCCATCCCGTTACTTTCCTTTTGTAACCATTGCTATAATCATCTTTAATGTATTGGTGTATTTTTATCAATTATCATTAGGTCAACAGATTGGCGATTTTATCAAGAATTTCGGTATCATTCCAAAATCATTTTCATCAATTCTGGATGTGCCAATATCCGGATGGGTAATGCTAATTCCAAATTTATTTACATCCATGTTTATTCATGGTGGATTATTACATCTGTTGGGAAATTTATGGTACCTGTGGATTTTTGGGGATAATGTGGAAGATTTCTTTGGTCACTTTCCTTTTTTTCTGTTTTATCTTGCCAGTGGCCTGGCAGGGGCAATAACCCACATTTATTTTAATCTGGATTCAACCATACCTACCATTGGCGCAAGTGGTGCCATTGCCGGTGTAATGGGAGCATATATCATGTTATATCCAAGATCCCGGATTACTACTATCATTTTTATCATTATCTATTTTACTGTCGCAGAAATACCGGCACTATTTTTCCTGGGATTCTGGATATTTCTCCAATTTCTTTATGCTTCTTTTTCAGCCGCGAGTGATGCTGCATCCGGCGGTGTAGCCTGGTGGGCCCATGTGGGTGGTTTTGCCTTTGGAATGATTATAGCCCTGTTTTTTAGAATCTTTAAAAAGCAGAAAAGTATTAATTTATCCTACATAAGGTGATTTTTTCCACCCTTGACACATTTTACCCAGGTTATTAATTTTCTACTTCACAAAGAGGACAATTAATGGAATTAAGCGATAGATTATTAAAGCGGTTGGAAAAAGCATATAGTGTTGCTGTTTTAACCGGTGCCGGAATTTCTGCAGCCAGTGGCATCCCCACCTTTAGAGGTAAAGACGGTATTTGGAAAAAGTTTAAGCCGGAGGAGCTCGCAAATCATAATGCATTTGTCAAAAATCCCAAATTGGTTTGGGAATGGTACGACTGGAGGCGAAATCTCATAAAAAATGTGCGTCCAAATCCAGCCCATTATGCCCTGGTTGATCTGGAAAACATATATAAAGATTTTGCAGTAATTACCCAAAATGTGGACAACCTTCATTCGCTTGCCGGAAGTAACAAGCTTATTGAATTGCATGGAAATATCATGCGGAATAAATGTATCGAATGCGGAAAACCCTTCGAGGGAGATTTCAATCTAAAGGAAGGGATTCCAAAATGCACCACTTGTGGGGGAATGATTCGTCCTGACGTGGTCTGGTTTGGCGAAAATTTGCCCGAGGATCAAATTATGGCTGCCCAGGAATTGGCCATGAGGTGCGAGGTATTCTTTTCCATTGGTACATCAAGTATAGTCGAACCAGCAGCATCCCTTCCGTATATGGCAAAGGGAAATGGGGCATATCTGGTTGAGATAAATATAGAAGAAACGCCACTCACCGGATCCGCAAATGAATTTATTCAAGGTTCAGCAGATAAAATATTACCGGAATTGATCGTAAAATTACAGGATTCAATAATTTAAATGTTCGAGAACAATCTGTTGTCTCGTACGTTCAAAGGAAAGATAAAATAAACAAATATCAAAAATTTAAGATTTAAATGAGACATACACGCATTACCTATATCCTCACCATTCTGATAATTAGCATAATTCTGATTCTGAATTGCGCTTACTATAATACTTTGTTTAATGCCAAGAGAAGTTACAATGATGGCATTGAATCCATTCAAAAAGAACCGGATAAAGAAAATCATCCCCAGGCAAACAAATTTTTTGAGCAAACCATCGAAAAATGCTGGAAATTAATTGAACTCTATTCGGATAAAAGTAAATACGCGGATGATGCCCTCCTTTTTATTGTAAAGAGCGAGTACTACCTTGGTAAATACACCCAGGCAAAACTTCATGCAAATCAGTTTATTTCAAAATATCCGGAAAGCGATCTTATTCCGGAATCATACCTATGGCTGGGAAAGATACTACTCAAAGAAAACAACGTAGACCAAGGTAAAGAATATCTTAATAAATGCATTACAATTAGCAAAAAAAGTCGGTTGAGATCCGAATCCTATTATGAATTGGGTAATATTGCTTTTGAAGATGAAGATTATCTTCAGGCCATCGGTTTTTTCGAGAAAGCATTAAATGAAAATATTGATGAACAGTATGCAGCCTTTGTTCAGTTTTATCTGGCTGAATCTTATTTTCAGCAGAAAAAATACAATGAGGCAATAGAGAGATACAAAAAGGTGGAGAAATTTTCACCAAGTCTGGATGTTGAATATAAGACAAAATTCAATTTAGGGGTGAGCTATGCGGAGATTGGAAAATATCAAGAAGCCCTTAAAATATTAAGAAAAATGCTCACTGCCCCCCGATTTAAAAACTTTATTCCCTTAATTAATAGTGAAATTGCCCAGATTTATTACAAACAGAATAAAATTCAGGATTCGATCGATCTCTACAAAGAAGTCGTTCATGAACGCAAATCCAGTCCGGGAACAGCCATTGCCAGTTTTAACCTGGCAAAAATATACGAACAGGATATTCAAAACATTGATTCAGCTGTTTATTACTATGGCGAAGTGAAAAAGATATATGCAAAATATGATAGCGTCGAGAAAGCACAAAATCGTCACATTTTTTTATCAGAACTGAAGAATATTAAAGATGATATCAAACGAGACCAAAGACTTGTTTTTCGACTGGAAAATGACAGCTATTTCCGGGATTCACTGTACACTGCACAATATGAAGATTCTATCCTCTCCTTTTTGGGAAAAAAATCCAGGTCTACCGTCGATACCAGCACCTTAAAAATTGATACGTCAAATGTTCTCTATAAATACAATATTCAAAGCCTCGATTCCATCAAAAACGTATTATTGGATTCAATGGCCAATATTACAAACGATACCCTAAAAGGCAAACTGGACAGTTCGCTGGCGGTAGTTAATGATTACATCATTTTTAAAGCTCCGAAAAAAGAAATAGAATTGGAAAAACGAAAGTTACCGGAAATTAAAGAAGATTTAAAAGATAACAAATTTCACCTGGCTGAGTTCTTTCTTCTTCAAAATCAGGAATACGATTCTGCACTTTATCACTATAAAGATTTTTTGAAAACGTACGAAGATTCTATTCTGGTACCAAAAGCGATTTACTCTATGTACTATATCTATGATAGTCCGCAGAAGACAAACCCGGCAAAAAGAGATTCACTGGAACAAATTCTGACCGAAGATTATCCGAATTCTCAATTTACCAAAGAAATTCTAAGGAAGCGGGGTTTACTTCAGGAAGAAAAGGAAAAACAGGATTCTCTGAATACACTGGGGGAGGGGTACTTTCTGAAAGCGGAAGAATACTACAGTCAAAATAAATTGGATAGTGCGTTATACTGGTATCGGCAAACTGCAGCATTGGATTCAAATTTAGAATGGTCAGCCAAGGCACAATTAGCAATTGCCTGGATTTATGAAATTGAGCTACAGGATATTCAGCAGGCAGTCAAAGAATATACCCACCTTAACGAGGCATATAATTTGCCGGAATATCAAAAGTTTGCCAGCAATAAAATAAAAGAACCGGTGGTAGAAACACTATTAGTGAATGACGATTCCTTGTTTGCCCAGCAGGATTCAACTTCGCCTGCTTATGCAGCAATGGATACTTCTTTTCATGTTCCCTCATTCGACGCCGAACCCAGTATTGGGACAGAAGGCGATAAATCCCCTTTACCAAGTGTTGCCAAATCCAAGCAATACCGGGAATGGCGCCAATACCGATCAAGTAACTATTGAGGTGTTAATGACAAAATTTTCTACCAGAACCAAATTTCAGTTCAAGTCATTTTATCCTCTTATCACTATCCTTCCGCTTTTATTGATGGTATTAGAGTGCTCCCACTCCAACAATATTAGAAACCGATTAGGGCAGGACAGAAATGTACGCGAAGATTATCGAAAAGATCGTTCTGATGTCTCTAATCGAGAAACCTACATTGGATATGCTTCCTATTACGCAGATGAATTTCATGGGCGTCTAACGGCAAATGGCGAAGTTTTTGATATGAATGCCTATACTGCAGCGCATCGAACTCTGCCTTTCGGGACTATTTGTCGGATAACCAACCTGGAAAATAATAAAAGTGTTGAAGTCCGGATTAATGACCGCGGTCCATTCGTGGATAATAGAATATTGGATCTTTCCCGTGCTGCTGCAAAGGCTATTGGAGCATTAGTATCCGGAGTTGTTCAAATTCGATTAGAGGTCCTTTCCAAGCCAGAAGAGAACTGATACTTCAGAGATTAGTATACTGAAATCCCCTGAGACGCCTTTCCAAATATATTCAACCATTGATTTAAATTGATTGATAAATTAAGTTAGGGCTGGTAAAAAATATAAATGAAGGAGTTTTTATGTCGAAACCTGTTGAAGTAACTGATGCGACTTTTGAATCGGAAGTATTGAAATCAACCGAGCCGGTTATTGTTGATTTTTGGGCGGTTTGGTGCGGCCCCTGCAAAATGATCGCACCAATCATGCAAGAATTTGCTACAGAATATGATGGAAAAATAAAAATAGCCAAAGTTGACGTTGATAATAATCCGAATATTGCGGTAAAATATGGCATCCGGAGTATTCCAACTGTCTTATATTTTAAGGATGGCAAAGTTGTGGAACAAATTATTGGTGCCTATCCCAAATCACACTTCCAGGAAAAATTAAAGAAATTAATCTAAATTTATATCTGCCAGGGGAACGGACTTTCGTTCCCCTTTATTTAATCCCCACATTAAAATGCTTATTATTAAAAATTCAAAATTCGTTAAAAGTATAATGGATCTAAGTGAGAAACCAGTTCCTTCTCTGCCGGAGTTCACTTTTGCCGGTCGATCAAATGTGGGAAAATCGTCTTTAATTAACTCTCTGGTAAACCGCAAAAATTTTGCCCGGGTCAGTAAAGAACCAGGAAAAACCAGATCCATAAATTATTATCTGATTAATGAGTTGTTTTACTTTGTAGATTTACCCGGGTATGGTTATGCAAAGGTTTCAAAAACCGAAAAAAAGAAATGGCAAACCGCAATCGAAAAATATATTCTGAGAAATGAACAAATCAGAATTATTTTTATTTTGATCGACGGTTTAGTTGGACCACAGGAAAATGACTTGCAATTAATAGAGTGGTTCAAATATAATAAAATTGGTTTCATGATAATCGTTACTAAAATAGACCGAATTAATAATAATCGCCGGGTACAGCTTAAAAATACTCTGGTGAAAAATCTCGAATTGGATGAGAGGACCAGAGTGATTTTATTTTCTACCAAAACTTTACAAGGCAAAGAGGAGATCTTGAACAATATCGACCATATGTTAAGGTAAAAGTCTTTACAAAAAATATTTTAGATTGACCTTGATTTTATAGGAACGTTTTCACAAATTTTGCAAAAATAAATTTAATTAGGTGATAATATGAAGATATTAATCAGTGACAAAAGCTCGCCCAGCTGTGCAGAAGTTCTGCGAAATGCAGGCCACGTGGTTGATGAAAAATTTGGTATCACACCCGAAGAATTGAGGAAAGTTATTGGAGAATATGAAGGATTAATAGTACGAAGTGCCACAAAAGTAACGGAAGAAATAATTGCCTCTGCAAAAAAATTGAAGGTAATTGGTAGAGCGGGCTCCGGTGTGGATAATAT
>CAZTXJ010000003.1:0-39463 GCA_964617285.1 uncultured Calditrichaceae bacterium | reverse complement strand
AGCCCTGCTCTGCAGGGCTTTCGTTTTATATATGAACTTGCATTCATTTTTATGGTAGAATATATTTGGACGCGTAAAAGTGAGGAGTAATTTAATGTTATTTGATGATAAACAATACAAACTTAAAGTTGGCCTGGCTGAAATGCTAAAAGGTGGGGTCATTATGGATGTGACAAACGCCGACCAGGCGAAAATCGCCGAAGATGCAGGAGCAGTGGCAGTAATGGCCCTGGAAAGAATCCCGGCAGACATTCGTACCCAGGGCGGAGTGGCTCGTATGAGCGATCCCAAGTTGATTAAAGAGATACAAAAAGCTGTTTCTATTCCGGTTATGGCAAAGTGCAGGATTGGCCATTTTGCGGAAGCCCAAATTTTACAGGCTATTGGCGTCGACTTCATTGACGAGAGCGAAGTACTTACACCCGCTGATGAGGAATATCATATCTATAAACATCCCTTCAAAATTCCCTTTGTCTGTGGGTGCCGGGAGATTGGTGAGGCCCTTCGTAGAATCTCTGAAGGTGCTGCCATGTTGAGAACCAAGGGTGAGGCAGGTACAGGAAATATTGTTGAGGCAGTAAGGCATATGCGGGCTGTACAGGGTGAAATAAAGCGAATAACTTTATTAGGGGAAGAGGAGTTAGTAGGATATGCAAAAGTTATTGGAGCCCCTGTTGAAATAGTAAAATATGTAAAGGAACATAAAAAACTTCCTGTACCAAATTTTGCCGCTGGAGGAATTGCTACACCAGCAGATGCTTCCCTGATGATGCAACTGGGTGCTGAATCAGTTTTTGTGGGTAGTGGTATTTTTAAATCAGAGGATCCACCGGCACGGGCAAAATCTATTGTGAGAGCAACCACCCATTATCTGGATTTTGACGTTGTGGCCCGGGAATCTGAGGGCTTAAAAGAGGCAATGCGTGGGTTAGAAATTAGTGAAATACCTGAGGAGCAATTGTTGCAGACACGCGGGTGGTAAATATATGATAATTGGAGTCCTTGCTGTTCAGGGAGATTTTTATAAACATATTCACGCTCTGGATGCCATAGGTGTTCAGGCAAAAGAAGTAAAATCCCCAAAAGACCTAATAGATTGTGACGGATTAATTATCCCGGGTGGAGAATCGACTACAATCCTGAAGCTCATAACAAATAGCCATTTATTTGAAGAAATTCAAAAATTCGGAAAAAAAAGACCCATATTAGGTACGTGTGCCGGAGCAATATTATTAGCGAATAAAGTAGTAAATCCACCAATGCAAAGCCTAAAATTAATTGATATTGAAATATCCCGTAATGCATATGGCAGACAAATTGATTCATTTATCGATAGGGTAGAGGTGTCTATAGATTCAAATAAGGAATTTATAGAAGGTGTTTTTATTCGAGCACCAAGAATTCTTAAAATTAGTAAAGATGTAAAACCATTGGGTTTTCATAAGGAAAACATCGTTATTGCTGAAAGTAAAGATATTATTGTCTCAACTTTTCACCCGGAACTAACCGAAAATTTCTTAATTCATAAGTACTTTCTTTCAAAAATTAATAGGAAGTAAATGTTCTGTATTTGATATTAACATATGTGGATATATGCATATCAAATAGTAATATTTCTTTTTGATCATTTCCTAACTAAACGTACTCCGCAAATAAGTTAATATTATTTTCCCAAAAAAATAATATAATAGGTTTATTTTAAATGATTAGCATAAAGAACAATAATGAAGGTGGGGAAGATATTTTGCAATAATTAGTTTACATAATATATATTATATTAAATATTATGTTATACTTATCTTTATAAAAACATACAAACCTGAGCTTATTCAAATTAACTAAAATTTTTCATTACAGATTCAATCCTCTCCAATGCCCAATATATTTCTTTCTCATTTATCACCAGTGGTGGTGCAAAACGAATAATGTGTTGATGTGTTTGTTTTGCCAATAATCCTGCTTTTTTAAAATCCACGCATGCATCCCAGGCAGTTTTACCGCTTTTTGTAGGTTTGATCACAATAGCATTTAGCAACCCCATGCCCCTTACAGTAGTAATTGTTGGTATCCTTTCAGCAATCTTTTGCATTTCTGTCCGAAATAATTTACCTAACTTTTCAGCATTTTCAGCTAACTTTTCTTCTATAAGTACTTCTAATGCAGCCATGGCTACTTTACACGCCAAGGGATTACCACCAAAAGTAGATCCATGTTGGCCGGGTTGAATGGTCAGTATAACTTCATCTCTTGCTAAAACTGCTGATACTGGCATAACACCACCGGATAAAGCTTTTCCAAGAATCAATATATCCGGTTTTACTTTCTCATGATCCGAGGCTAACATCCTCCCGGTTCTACCGAGCCCCGTCTGAACTTCATCACAAATTAATAATACATTCTTTGATTTGCAGAGTTCAGCAGCCCTCTTTAGGTACCCTTTATCAGGGACAACCACACCCGCTTCACCCTGGATTGGTTCCACCATAAATGCCGCAATGTTCGGATCTTCTAAAGCCTTTTCTAAACTATCTATATCATTATAAGGAATAATGACATAACCCGGCATATAGGGCCCAAACCCTTCCTTGCAATCCGGATCAGTTGAAGAAGATATAGCCGCAAGTGTTCTGCCCCAAAAATTTCCTTCAGCAAATATAACTTTTGCTTTATTATTAGGTATTCCTTTTACAGTATAAGCCCATTTTCTGGCAAGTTTAACCGCTGTCTCTCCCCCTTCCACACCAGTGTTCATAGGTAATACTTTATCATAGCCAAACAGATTAGTAATGTATTTTTCATATTCTCCAAGCACGTTATTGTAAAACGCTCTTGAAGTCAGAGTAAGTGTTGACGCTTGTTCTAATAATGCATTTATAATTTTAGGATGGCAATGTCCCTGATTTACCGCAGAATAGGCAGAAAGGAAATCCATGTACTTTTTGCCCTCCACATCCCAAACCCAGACACCTTGTCCTTTTGCAATAACCACATCAAGTGGATGATAATTATGAGCACCATATCGATCTTCGAGATTCATATAATCCTGGGAAACCATAAAGTATATCTCCTTATAGAACTGTTAGTTTAAAGACATTAAAAAATAATACTTTATACTATGAAAGGCAATGTGAATGTATTTTCATTTTGACTATAAAAATATTTTACGACCGTTTAAAATGTAGAATAAATAATGTGTACATTTTTCTTTAAATCATTTAAAATACTCTTATTGTATCATGGTATAAATTATATTATAATTATCGCTTTCAGGAAGATGTAGAAATCACTTTAAGGAGCTGTACATGAAATATTTGGGAAATATGAGGGTTGTACCCCGGCTGCCAGAAAAGATTGCAAGGTTAAAAGATCTGGCCTATAATCTTTATTTTGCCTGGCATCCTGAAGTGAGGGATCTTTTTATAGAAATTGATCGAGAATTATGGAAGAAAACAAACCACAACCCGGTAAAGTTTTTGAATGAAGTGCAACAAAAAAGATTGGAAGAGTATTCAAAGAAGGAGGAATTCCTTAGCAAATACAACGATGTATTAAATCAATTTGACATATATCTGAATGAGAAAAAAACCTGGTTTAAGCAAGCATTCCCTGAAAATACAGATTTGCTTATTGGCTATTTTACTGCAGAGTTTGGACTTCACGAATCATTACCCATTTATGCTGGAGGATTAGGGGTATTGGCTGGAGACCATATGAAATCTGCCAGTGATCTGGGAATTCCCATTGTGGGGGTAAGCCTTTTCTACAATCAGACCTATTTTAACCAGGAAATAGACGCTCAGGGGAATCAACTTGCTAAATATAATCAACTAAATCCCTTTGAACTTCCGTTAAATTTGGTCAGAAACTCCGAAGATTTACCTCTGTTAATTGAACTTCGTGTTGCCAGCAGAAGAGTATATATTCAAATATGGGAAGCAAAGGTTGGACGTCGATGTGTGTACCTTCTAGATTCAAATGTACAACAAAATTCAGCACAAGATAGAGAAATTACTTCCAGACTCTATGGCGGCGATCAGGAGATGCGAATTTCGCAAGAAATCATTTTAGGTATGGGCGGAGTCCTCGCCTTAAAGGCCTTGGACATAAATCCGAACGTCTGGCATATGAATGAAGGTCATTCCGTTTTCATGGCACTTCAAAGAATCAAGGATCTCATTCATTCAACTGATGTTAATTTTGACGAAGCCCTTGAGGCAGTATCATCAAATACAATTTTTACCACCCATACCCCAGTCCCGGCTGGAAATGACGCCTTTCCCCTGCCTATTAAAGATAAATATTTTCAGGAATATTGGGAATCGGTTGGAATCCGCAGACATCAGTTTATGGAATTAGGTTCTCAGATTCAGCCGGAAGGGTATGAAATCTTTAATTTAACAATTCTTGCCCTCAATTTGTCGCGATTTAGAAATGGAGTAAGCAAACTGCATGGCGAAATATCAAGAGACCTGTGGAAAACTGTTTGGCCGGATTTGCCAACACCTGAAGTTCCCATAAGTTATATCACCAACGGTGTACACGCTCCCAGCTGGCTGGCCAGAAAGACACGGGAATTATTTGAAAAATATGTAGGTGATGACTGGAGAGCGAATCATGATGATCCCAAATTATGGAAATCCCTGGATAAAATTCCCCCGGAAGTTGTCTGGCAAACCAAACTCGAAATGAAGAAAAAAATGTTAAATCACGTGAAAGAACGATTGGAGCATCAATTTAATCGGAATAAATTCGGGTCACTACAGCTTCTCCGAATGAAGCAGCTCATCCGGACCGATGCTCTTACAATTGGATTTGCCAGAAGATTTGCGACTTATAAACGTGGTACACTGCTTTTTAGGGATCAGGAAAGGTTAAGCAAAATTTTAAACAATCCTGAGAGACCGGTCCAACTAATATTTGCCGGTAAAGCGCATCCGAAAGATGCCGGAGGACAGGATCTAATAAGACAAATATACAATTTTTCCTTAAGTTCAGAATTTCGTGGAAAAATTCTATTCGTGGAAAATTATGATATGGGTTTAGGTCGTGATCTTGTCTCGGGAGTTGATGTCTGGTTAAATAACCCGAGGAGAACTCAGGAGGCTTCGGGTACCAGTGGTCAAAAAGTTGGGATGAACGGCGGAATCAATTTTAGTGTTTTAGACGGCTGGTGGTGTGAAGGCTATAATGGCGAAAATGGATGGGCATTTGGCGATCAGGAAGAACCTGCATCACTGGAAGATTGGGATTCATGGGACAGCGAGGAATTATATGATATTCTTGAAAACGAGATTATTCCATTGTTCTATGACCGGGATGAAAATAATATTCCTAGAAAATGGATTGAACGTATGATTAAATCCATGCAAACCGTTATACCGGTATTTAACACTCACAGAATGATTAAAGAATACGCACATAAAATGTATCAGCCGGCATATAAGCTTGGTGCTCTCTATGCACAGGATAATTACGGTGCAGCCCGGAATATCGCCCGTTGGAAAGAAAAAATAGATTTACACTGGACTGAGGCTACTATTGTCCCAGTTGAGAAAAAAGTTACTCAAAATAATTCTATTATTTTAAATTTTGGCGAATCACGTGAGTTTGAAGCACATGTAAAACTTGGAAAATTATCCCCTGACGAAGTTAAGGTACAATTGTTTATTACCCAAAATAATGGAAACTCAAAAGATAGCTTTGAAACGTTTGATATGAAGATAGTAAAGAAAGCCACAAACGGAGTATACTTATATAAAGCAGTAATAAAACCGTCAGATAGTGGGAACTATCAATACACTTTTAGACTTATTCCTTATCATAAGAATCAAGCGAATCCGGTGGAATTTGGTCTGGCGAAATGGTATGATTGAAAGGTAAAATGATTAGTAGGAAGAATATTATATATTACAGAATATAAATATATAGAACGTTTATCGATTAAACTTCATTGGCCGAATAGCTGGCAATTTTATTCCTGATCCTGGGAGAGTTCGAGCAAAATTCCATTAAAACTTTTCGGATGGACAAAGGCGATTTTTTTTCCTTCGGCTCCGGTTCTTGGCTTTTCATCGATAAGCTTCAATTGGTGGGATTTAAACTGTTCTAAAATATCCTCAATGTTTTCCACATTTAAGGCAATATGATGTAACCCCTCCCCTCTTTTCTCCAGATATTTTGATATGGGCGAGGTTTCATCCAAAGGCTCAAGAAACTCCAAATTAGATTCACCAATTTTGAATCCAACAACCTTTACTTTTTGGTCTGTAACAATCTCCTCAAACTCAGGATTAAGATCAAAAAGAATTTTAAACAAATTTTTTACTTTATCAACAGATTGTACTGCAACTCCAATGTGATCAATTTTATTCAACATTTCAGTCGATCTCCTGATATTTTATCTCATCCGATAATTGGGAGATTCCTTGGTAATTTCCACATCATGGGGATGACTTTCATTTAAGCCGGCATTAGAAATCTTAATAAATCTGGCTTTTTCTTTCAATTCTCTGATATTTTTACACCCGGTATACCCCATGGCAGATTTTAATCCACCGACCATCTGATAAACCGTATCACTGAGCGGCCCCCGGTAAGGGACACGTCCTTCTATACCCTCGGGAACAAATTTCTCTTTCTCAGTAATTGATTCCTGGAAATATCGGTCCTTACTCCCTTCCGACATGGCCCCAAGCGAGCCCATACCCCTCACTTGTTTATAACGTCGACCATCCAGGAGAATTGTTTCTCCCGGACTTTCTGTAGTTCCGGCAAAAAGGCTTCCAATCATTACAGAATCTGCCCCGGCTGCAATGGCTTTGGGAATATCACCGGTAAATTTGATACCACCATCGGAGATAACCGGAACGCCAGTTCCTTTCAAAGCTTTTGAAACTTCCATAACAGCATATATCTGCGGTACGCCAACACCGGTGACAACACGGGTAGTGCAAATGGAACCGGGACCAATACCCACTTTAACACCATCAACACCCTTTTCAACCATGGTTTTGGCAGCTTCGGCAGTAGCAATATTTCCGGCAACCAGACTTATCTCAGGAAATGTTGTCTTAAACTCTTTAATAGTATCCAATACGCCCTGTGAATGACCATGCGCAGTGTCGATGACAATCAGATCAACTTTAGCGTCAATCAAAACCTCGGCTCTTTCCAGCCCGGATTTTCCCACACCTATAGCCGCACCCACCCGGAGCCGACCGTGACTGTCCTTACATGCATTGGGATATTTGGCTTTTTTCTGGATATCTTTAACCGTTATAAGTCCTTTTAGATTATTCTTTTTATCCACAATTAACAGTTTCTCAATCCGATGTTTTTGGAGTATCTGTTTGGCCTGATCTAAAGTCGTTCCCTCAGGGGCAGTGATAAGATTTTTATGAGTCATTAAATCAGAAATCGGACGCTTCAGGTTATCCTCAAAACGAAGGTCCCGGTTGGTTATGATGCCAATTAACTGTTTCCCCTTTACCAAGGGTATTCCAGATATTTTATAATATTCCATTACCCTCAAGGCTTCCCCAATGGGTTGATCCGGGGTGAGCGTGATCGGATCCATAATCATTCCGCTTTCGGAACGTTTAACTCTATCTACTTCAGCAGCCTGTTCACTGGCGGTCATATTCTTATGAATAATTCCAATGCCACCTTCCCGGGCAATGGCTATCGCCAATTCCGACTCGGTAACCGTATCCATAGCTGCAGAAATAATCGGAATATTTAAATCTATTTGCCGGGTTAATTTCGTTTGAACATTTGCTTTATTAGGCAAAATTTTAGAATGGGCTGGAACAAGCAGTACGTCATCAAAAGTTAAAGCTTCCTCAATGATTTTCCTCATGATGAGCTCCGGATTAATTTGGGCGTCAATTTAACCGAAATAGAATTGAACGCAAGAGGAAAGAAAAAAAATTGCAGCCAGAAAAAATTCAAAAATTCCATATATTTAACGGGTAAGGTAATTTCCGCTTGATAAAAATCGAAATTGAGTCGAGTACACGATGATTGAACACATTATTTTTGATCTGGGAAACGTACTGGTAAATATTCATCCCCATCGAACCATGGATCAATTTGCCAAAAGGTGCCAATATTCCGAGGAAATTATCCAGTCATTTTATCTTTCTGATCTCCATTTGGGATTTATGGCCGGAAAGTACACACCCGAGGATTTCTACCAGGAAATGATTACCAAATTTCCCTGTGAAATTAAAATAGAGGAATTTCAGTCCATCTGGAACCAGGTGATTGGTCTGCCAAAACCGGGTATTGAGAGACTGATAAATCAATTGGCTGAAAAATATCAACTATCAATTTGCTCAAATACCGATCCCTGGCATTGGCAGGTTGCCCTTGAATACATGAAATTTTCCCATCTATTCAGTCATTTTTTTCTATCATTTGAAATGAAAATGAATAAGCCTCGTTCGGAAGTTTTTAAATTTATGCTGGATGAATTATCAACTTCGGGTGAGAAATGTCTCTTTATCGATGATACTTATGAAAACATTGAATCGGCCGAAAGGTTAGGATTCAAATGTATCCATGGTCAGGATCCACAAAAATTCAGAGAAGAATTAATTAAACTGCAGCTCTTCTGATAAAATAAATTACCACAATATCATTTTACTAAATTTTGATTTTATCGTCTTACCTGTGCGATTACTCCTAAAATGAATCTGATAAAAATAGACACCCGCTGCAAGGGACCCGTTATCCCCCATCCCATTCCAGATAATTTGGCTGGTATTTGTCGTACTTAAGCGGGCAACTCGTTGTCCCAATGAATTATAAATAAATACAGTAATCTCCCCCTCTTCCGGTGCAGAGTAGCCAATCGTCGTATTCTGCCGTCCTGTTACAAAAGGATTAGGGTAATTATTTTCGACAATGAGTCCGCTCCCGGACTCGATACTATCTGACGATACAAAACCGGTAAAAATTGCCCTGATCATCCAGACACCATTGGCCGGCTGATTATTGATTGAATATTCCGAAAGTGGCTGCCAAGTGCTGCCCAAGTTTAGATAGCTATATCCGGGTTTGTTTTGTGAATCATAGCCGATGGCTCTACCGGATTGTGTGACTTCGATTCCGGCAAAAATTAAATTACCGGCAGGTAAATTTTCTAACGGATTGGTAAAAACGATCTCCTGCCAACTGCTTCCCGATGGTATAAGTGTATCCACCGGAGCAAGCAGGTCAGACCCAGGCAACCCGGAATTATTGGCATTGTATATGTGTATTCTCACCTGATTATTCGAGGTGGAATTATAAAATTTCACACTCTCCAGCTTCAGATTCGATTCAGGTACATAAAACCGGTTTGCCGCAATTCCCGGAGGTGTGGAAAAACTGATGCTGACATCAACCTGATTATCATCATAACCAAGATCATAATAACGTAATGAATATTTAGCATTGGCTCTGTAGCTGTAATTTGCTGCGGAGCCATCTGAGGACAGAATGAGGATATTCTCGTTTTCATCAGAAAATAACGGATCGAGAATCGAACTTGTTTGAATCGGAGAAATGGAATAATTATCTCCTGATTTGATAATCCAATATATCCATTCCGCCGGTTGGGTTAGGAGAATATCCAAGGAATCTTTTCCTCTGAAACGATGATATTCAACCCCATAATTTTTAATATTACCGGAAATATTTGTATTGTTAAATTCGTAAACCAATTTATTTATCTGAGCTCTTAATCCCTGCGCTTCGGCGAGCGAATAACCAAACAGGGGATTAATATTCGTATCATTTAACCAGTTGGCCAGGGTCCAGTTTTTAAAAACATCATTAAAGCTTCCTGAATTTCCTGACAGGACCATTGTTTGATTAAAACTGCTGATTCCATTATCCGTGTTCTGTACCAGCTCTTTGATAAAAAGCAAACCGAGTTGTTCAGCACAATAAACCGTCCAGAGATTAACCCGGGCATAATCTTTTACCTTACCACTCCAGCCAATGAGGGATACATTTGTGCTGTCCAAATAAAGGGAGGGAAAATCCAGACCGTAACCGCAATAAGTTCCGGCGAGTTCAGATAATCCTTCATTAATCCAATCGCTTTCATCACGATCATAATTGTAGTGGATCAGATGTTGAAATTCATGTGCAGTGGTGGACATCACCCGGTCTGTCCTATAATTGCCCTGGTAGTAGATTCCGGGATATGAATCCAGATACATCAGATCCATTTTATTGCTATAGGATAAATTGGTTTGGTCGGTTGGGGAAAAATAACCGGCAATAAAAGAGCTACCGGTACTGGTTGAATCAAAATTATCCTGGATATCCAGGATCAGAAAATCCACGATCCCGTCTCCATCATAATTGGGAGGCTGGCCAAACAGCATGGTATCGATTTTAATAATCCCATTAGACGGATCAATAGATGTCGCTGGCGTGTTAAGTTCCAGATTATTCAGGATCTCATCCACGATGGCTTGGGTGACATAATTCTTACTCCAACTGGCATCTTCAACCCAGATACGGCTAATTGTCCCTGATTTTCGGAGTGTTGCCGGGACCGTATAGTACTGCTCAGTCCTAAAATTATAGCTCCAAAATAATTTTTGCTGCTGATAGAGGGAATTATACTCTCGCACAAACTGAATTTCATCCATGATTCGCTTAAATTCATCCGGCCGAGTGGATTTTATTTTTTCAAGATATTTCTCCGCATCAACCTGTCTTATCTCGGGGGTTCCGCAAATTTTATTCAGATCATCGATGCTAATAATATTTTGGGCAAACATCTGGGAGGTTAAAATCAACAGCAAGTAGCTAAAAATTGAATATCTCATAAAATCAGTCTCGATTATTTATTCATGAAATTTTGATACTAATTTAATCGACTATCCAGACAGATACATTAAGAAGATAGATTTTAAGATAAAGGGGTGTCGATGAACACCCCTGCTTGTTAATATATATAAAATGTTAGAATGAAATAAGGCAATTCTACAGATCGATCAATAACCCAATCCGGTGGCTGTTACCAATTTCATAATCATAACTGGTAAAGGCATAATCAATTCTGATATGTGGTATCTGCACACCGGCACCCAAATTCAAACGGCTGATTTCATCAATACCTCCCCGGATAAAAAGCACATTGTGGTAAGTATATTCCAGACCGGCGGCAAAATCCGCACTGAAGGCCCCTGAATTGACTGTGGCACTCTTGTTACGGTTTTCTGCCCGGAGGATAATATCTCCCACTGGTTGAATACTGCTTTTCAGGCTAGGTATATTGAGGAGATAGGTTGCTCCCAAATACAATGATGGCTTCACCAATTCCTTTTCACCGGTATCCCAGGAAATTAAGGTTGTGGTTATATTCCGGAAGGCCAGACCGACCTGGGCATTCTCAAATATCTTTTTCTGTGCCCCCAGGTCAAAACCCAGGCCATTTGCATGATGATCGGCAAGATTTCTTCGGATCAATTTCAGGTTTGCCCCAAAGTTCCAGTCCTTCAACCATTTTTGCGCGACAGAAAGGGTGAAGATATAATCCGAAGCATTAAACTCCTTTATTTTCGACCAGTCAATATTCCAATCCCCGGTTTGTTGAACTTGGCGATAGGCTTGCCGGCTGTCTTTAATATTGTCGATACCTAACCTGACCAGGCTGACAGCAATAACCCGGTTTTCCCCTTGCCTTTTACCAACCGCCAGGAAATCGTAATTGACTGAGGCGATTATCTGTTGAGTATGCATAAAGGAAATCTGGGTATTGTTTAAATCATAAATACCAGCAGGATTATAGTAAGTAGAAACAACATCTCCGCTCACTGCGGTAAAGGCCCCGCCCATACTCTGGGCACGGGCATCAACCCCGATTTCCATAAATTCACCAGCATATTTACGGAAATTTAATCCATCCGCTTTAATGGGAAGACTACCGAATATCATGATTGAACAGAATACTATGGCTACAAATTTAAAACTTACTGACATGTTATGGGGTACCTCAAAAAATTAAAATTTTAACCGGGATTGCAGCATTTTGTTTCATCATCTTCACGATAATTTATCAAATAACATTAAAATTATGGCGCCTGCTGATCCGATAAACAGATTTTCCCAAATCTTTGGACTATACAGCTCAATCAGACATAAGATAATAGCCAAAAATACAGAAAGAATCAATGGAATATTAGAGTACCGCCAAATAAGGATGAAACCGGTCACAAAAAAAACCAGTGAACCCATGAGCGTTTTGTTTTGATAAATTTTATGGGTCCGAATCACTCTCCCGGAAACCGCGGCTAATGGATCTGCCAGAACGAGGATAAGTGAAGCAGTCAAAAATACTTTTGCCGGAAAGAAAATATAGATTAAATATATAGTAATCCAGAGAGAAGTTGCTCCGGTAAACACGCTTTGTTTTTCATCCGGATTCAAAAACCGAACAAATAAATTCTCATAAATGTTTTTCCAGATTGGTAAGCGAAATCGCAAAATTTCCAAAAATAGCAGCATTATCATTATCCCCCCCAGATAATAAGCTGATTTCTGGATGGTTACACATGCCAAAATGAGTATGAGCCCGCTTAAAATATGAATTACTTTTCGGATTAAAAAATTTTTCATACCATCCCGATTGTCATCAGATAGGATTTCTCGCCCGAAAAATTAAACTAACCGGGAAGTATTTTTCATGATGGTGAGATCGATGGCTTCGCTTATCTCCTGAATCGCTTTTGGACGATCCTTGTGACCAAATATGGCTGAACCGGACACAAAATAGCGAGCACCGGCCTGATAAGCGAGAGGGGCAGTTTGCGGATTAATGCCACCATCCACTTCAATGATTGGCTTTGTTGGCAGATGCTGACACATTTTAGCCAGTTGTTCAATCTTCTGCGTACTGTAAGGAATGTATTCCTGTCCCCCAAATCCCGGATTAACACTCATGATGAGCACCAGATCGATCTCGGCCAACAACCAACGGATAGTATCCAGGGAAGTTGCCGGATTTAAACTGATCCCGGCAGTTGCACCCAGCTCTTTGATGCGATGGATTTGCCGGTCCAGATGAGTTACCGCTTCCTGATGAATGGTAATATTATCTGCACCCGCCTCAGCGAAATGGGGAATTAGATCCGGTGCGTTATCCACCATCAAATGGACATCCAGTTTGAACCGGGTATGTTGTTTCAGGGATTTTACCACTTTCGGACCAATGGTTAGATTCGGGACAAAATGCCCATCCATCACATCAATATGGAGAAAATCGATTTCGGGTAGATCAACAGTTGCCGCCTCTTCCAGCAGTTTTCCAAAATCTGCCGAAAGTACCGAAGGGAGTATTTTATAGTCTTTCATGTTTTCTTTCATTCTACCTTCCCATTATTTAAGGTAGTATCTTCCGGTATTTCCTTTGGCGGCGGCTCGTCGGTACTCACCAACAGATTTATTGATTCTACCTTGGCCGCACTAGTACCAGGAGATACCGATTGATTCAGGACCGTTCCCGGGACGAGATTGGGTCGGTATGAATATTTTATGATACCAACCTTTACTCCAATCACATCCAGTTCTTTCTCGGCACTCACCAGGCTTTTACCGACCAGGTTCGGAATTTCTAGAGATGTGGGCGGTGGCCCAAGACTCACAGTAATATTTACCCGCTGGTTTCTTTTAGCAGCTTCTCCGGCCGGAATCGACTGGTTCATTACTGTACCGCGCATATAGAAATCAGAAAATTCATAGATTATTTGATTCAGATTTAATCCTTTTTCCTTTAAGCGGAATTCCGCGTCCTGTGGAGTAAGGCCAATAACCCTGGGCACATAAATTGGTTTCTCACCGATACTAACCACCAGATAAACCCGCCTGCCCTTTTTGACCATAGTGTAGGGAAGCGGATTTTGTTGTATGATGGCACCGGGAGAAAATTTTTCATCATATACTGAATCTTTTACAATCGGAACAAAACCGGTGGAATCCAGTACCCTGATGGCTTCCTTTACCGGTTTATCCGTTACATCCGGGAGTTCATATTCCTTGCCATGCTTTGTATAGAGCGGCATAATGAAAAGATCCAGTATCACCATAACCAGCAGGAATATAAGAAAAGCGACAAAAGCCCATCCCAAATTTCTTAAGGTAAATATTTTTCTTAATCCGGAATTCAAATCCATGTAATCAAATCTCCTGTGCGGTCATTTTCTCGATCGATTACGATCTTCGCTATCAATTATGATTGTCACCGGACCATGGTTATGGATATTCACCATCATCATGGCCCCAAAAACACCTGTGGCAACTTTGATATTAAATTTCTCTAAATAATTTATGTACGCATTATAAAGGGGCTCTGCCTTTTCCGGTGGAGCAGCCTTAATAAAGCTTGGTCTTCGACCCTTGCGCGTATCAGAGTATAAAGTGAATTGGGAAATGGCCAGTACCTCACCCTGACTTTCCAGCAAACTAACATTCATTTTACCGGCATTATCCTCCAATACTCTTAAATTGGCAGTCTTGTTTGCCAGATATTCCGCATCTTTCTCATCATCCTCCATGGTGATTCCTAACAATACGACAAAGCCATTGCCAATACTGCCGACAACTTTATTATCTATTTCTACCGAAGCCCGCGAAACTCTTTGAATAACCGCTCTCATCGATTCATTAACTTTTAATTAACACATTATTTTTGCCAAGCAATTTATGCAATTTTTCCATTAATTCGTCCGTTACCACCACGGAATATTTGCGGGAACACAAAGTTAATCCGGTGCTATTGCCATTGGGGCGCATTTCAAAATACAGAGGAATGGATCCGGGATAGTTTTTGATCAGATCCTGTAATTGGTCAACTTTATTTTCATCAAAATCTTTGGTGGTAATAATCAAATGAAGTCCGTTTGAAAGGCGGTTCCTGATTTCGCCGATTGGTACGATCTCGTTGCACAATAATTTAAAGGTATTCTCGCCACTCTCACTCACCTTACCTAATATAAAAATCATTTCACCTTTGTTGATATAGTCACTATACTTTTCATACACTGAGGCAAAAACCACGCTCTCAAAGGAGTTGAACTTATCCTCAAGGGTTAAGAAAGCCATGATATTCCCCTTCCGGTCCAGATGGGTTCTCACCTGGGTGATAATGGCTGCTGTTCTGACTTCCTGACTCGAGGCATAAGTACTTGGCTCATTCCAATCCAAATTGCTGAAGAGCTCTATTTCCTTTTTATATTTATCCAGTGGATGACCGCTGATATAGAATCCCAGAAGCTCTTTTTCCCGTTCTAATTTCTCCTGCAACGGCCAGTCCGAGACATCGGGAAGAGTTGGATAGGTCAGATAAGATTGCCCGGTATCCTGATCCGAACCTGCACTCATGGCTTCAAAAATACTGATTTGCGATTTATTCTGATTATGAACATTATATTTCTGGCCAAAATTTATCGCCAATTCAATGGCCGCAAAATTCTGTGCCCGGGTTCCTTCCAGTTCATCCAATGCT
Organism: uncultured Calditrichaceae bacterium; assembly: GCA_964617285.1. Classification (GTDB taxonomy): domain Bacteria; phylum Calditrichota; class Calditrichia; order RBG-13-44-9; family RBG-13-44-9; genus CAYVKM01. Next base: position 23,958 of record CAZTXJ010000003.1, on the reverse strand, counting down.
CCGGCCTGGATAAGGGCTTCAAGTATTTTTTTATTAACCGATCGGAGGTCCACATTTTGCATCATGTGAAAGATATTTTCAAACTTGCCCACTTCCTTCCGGGCTTTAATTATGGATTTGATGGCCGAACGTCCTACATTTTTTATGGCAGAAAGCGCAAAGCTGATTTTACCGGGTTCCGGTACTTCAAATTTATCACCGGAAATATTTACATTTGGTGGAAATATTTCCAAACCCATTTTTCGGCACTCATCAATCAATTCAGTTATTCTGGAAGCATCGTTCATTTCGGAAGTGAGGGTAGCAGCCATAAATTCTGCCGGATAGTGTCGTTTTAAATACGCGGTCTGGAAAGCAAGCAAAGCGTAAGCAGCAGAATGCGATTTATTGAATCCGTAACTGGCAAATTTGAAGATCAATTCAAAGATCTTTTCGGCAGATTGTTTATCAATATCGTTTTTCAGACAACCATTGATAAATTCCTTTTTCTGTTTCTCCATCACGCTTTTTTTCTTCTTACCCATCGCCCGGCGTAAAATATCTGCTTTACCAAGACTGAAGCCGGCAAGATCCGAAGCAATTCTCATGACCTGTTCCTGATAAACGATAATTCCATAGGTCTCCGAAAGAATCGATTCCAGTTTTGGGTGAGGATATTCAATTTTTTCGCGGCCGTATTTTCTGGCAATATAGGTATCAATATTTTCCATGGGTCCCGGACGGTAGAGAGCATTCATAGCTATCAGATCTTCAACCCGGTTGGGTTTTAACTTGCGTAAGTATTCCTGCATTCCGGAACTTTCGAACTGAAATATTCCGACCGTATTTCCATCACTAAATATTTCATAGGTTTCCTTATCGTCCAATGGCAAATTATCCAGATCGATATCGATGCCCTTCTTTTTCAGCATTTGGACAGTCTGATGCAACACAGTAAGCGTTCGCAATCCCAAAAAATCCATCTTTAACAAACCGATAGTTTCACAGCCAATCATGGAAAATTGGGTGGCAATTACCTTCTGACCTTTTTCTTCGGTCTGATATAGCGGCACATAATTGGTGATATCATCAGGAGCGATAATAATGCCTGCCGCATGGATAGACGCATGTCTGGCCAATCCCTCCAGCACCTGGGCATGTTTCATCAATTCCTTAAATTGTTCATCACTGTTTTGGGCCATCTCTCTCAGGTCGGGCACCTTGTCTAAAGCTTCGGAGAGAGGCATCGGCTTTCCCTGAAAAGTCGGGATTAATTTAGCAATGGCATCCGCTTTGGAATATTCAATTCCCAGGGCTCTGGCAACATCCCGCACCACACCTTTGGAAGCCATGGTACCAAACGTTATGATTTGAGCAACATTTTTTTCGCCATATTTTTTACGGACATAATCGATCACTTCCTCTCGTCTTTCAAAACAGAAATCGATGTCTATGTCCGGCATGGATATTCTTTCCGGATTTAGGAATCGCTCGAAGAGTAATCCGTAACGGAGTGGATCAACCCTGGTTATCCCTGTGGCATACGCAACCAGACTGCCGGCTACCGATCCGCGGCCAAGGCCCACAGGAATATCATGCTGCCGGGCAAAATCGATAAAATCTTTAACAATGAGGAAATAACCGGCAAATCCGGTCTTTTTTATGACCTTTAATTCATAGTCGAGACGTTTTTGAATCTCTTCTCCAATTTCTCCATATAAACTTTCAGCACCTTCGTAAGCGACAGTCCGGAGATAATCATCCAAAGTCTCCTTTTCACGTTCTTTTGGTAAAGGAAATCTGGGAAGGAGCAATTGACCGGTGTCCAATTCTACGTTACACTTCTCAGCAATAGCCAGGGTATTTTCTAAGGCATCGGTCTTATCAGAAAATGTTTTATACATTTCGTCAACATTTTTCAGATAAAGCTCAGTAGTGTTATATCTCATCCGGTTCTCTTCATGAACATTTTTACCGGATTGTACACATAACAGAACATCATGAGATGAATAATGATCTTTTTCCAGATAATGAACATCGTTTGTGGCGATAACCGGGACTTTCATCTCTTTAGCAATTTTATAAATATTTTCATATCCCGCTTCTTCGGGAATCCCATGATTTTGAATCTCCAGATAAAAGTCCTCTCCAAATATTTCCAGGTACTCTTCGATGGTCTTGATGGCCTCTTTCTTGTCGCCATAGTTCAATTTTTGGAACACCTCGCCCTTCATACACGCTGATGAAGCTATAAGTCCTTCATGATATTTTTTTAGAATCTCCTTGTCAATTCTCGGTCGATAATAAAATCCCTCGGTATAGCCCAGGCTGGAGAGTTTCATAAGATTTTTATAACCGGTGTTATTCTTGGCCAGGAGCAGCAAATGATAGGCGGACTGTTTTCCTCCCTTTCCCCCTGATTTTTTATCAAATCTGTTACCTGGCGCAATATAAGCTTCCATACCGATAATGGGTTTAATCCCGTTTTTTTTGGCTTCCAGATAAAAATCGAGTGCCCCAAACATGTTGCCGTGATCGGTAATTGCCAGGGTATCCATTTTAAGTTCAGCGGCTCGCCTGAAAAGTTTCTGGATATCGATGGCGCCATCCAGCAAACTATAATGGGTATGATTATGTAAATGAACAAATGAAGACACTAATTACTCCACTAAATGAAAAAATCATAAAAATTCAAAACAAAATTTAGTTTTACTGAAAAATATTTCCAAACCATTTTTAGGTTCCTGAAATCTACAAAATTTTTGTAATAAATCTTGTAAATAAATTTTTAATCCTGGATGATTAACAATATATTTTTCGTTTTATTAAACAAAAATCAAAATAGCCGATGATATTCAGAAAACAGGTTATATATTACCGAGTGATGAATGTCACATAGATTTATACCTGAATTCTATATTTTTGTTTAGTTTCATTTTACTTAAATAAAAAATATGCAACTAAGCTCAATCCAGGATTTAATAGAAGACGTCAAAAAGACCTCGAGCGATTTTAACAAGATTTTGATGTCGTTTAAAAAATCTGACACCGGTAAAAAAGAAATACCCAAATCTAAAGAACTTCTCTCTTTTTTCTGCACATTAACAGCTGTAGAAGAAGATGTCATTGAATTTCGGCTCAAGAAAATTATTCGTGAAGAGCATCCGTACCTCCCTGCTATCGATATTGATAAAGTCCAGGAAAAATATGCCCTGGATAGTGCATCGCTTTCAAGACTATTCGACAAATTCCTGGAGCAGCGGCAGGAATTAATAAGATTACTGCATAGTACGCCAGCCATTTACTGGGATCGCACCGGTTTTCATGAATTGGAAGGACATGTGACTTTCGAGGAATTTGTCCGGCGAATGATTCGCAAGGATAAAAATAATCTGTCCTATCTGCAGGAAGAATTTTTCCTGAAAAAATCCTGATCCCGTAAACAAATCTCAAAGATTACTTTCATCAATTTCTTTCTCCCGCAAGGGACCTTTGACTATTTTTATAGTGCTTGGTTTTACAATTCCGCCGGAAACAATTAGCTTCATCGCCTGCTCAATCGGCATGCTGGTAAATTGTATCTCATCCACGGGTACCAGAACGGTAAATCCTGAGGCAGGATTGATAGAAGTGATGATGAGAACATTTCCAAATATCTGACCCTGCCCAGACAATTTTATAGTGCCATTAAATAGACCAATTGAATATATACCTTTTCTGGGGTATTCGATTAAAACAACACTTTGCGCTTCTCTATTTTCCCGGGTGGTAAGTGTTTCAATAATTTGTTTAACCGCAAAATAAACTGTTTTAGCAACCGGTATGCGAATAACAAGTCTCTCTCCCGTCTGTATTAATTTTCTACCAATGTAATTCTTTGTAGAAAGTCCAACCAGGTATATAAAAATAATGCTCACCACTATTCCAAGTCCCGGGATATATATATGGACATAATTCTGAATGAGTGGGCTGGTTAGGTTATCAAAAAAATCGATAAGCCATTTCAGAACAACAATGCTAATCACAATTGGAACAACAACAATGATCCCCGGTACTAAATTATTCTTTATATTTGATTTTATTTTTTGCCAGATATTCATTTTTCAGGGTAAATTTTATTGATCAAATTTAATATTTGGATATTTTTGGGCTAATATTTGATAAACATAAAAAACAACCAATGCGATAATTGCCCCAAGAATAAATCCGGACAAAACATCACCAGGATAATGGACGCCAACATAACTCCGGGAAAGACCAATTAATATGGTTAACACCGCGAAACCAATCCAATATCTGGGATAAATAAACGAGAATAGCATTCCGAAACCGGAAATATTCGTGGCATGAGATGAAGGAAAGGAATATTTTCCGCCACAGCCGACCAAAAGCGTCACATTTAGCAGTTCATGACATGGCCTGATTCGGGCAACCCAGGGTTTGATCAAAGCAGCAGAAATCTGATCGCACATCACCAGAACCGGGACAAGTAGAATAGCCGCAACCCTCCCTTTTCTACCACCTTTAATCATCAGTAAGATCCAGATTATTAGAATCGGGATTCTCCAGTTATTCAGATTCGTAATAAAAGGCATAATAACATTTAGTAATGGATTGGAGATATCCCTGTTTAAAAAGAAAAAGGTGTTTTGATCCGCAAGTCTTAAAATTTCGAACATATTTTTGATTTAGGGTCAGGATTGATATTCAGTAATCTGACGAACAAAACTGGTGATTTGTGCCCGGTCAAAGGGTTTACCTAAAAAACCCAGAGCTCCATGATTCAACACTTCCTGAATTTTTTCATCATATTCGAAACCGGAGGTGACAACTACCTTTACTGATGAATCAAGTTTTTTTAATTGCCGGAAAACCTCACCACCGGTAGAATCGGGAAGATAGTAGTCCAGAATTACCAATTGAATAATATTTTTACGGTTCCTGAAAATCTCAATTCCCTCTTTCGCAGTACCGGACAAAATGACCTTAAAACCTTCATTCTCCAATATATCTTTGATAATTTGCCTTAAATGGTCTTCATCCTCAATGACCAGGATAAAATTTTTGCCTCGCTTTTCTTTACTCTCATCAATTTTTAACTGCACCATCTGCATGCCATGAGGAATCGTCCGGATAACTGGTGAGGAGATTTCTCTCAACCTCCTTAATATTGAAGCTATCCGTTGACCTGATTTCTGAATTAAACTGAAATAGCCCATTATTTTCGGATCTTCAATCCCCTTATTTTTTAATTCCATGCGTAGCATATCAATGCCAGACAAAATAACCGTAAGGGGTTGATTAATCTCGTGGTTTGCAGTTGTAACCGTAGCATTGAAGGTGATGCGCCGTTCTACCTCTGTCAGACGTTTTTCTAAATCCTGCCTTTCCAGAGCCTTTTTTACCCGGATTCGCAACTCATCTATATTGATTGGTTTTGCCAGATAATCCGAAGCCCCCAGACGTAAGGCCTCGATAGCGGTTTGGATAGAGGCATGTCCTGTTAAAATTATAACCGCAATATGAGGATCGATTCTTTTCGCTCCTTTAAGCACCTCAATCCCATCCATCTGTTCCATGATCAGATCAGTAATGATCAGATCATAAGGCTTTTGCTTAAGCTCCTTAAGAGCATCTTCACCGCTGGCAAAAAGATTGGATTGATATCCTTCCCGCTCTACGATCTTCTGGATAAATAGTCGAGAGGAATGGTCATCATCAACAATCAACACTCTATTTTCCGGCATTATTTCTCCATATCCATGACCATATCAAAGTAAATCTTATTCGAAGATTAAATCAAGGGAAAATTACAGGTACACAACTATATTGCTAAAGAAAGATAAACTTTAAAGTGATACTAATGACGGGTGGATCTTTCGGTTTTTTCTATCAGAAGCAAAGTCAAGTCATCATCAAATATACCTTCCTCATTGAATCTTAAAATTTCCCGATAGATGGAATCGATGATCTCCCGTCCACTACTTTCATCCATTGAAACTTCATTCAAATGTTTCTTAAGCCGGTTAAGACCAAACTGTTTAAGTTCACTATTTCTTATCTCAATAACTCCATCGGTAAAAAACAAAATTTTATCTCCGGGAAGAAGTGAGGATTTTTTAGATACATAATTTGATTTTTTAAACACTCCGATAAAAAATCCGGGTGCATCCAGGGCAACCACAGTTGAAGATTTTTTCTGGAACAATAGTGGAAACGGGTGTCCAGCATTGGCATATTCAAAAGAATAATCTTGGGTATTGATAATCATGTAGAATGCCGAAATAAAATCCCCGGTATTTAGCATATGAGAAAATTCTGTATTAAGGTTGTTTAATATTTCTGCCGGATTTAATGACCGTTGTTTATAATTTGTAAACAGGGCCTTAAACATTGCTGCAATCATTGCAGCAGAAACGCCATGTCCCGAAACATCGGCGATGATAATACCTATGTGGTTCTCATCCACCGTGACCACATCAAAAAAGTCTCCACCCAGTTGAGAAGTCGGTAAGTATTTTGAGCTGAATTTCACTTCTAAATCTTCCGGAAATATCTTGGGAAGCAGCGATTTTTGCAGCTCCGCTCCCATCTGTAATTTATTCTGCATCTGTAAATTCTGCTTTTCAATTACCGCACGTGCCTCTTTAACACTGGACAAAGATAACTGCAATTCTTCGGATTGTTTTTCCAATCGCTTTTTGGTTTTTTCCAGATCATTTAGATATTTTTCAAGCTCACTGTTTTTCTTGGTTATCTCATTGTTGGTAATTATCCGATGAATATTTGCCGCATAAAGGTCGGCGATGGTCTGCAGAAAGGAGGAATCAACCTCATCGAAGTGGACAAACGTTTTTGATTCTATGTTTATAGCACCAATAATCTGGTCCACCAGGTAAATAGGCACGCATAATTCGGACTTGCCTTTAAAAAAAGGTGTACTATGATAAAATACCACCTCTTCCGTATTGTCCACAATTAGTGGGCGCCCTTTCCTTATCGTTTCACCAATCACCCCTTCTTTTATGGACTGACGGTAAACATTCATTGAATTCTCATAAAACAATTTCTTGGAATCGCCCGCTAAAGCACTTAAGTAAACATGATCCCCATGATAATTATTTTCTCTCAAGAAAATTCCTACATGGAAAAAATTATACTCTTCGTTATACAATTCCGAAACAATAAATTGAGATAATATTTCTACATCATTATAGCGATAACTCTTACTTGAGATCTTATTAATAGTTTTGAGATAATGAAGATGACGTACTTCCGCATCTTGCTTTCTTTTTCTGAATGGTTCCGAAATAATAAAAATATTGCCTTCTTTTCTATCTTTCAGAAAAGTTTTAGGAAAAACATAAATTGTAAGCTGATCCTCCAGATTTCCCTCTTCTAAAGCTGCAAGATTCAGAACCTTAGGACCCCCATTTTCGCTTATAATATTTTCTCTGGTGAATGGCTTGGAGGTATAAATGCTGATTATATCATAAATATTTTTACCAATCAGTTTATCTTTTGAACTGAAGAACAGGTCCGCCGATTGATTGGACATTTGCACAATTCCATTAGGATCGGCAAATAAAGCCGGGAAATGCGCTTTTTCAAAATATTCCCAACCCTTCAATTTGTCTTCAGCTTTTCCTGACATAATAGGTTTTATTTTATACCTGTCTACTTTGATCTGTTTTTTATCAGGGTAATTTGATTTCCCTTTTCGTTAAAATGTACCTCATCAATAATGTGTTGAATAATATTAAATCCTCTTCCGTAGGAATTGACATTTACATTCTGAATTTTATGAGTATTACTTAAAAATTTGTGCCATTCAAAACCCGGGCCTTCATCCTTAACTGAAAAATTAAACAGATCTGAACTACATTCAAGTGATACGGTGATATTTCGCTTTGAGTAATTCGGATCGTTCAGACGCTCCTCTCTTAGTTTTTCAAATTCGGCAATTTTAAGAACATCATTGCTTTTGGTCATAGAAGAAAGTTCCAGGTTGCCGTGCTCCATTGCATTTATCAGTGTTTCGGTAAAAACCAATTCGTACTGTTTTATTTCATTCTGATCGTCAAATCGCATCTTATAAAGAAAATTAGTTAATTCCTTGGCTAAGATCCCGGGTTCCAACTCAACTGTTGTAAATCTAAAGCTGATCTTTAAATGTTCAATATTTTCAAATACCTGTTCTTTTTTAATTGAACGATTTTGAACTTTCAGAATTTTTTCCACAACCTTTTTGACAGCGGACAGTTCGAATGGTTTTGTAATATAGTCCGAAGCACCGCTTTTGACTGCAGATATGGCGTTATCAATGGTTTTTAGTCCGGTAAGCAGGACTACGGGTAAATCATCTTTCGTCTCCCGGATTATTTTGAGCAAGTCGAGACCCGATTTACCGGGCAGGTTGATATCGGATAATACGAGATTGAAAATATTCCCATTATTCAGTTTTTCGATAGCCTCTTCGGCACTGAATGCCACTGAGACTTGATAGCCAAGTCCCTTAAAAAAATCACCCAGAAGATCGACGATTAATTCTTCATCATCGACCACCAGAATACTTTGTGGCTTATCTTTTGAATTCATTGCACGGAAGTGGTTATATTATTTCTCTACCGGGAATAATTGATCTAATTTTATTGACTTAAATAGATCCATTAAATTATCATTGATACCCTTAATACGCATTTTCCGTCCTTTGGAAATAATATTCTTGTAAAAAATCAGAAATTTTCCAATCCCTGAACTGGTTATAAAGGGAACAAAACTCAGGTCAAAAATGGCCTCCTTAAATTCCTGCTCGAGAATCTCCTGGAAATGTGCTTTTAATTCTTCTGCATTTTCATTATCAACCGCTCCGATAATTGAGATGGTGATCTGACCATTCTGCTGGATGACGTTAAGTTCCATTTTTTCCTCACTTTACTTGGTCGATAGATGACTTATAAATCATTATTTATTTTCGACATGATATATGGCTTCCTTTAATATGTTTTAATTTCAAGTATTTAAAGAATTAAATGTTAGCGTTTCGATGATCGGATTCATAAAAATGCGGGTAATTAAAAAAGGCCACTCCGGAATGGAATGGCCTTACTGTATGAACAAATCTTCCATCAGATGATTATTTTCTGAATACAAACTCCAGTGCTTCTGATTTTTCACTTTCAGAATTTCCGGTTACCAGAGTAATATAGAATTTCAGTTTTAAACTGCTGACTGTTGGATTGAATGTTAAATTTGTATCGGTAAGCGGTTCTTTATTAATCTTCACAATTCCGGTACGACCCGGGATTTCGACATAGATATTATATTTTGCTTCCCTAATATAAGAAGCATCCCAGGAAAGTATAACTTCATCTCCTAATTGTTTCGCAGTTAAACCTTTTGGAATTGGTAAATGACTTGAATATGACGAATAGGATGTTTGCATCGGATAAGAACTTGGCCGTGGTTCGGATGATTTGCGATATAGACTTCCGAAATTAAATACAAATTCCGCCCGATGTGTATTACCCAGAATTCCATAAGGTGAGTAAACATAATTCAAGCTGTAGTTTTCCAAAAAGGCAAAACCAACACCCACGTTGTAGCCGGCACCAATATCTTTCTGAAATTGATAACCTGCTCTTAAAGCCAAACCATTCAATACCTCAAATTCAAACCCAGGATAAAATTTCCAGTCCTCATCACTTATCTTAACCACATCCAGGGCAAAAGTCAGCGGGTTATACGGCAGCTGATAGGCCACACCAAATCGGTAAGTAAGAGGTAATTTTTCCTTATATTCATCATATTTTAGTTTGGGTCCTAAATTTTGAAGCGCCATACCAAAACTTAAATATTCAACCGGTAGTTTGTACAAAATACCAAGGTCAAAGGCAACGCCGGAAGCTACCACATCGGCAATCCGCTCCTGAAGATATTTAATTTGGATACCAGCCGAAAATACTTCACCGGTCTGAAAACTGGCACCTACATGGGAAATTAGATTATATATCTGAAATGTTCCACCTCTCACCGGATTACCGTTACTTATATCGTATTCATCAATTTCGGGAAGGTGTAAGTAACTAAATCCAGCGGAGAAGGCAAAATTATTAACCCGGGGATAAAGAAAGGAAATATTTTCTATAGAAATATCCTCTATCCAGTTGGAATGATATAACATCATTGCAGGTCTTGGGGAAAAAGCAGAAGAGGCCGGATTATAATATAAACCATCAATATGCGCAGGTATTGCCGTAAAGGCATTCCCCATACCCTGTGCCCTGCTCCCTATTTGCATTTGTAAAAATGTAAAGGAATTTGTTCCCGATGCCCACACTGGAGTCATTGCTGCAAGAGTAAACACAATTACAACTAATACTGAAAGATAAAGATGAAGTCTTTTTCCTGACATGCTACATTCCTCTATTATTCAGTATTTATTAAAGCAAACAATTTGCCAGAAAGGTAAAAGGATATAGAAATAAAAAAATATTGTGGATGAATATACATATGAATTCATTAAAGTCAAAAATTTTTTAAAAGCAATTTAAGATAAATGTTAATTTCCATATAACCTGAAACATTTTGACCTATACCAACAGTTTGTGATCAGGGGTTAAAAGTGCGGTAATTTATGGCAAACTGTATAGTCACATTTTAAAGAACAAAATCTGATTTCCAAAATTCTGTGAAGGTTTTACACATTTAAAATTAAGTATTGCAACAGATCAGAAAAATTTCAAATCACGCACATAATTTGATTTGCCATAGTAAAAAATGTAGTTTAATACATTAGTGAGCGACAACCAGACCTCCTGATTAGGATGGTATTGGATAGCTTTCTCAAATAAATCATGATAATAGTCCCAGCTTGCCATATTTCTTGCCGCAAAAGATTTGGCAATTTTTACCAAATTTCGGCGTCCAATTTCCAGAGATAATTTCAAATTGGAAATGGCTTTTTCAATTAGCTGGTTACGCTCTAAATCCTTTCTGACTACCAGTAATTGATGGATAAATGGCAATTCAGTTTTCAATATCAATTCTTCAGATAAATCTATAAAATTGGTATACATCTGACCAGCATTTATCGCATCGTCATCTGTCAACAGAAGAAGTGGATATTTTTGCAACTGCAAATTTTTGAATTCATTATCCGAGACTGGTAACCAATTTGGTTTAACTTCAAAATACTCATTTAATATGACACCGGCCATAAATTGTGAATAGGATGATTCCTTTGATTCTCTATGATAAATGTTTTCAATTTTTTTCAGACTTTCCTTAAAATAAAGTAAAATATTCCTACCATAGTTGGCACTGGAGATAATTATATCCCGTACAATTAAAAGTTGTGTCTTCACTAAGGCGTATTGCAAGGGCGTTATAAGAGCAAAATCAAACAAGCCCTTCTCAATTATTTCGGAAAGTTTTACCTGATTTACCTGAGTCAGTTGAAATTCGTGCGGAACAAGGTTGTTTTCTAAGGCAAAAATGATTGGCTGGTTGATAAATTCTGAACTGTAACAAAATCTGTTCAAGACTTACTTCCCTTGATTTCTGGATTGTCTTGCTGAAATGTGGGGAGGAAAAGATAACATGCGGTACCCTTGTCTTCCTCACTTTCAAAATAAATAAGGCCATTATTTTCCTGGACAATTTGATAGACAATAGAAAGCCCCAAACCTGTCCCAAAATTCTTGGTAGTGAAAAACGGATTGAATATTTGTTGCATATTCTCCTGTGGGATGCCGCATCCGGAATCGGTAATATTTATTTGAATATAAGGATTTTCGGTAATTTTTTTATGAAATGGTTTTCGGCTGAATTTCTCTGCATCTGTGGATACCGGCTCTATGGAGATATTGATCTCTCCTTCTTTGTCAATTGCTTCCAGGCTGTTCAAAATCAGGTTAAATAAAACCTGCTGAATTTGACCATTATCAATATAGAGCGCTGGTAAATTAGAAGCATAGGATTGACTTAATTTAATATTGTGTTTATATAATTTTTGTTTAAGGAGAGAAAGTACCTCCTGCAGTATTTCTTCAATATGGTAAAATTGACGATTTGGTTTTTGCGGCTTGGCATAAGAGAATAAAGTTTTGAGCATGTCGTCCAGGCGATTAACTTGTTTAATGATCCGTTTTACATATTCATTTTTGGGATCACTTTCGGTCAATTCCTCCTCAAAAGTCTGGGCGATAGCCTTAATACCAGCCAGAGGATTCCTGATTTCATGGGCAATTCCACTCGCCATTACCCCAAGCGAAGCTAAACGATCCATCCGGCTCATCTCTTCCTGTAATTCCTTCGAATACGTAATATCCTTCAGTGAGAGAATAAAACTTTCACTTTCCAAATCCCCTGTTTTAAATTCAGTCGTGGTAAATCCAATCAGAATCTTTTCGCCATTAGCCGCAGCGACTTCAATTTCCGGTCGTTCGTAAGTGCCTTCAGTTTTTCGGCGATTTTCCAGTATTTTCCTGGTATTACTTTTCCCAATAATTTTGTCCAGTTTATTATTTTGTGAGGATATCACATCGATTCGTAACAAATTGGCTGCAGATTTATTGATATATTTTATCTGTAACTGATTATCAACAACCATTATTCCAAAATTTAATTGATTTATAACCAAATCCAGAAATTTGGAGGATTCCGGGGATAGAAGATTCGGATCGGTCTCTTCCCTTCTTTGTGATTGTTCGGTTAGAAAATTGTAAGTTAATTCAATGATGTCCACGATGGCTTCAAGAAAATGAAGATCTGCATTATCTGAAAAGGATGCCTGATCATCGAGCAGAACCAGAAAATGTTTTGTTTTGGATTGCGATTTAACCGGATACACACCAATTGCTTTAAAATCAACATTCAGAAATGATTTGATAAATGTAAAGTTGTCTTCCTGAGAAGAGCGTATCTCCCGATAAATAAATTTTCCTGAATTTATTACATCTTTGACTATTGGAAGATTGCTAATGGGAATTATTATTTCTTCAGTTGAAGGGTAAGGCGGAACACTTTCTTCCAGTTTAATTTCATCATCGTTAACCATTTCAAAATATAGCAGGGACTTAAAATTATAAACATCGTGCAGGGCTAAAAGACTTTGTTTGATTACTCGCGATACTTTTAAATCGGACTTGGGATTCTTCAGCAGTGCAACAATATTATCAATTTTTTTAACAGCTTTAGAGTCGTCCTCATGAAAGTGAGATGAAATTAGATTTTCTTTTTTTATCTGAAATAAATTAAGAAGATTTTTTAACCTTATCCTGATATCTTCTTTATCAAAAGGAATGGTTAAGTAATCATTTAACCCACTTTTGACTAACCGATTGCGAAACTCATGATCATTCTTACGGAACAATGCAAAAGAGGGTTTATTAAGCAGGGTCAGTTCACCGATAATTTCCTGAATTATCGGCAGATCATATTCGGAATCGCTGGAAAAATCAAATACAACTGCGTCATGTTTATCAAGGAGCTGGTGGAAACCATTTAAATTGCCAAAGCTTTGCATAGAAATAGAGATTTGTCCCCGGGAAAATGACTCCCTGACCAGTTTTAAATTGCTCTCGGTATTTGCGATAAATAAAATTGTCATCCGGTTGGACTAGATATAAAAAAGGTTATTTGGAGAAACGCATCCGGAAATTTTCATAATCCAGAATGATTATTTTTCCACTGGTTTTCTTAAGAAAACCATCTTCACATAAAGATTTAATAACCCGCGAAATCGTTTCCCGACTGGTTCCGGCCATGTTTGCCAGGTCCTGTTGCAGGGGTAATTCGGCAATTTCCACCTGACCTTTACGAAAAACACCGGAGTCTTCTGCAATCCGTAATAGCGTACTGGCAACACGGCCTGTGGCATCCTGCAATGAGAGAGATTTAATGTGTTCGTCACTTTTCCGAATTCTCTGGGCGAGCTCTTTTAACAGGTTGATGGCAATCTGGGGAAAATCTCGCAGCATTTGTAAAAATTCCTCCCGGCGAATAACCATCAATTCCGATTCCTCAATGGCCGTGACATTAGCCGAACGGGTATGCCCGTCCAGGAGCGACATTTCCCCAAAAAAATCACCGTCGCTTAATATAGATAGGATGACTTCACGACCATCATCACTGATTCGGGAAATCTTAACCCGGCCATTTAAAATAATGAACATGGTCGAACCGACTTCCTCCTCTAAAAGAATCAGATTATCTTTATGGTATTTTTGCTTACTGGCAACCTGAATAATTTTCTCCAGATCTTTGTCACTGAGTTCAGAAAACAGCGGGATATTTTTAAAAATTTCAATATTCATATTCGTTACCCTTTCAATATTGAGTAATCATTCCCTTTTTGCCAAACTTTGCTTGTATTTCGTTTTCCAGTTTTTCTGCATCTTCTCTGTTTTTAAATTTGCCGGCAATGACCGCATATAATTTTTTGCCGAATGAATCTTTAGTAATTATCGAAATGTTAGCAACACTACCTGAATATTTTTTTCGGGCTTTTTCTGCATTGTCCATGGAGGAGAATGCCCCCAGCTGAACACCAAAATAGATTTGCTCTTCCCTTACCGAGAAAATTTGATTGCGAAACTCCTCATCAGTTAATATCCGGTTTGCCGTCTCATAAAGACCTTTGGCATAATAATATTGAGAAATCCGATCCAATATTACCTTTTTTAATAATTGATTCGGAGTGCTCTGGTAGACCGAGATAAACCGAGTAAATGCTTCCTCCACATCCTCCATAAAAATCGCCTGAATGAACTGCTTCCAATCCGGATTGGTTATTTTATTGGTGTTTAGATCAGCTTGTAAACGGGCAACATCATTTTCCAGATAGGCATCATACCAGACCTTCGGCTGGGCAAGGAGAAAAGTTGGTAGCAGCAGTAAAAATGCTAAATATTGTAAGAATCGATGCTTTTGCATTCCGGACATATCCATGTTGGTTCATTACTTTGATGACTACACTTATTGCAAACAAATTTTTTATCAGAAATTATCGATTGGTTCCTGAAAAAATCCACAGCATAGGAACTGGCCACTTTATACTGATTCTTATTGTACAGATATTGGATGCGGTACCCATTGATCCGAGGATTATTTGGTACTTTTTCTTCCAATCGGTTCAAAATCTCTACCGCAGTATCCTGTTCTCCTTTTTTATCAAAAATCTCGGCGAGGGCAAGCGCTGCATCTACATTTTCCGGATACTTATTCCACAGATCCTTATACAATTTTTCTGCTTCAGTAAATTTCCCCAGGTCAAACCAGGCTTTTTCCAGAGACTCAAAGGCAATATATGCTTTTTCAGGAATCTTCTCACATAGATTTTTCCAGGCCTGGATAGCATCCTCTAATCTATTTTCGCTGTAATAAGATTTCCCCAGATAAAAATATCCGCTGGCACAAGTCTCATCCAGCTTCATGGATTCTCTAAACTTTATCCGGGCATCTCTGTCTTCATTTTTTTCAATTAAATTTAACCCTTCAAAAACCCGGTAGAGGGCCAATTTTCTCTTTAAGTCATTTGTAAGAGTTTTACAATATTTTTTGATGATATTAAAAGCTTCTTCCCATTCCTCGTCTTTTTCAAGATATTTAACAAGTTTAAGTGGCACCTCTTCAAAATAGTTTTGAGAGTTATTTAAAATATTATTTCCGATTTTAATCACCATCTTAACATCATTCAATGATTCATAATCCAATAAAAGACTGTATTCTATCTTTTGTTTTAGGTCGGAAGATAAATTTGATCTGAGCATTAAATCCTTATGAATTTTTAAGGCATTACTTGCCAGACCCTTCTTTCGGAGAAGATCTCCCAAACGCAAGTAAGCCTGAATATTATCGGTATCTTCCCTGACCACTTCCTTAAATTTTTGAATCGCCCATTTATAGTCACCGTCAGCTAAATGCTCTAAAGCCTCCAGGTAAGTATTTTTACCTTTGGCAGGTTTCTTATAAAATTTGGTTATATAATAAATTATTAAGATAGCTACGATAACCAGAGTCAGAATCAATATTTCATTGATGATATCGTTCGTCGGCATCCCTTAAATCTCCTCTCTAACCCGAAATATTTTTGGAATCATCTACAACTTCATCGGGAATTTCCTCTACCGAAATATTTCTTAAGTTTTCAAGTTCCTTGGTCAATTGTTTATTCTTTTTATTCAAATTACGTACCTCACCCCTTAGCTGTAACATGGAAAAACTTATTAAAACCGCGCCCAGGACCGCACCGATTCCCAAAGTAATCAACAGCACTATTGAGAGATGAATTTGTGGGTAATATAAGGTGAATAAACTTAGATCGATTCTTTGATCCGCATTTTGAATAAGGACATACAGCAATAAAACAACGACCAGTATCTTAATCAGATTACCTAAAATTTTCATATGTTTCCCTTTAGTTTATTTATCTTAAAAATTAGACTAAATTAGGTTTTAAATCAACGCATTTTTGGCAATTAGAGGAAAAAGTCTTTTGCCAAGCGATGCCAATCTGATAATTGAACGAAAAAGAGAATTTTTCATGTCCTCGTTTACTTTCTTTTATCTTGTAAAATATGATGATTTTTTCGCTCATTTTAAAGTAGAACAAAATTTGAAGTATTTTAAGATTATATCAGGAATTATTCAAACATCTCAGAATACAGATATTTATAATTTATCTGTTAATTCTTTTTTCAGAGATATAAAAACTATGCAATAATTAGGTTAAAAATTTTATTATTGGTTATCAGGTAGATAATTGATTAATATATTTTATCATTATTCATTAGATTTTTAAAACAAATTTTTATCCTAATTTTTTTCGGATAAAATTCCGATGATAAAATTTCATAATAGTAAGAATTATATAAAAGATTTTTCTTGACTCGAAATTAAAAAAATTTATATTTTTGTCCAAAAATTGCCATAGGAGAAGCAATGAAAAAACTTGGCCGGGTTCTGGTGGTTGATGATGAAGAAAATATTCGGGAAGTATTATCTAATTACCTGGAAAGTATGAATTATGATGTCGTCTCCGCTGAAGATGGGCAGGATGCGTTAACAAAATATAAAAAGGGAGAGTTTGACCTCATCATATCCGACCTGCTTATGCCCAATATCGATGGTCTGGAATTACTGAAAAGGATCCGGGACATCGATAAGGAAATCATCTTTTTAATGATTACCGGTTACCCATCCATCGAAACCGCGGTGGAAGCCATTAAAAAGGGGGCTTACGATTACATCACCAAACCCTTCCACATGGAAGATGTGAAGCTGAGAATTGAGAGAGCCTTTGAGAAGCATTCTCTGAAGGAAAGATTAAAAACCGTTCAGGGATTTGCCTGGGCCCTGCTCTTTTCGATTCCCCTCTGGTTAATTTTGGGAATTATTCTTGCAGCTTTGTTGAAATAAACTGATTTTTAATTGATAAAAGATATTTATTTATCAGTACTACCGGTTATTTGCTTCCCAACTCTGATAATCACTTCTTTGATCAGCTTTTGAAATTTATCCTTCACCAGATTGGCAATTTCGGTCACTTCATCGTGGGAGAGAGCCTCACTGCCGATGCCCGTTGCATAGTTCGTAATGCAGGATATACCTGCCACCTTTATCTTATTAGTTCGGGCGACCAAAACTTCCGGCACAGTGGACATACTCACGGCATCTGCCCCAAAGTATCTGGCCATACGAACTTCCGCAGCCGTTTCATAGGTGGGACCGGTGGAAACGAAAAGTACCCCCTGCCAAAGTGGTATTTTAAGGTCCAGCCCGGTTTCCTCAATGATTTTTGATAATTCCGCATCGTAGGCATCGCTCATATCCGGCCAGCGCGTTTCACCTTCTACTACTCCACCGCTTAACGGATTTCTAAACATAAAATTTATATGATCCCGGATTATCATCAAATCGCCGGGTCTAAACTTACGGTTAACCCCGCCGGCAGCATTTGTTACCACAAGCACCTTCACACCCAACCGGGCCATTATTCTTACCACATAAGCGACATCCCGAATGTCATAGCCCTCATAAAAATGAGTTCTTCCCTGTATCGCCATCACCGGTATATTTGACAGGTGTCCGAAAACCAGAAATCCTTTATGCCCTGCCACAGTGGAATGAGGATAATGCGGAATCTTATTGGTCGGAATTTTCGTTTTATTCTCCAGTTTATCGGCAAAATCTCCCAAACCTGATCCCAGTATAATTGCCACAGCAGGGGTCAGTTGGGAATGCTGCTTAATAAAGTCGAGACTTTCCTGCAATTTTTTTTCAATGCTATTTTGATTCATTTTTGTCCAGACGATTTTGTCTAAAAACAGTTATAAATTTAACCACATAATAAATAAACGAGATAATAATAATCAGGATGGTAAGTACCAGCAGGGGCGTCTTCACCGGATTAAAATCAAACAAGTATGAGAGTAATAATAAAGAGATGACGGTTACCGCAATTTTACCCGGCAGCTCTGAAGGGGTTACATGGTTCATTTTTCCAATCAGAATTAGCGAGCCAGACAAAATAAGCAAATCCCTGCCGATAATAAAAATGACCACCCATAATGGTAATCCATAAGCCTGATACAGGGCAATACTGCTTAACCCAACTGTTACTTTATCCGCCACCGGATCCAGTATCTTTCCCAACTCGCTGATTTCATTCCTCTTCCGGGCCAGGTAACCATCGGCATAATCGGTAAAGATCGCAATAATACTTAAAAGGATAGCCCAAATCGAATGCTGATACAGTATTAAAAGATATAGGAACAGACCAATAATTAGCCTTGAAACACTCAAAAGGTTTGAGGCCGTCCAAACTTTCCCTTTTTCGAAGATTATTTTATCCTGAATCATGATTGCTATAAGAATAAATGAGCACAGCTATCTAGATAATATCACAACATCAATTGATGTATAAATAAAAAGGTAATATGGCTAATGGTTCATAATTTTTAAAATATAGATAACCCTGAAAATAAGATCTCTGATTAGATGGTAAAAAATTAAGCAGTGATGAATTTTTTACGCTCAAACCATCGGACAACAGTCGGTCCAGTAACGATTTTTGACGTGGCAACCTTCGAACATAAACTGCCTGCCCTTCAGGGATACCACACATTTTTTTTACCATATTAATAGCTGTTTTTATACCACCAATCTTATCCACCAAACCATTTTTCACTGCCTGATCTCCGGTCCAGACCCGGCCCTGACCAATCGCATCGACTTCTTCGTCGGTCATTACCCTGCCTTCCGCCACCTTATCAACAAAAATCCGATAAAATTCGTCTATCCCTTGTTTGATCAGTGTTCTCTGCTCATCACTAAACTTATCATATTCCGAAAAAATGTCAGAATTTTCGCCTCTGGGGATTTCAACTTTATTGATACCTAATTTCTTATACAGATCTTTCAAGGAAAATTTGCCGGCAAATACCCCAATGCTTCCAATAATACTACTCGGTTCACAAACGATGCTGTCTGCGGAAACCGAGATGTAATACCCACCGGAAGCGGCCATATCGGAAACCGATACGATAACCGGCTTCTTTTTTCTTGCTTCGAAAACTTCCTGCCAGATAATATCCGAGGCAATCCCGGAACCGCCGGGACTGTCCACCCGCAAAACGATACCCTTTATATTATTATCGTTGGCTACTTCACGAATCGTATTGGCCATTCCATCCGAAATAATCATCCCATCATCTGACATATCATCCCCTACTCCGGAAACAATCGTACCTGAACAATAAATGATGGCGATGGTCTGGCGAGCTTTAACTCCTAATTTACTCAATGGAATTTTTTTGTAACGGCCATAGGAAACAAATCTGGGAGAACGGCCATTCATTTTCTTCAGGTAATCTTTGAATTCATTAAAATACATCACAGTATCAGCCAGTCCCTTTTCCACCGCATCGGATATGGTATACATGCCCCGATTTATCAGTTTCCTTACCGTTTCCTGATCCAGATCCCGTTCTTCACCGATGGATTTAACATACCGGCCAAAATAGTCATCCAGTATAGAATTGATGACTTCCCGCTGGGCCGGACTCATATCCGAGCGGGTAAAAATATCCGGGGCGTTTTTATATTTGCCATGGGCAATAAAATCCGCCTCAACACCAATTTTATCGAATGTCCCTTTGATAAAATAACTACCCCCTAAAAGTCCATTGATCATAAGCATTCCAGTGGGCGAGCCGAATATCATATCTCCTGTTAGAGAAAGATAATAATCCCGGTTACCGGCCATTTCCAGGTAAACATAGACCGGCTTGCCGGTTTCCTGAAATTGAAACAGGGCATCCCTTATTTCTTCTATTTTTCCCCAACCGATGCTGCTGCCCAACGGTCGCAAAACAATCCCCTTAATTTTGGGATCGATAGCAGCTTTATTGATACAATCTAACAAACCTTCCATGGAAGGCGGTTCGCTGGTGAATATTCTGGAGAAAGGATCGCTGTAACTGCGCTCGGGAATTTCCCCATAAATATTCAGTTCCAGGTAACTATCCCGGGAAATTGGCGGTGCGCTTTCCATAAAGCTGGAAAGCAACAAATAATAAAAGACTCCTACAGAAATAAGGATAGCCAGAACTAATAACGTAATTTTCATCCAACTTTTCATATATAAATCTCCTCTGAAATTTTCTAATTCAATTCTAGCATCATAAAGATACCAGGAAGCCGGCGATGGTAGCGGTCATAAATGTTGCCAGCGAACCACCCAGGACTGCCCGCAAACCATAACGAGCCAGATCCTTCCGCCGGTTTGGGGCAATGCCCCCAATTCCACCAATTTGAATGGCGATTGACGAAAAATTGGCAAAACCACACAGCGCATAGGTTGAAATGATTCTGGCTTTCTCCGAAAGTTCGCCCATGTGCACCATCTTGCCCAGATCCAGATAGGCGATAAACTCGTTGATCACAATTTTCTCTCCGATCAGAGAACCCACTTTTACTGCATCCTGCCAGGGAACACCAATAATCCAGGAAATAGGCGAAAGCATATACCCCAGGATAAAATTCAAATTTATCGGTTTTCCAGCCAGGGCATTCAATCCGGTCATTCCGCCAATACCTTCCAGAATATAATTAAACATGGCGATGAGGGCAATAAAGGCCAGCAGCATTGCTGCCACATTCAGGGCCAGTTTCAATCCGTCTGCAGCACCGGTGGCGGCGGCATCAATTACATTAGCCGAAGTTTTTTCCACCTTCAGCTCCACCGAGCCTTTGGTTTCGGAATGTTCAATTTCCGGAATTAGTATTTTGGCAATCACCATGGTTGCCGGAGCCGCCATGATGCTGGCTGAAAGCAGATGTTTGGCGTAGAATACCTGCATTACCGGATCGCTGCCACCCAGTATATTCACATAAGCGGCCAGCACGCCCCCGGCAATGGTAGCCATACCACCGACCATAAGAGTAAGCAATTCCGAGTGGGTCATTGTGGCGACGTAGGGCCGGACCACCAGTGGCGCCTCGGTTTGCCCGATAAATACATTTGCCGCAACGGAAAGGGATTCCGCCCCGCTCACCCGCATCGCTTTGGCCATCACCCAGGCCATTCCCTTGACAATTTTTTGCATAATCCCCAAATGATACAGGACAGACATCAACGAAGAGAAAAAAATAATTGTGGGTAATACCTGAAATGCAAAGATAAATCCGAAGCCCTGATTTTGCAGATCGACCGGCATAATTTTTTCCATCTGGGCCTGGGAGGATAATATGCCAAAGACGAATGCCGCTCCATCAAAAGTAAAATTTATCACTGTTACAAAAAATTTACTCAAAGCATCAAAAACAAATTCCCCACCCGGGATTATTAATACAAAAATGGCAAAAAGTAATTGCAAGGAAATTCCGATGCCTACCAGGCGCCAGTCAATTTTTCTTTTATTATTTGAAAACAGGTAAGCAATTCCAACCAGAACAAGAAGTCCCATTACCGCAAAAAGAATATCGGCAATCATTTGCTATCCCCTTTCTCCTCTTTTTCCGGTCGACGGGGTCTTTTCACATTTTTCCGGGCCTCTTCCGGCGGTTCGAAACAATTCCGGCATCGGGCTTCATACACATCCGCTGCACCCACCACAACTCTTTCTTTATCTTTGGTGGTCCGTTGCGTATGGTTTGCTGGATTCCCGCACACCACGCATATAGCATGGGTCTTATCGATATATTCTGCGATGGCCAGCAACTGCGGGATCGGTTCAAATGGTTCTCCCCGGTAATCCTGGTCCAATCCAGCCACAATAACCCGCTTTCCCATATTGGCTAATTTTTGACAGACCAGAACCAGGTCTTTATCAAAGAACTGGGCCTCGTCGATACCGACTACCTGGGCTTCCAGGGATTCTTCCAGAATATCCCAGGGGCTTTCCACGTTGGTGGAGGGAATCTTTAATTCGCTGTGGGATACAATATGATCCTCGCTGAAACGGTTATCGATCTTGGGTTTAAAAATGGCGACTTTTTGTCTGGCGATCATCGCCCGGCGCAGACGACGAATTAACTCTTCACTCTTCCCGCTGAACATACTGCCGCAAATTACTTCTATCCAGCCGGTATTTCGGTGAACAATGGGAATCATTTTTTCTCCTAAAAATGGAGTCTAACCTTTGAAAGTTTATTATATCAGGATAACAGCTTTTCAATTTTTGAGCGAATGATATCTATGGCAATTACATTTTTCCCGCCATGGGGAATAATAATATCGGCATAGCGTTTCGACGGTTCGACAAACTGCATATACATGGGCCGGACTGTCTCCTGGTACTGTTTTATGACTGATTCTACCGATCGGCCCCTTTCTTCAATATCCCTTTGCAACCTCCGGATAAAACAAATGTCAGCCGGTGTATCGATGTAGATTTTAATATCCATTAATTCCCGCAGTTCGGGGATGGCCAGGATTAAAATTCCCTCCAGGATCACAATTTCATGCGGGCCAACCTTGCGGGTTTCCTTTTTCCGGGTATGGGTGGTGAAATCGTACACCGGATGTTCAATGGTTTTGCCTTTCAGCAGTAACGATATGTGCTTTCGCAAAAGCTCATGATCGAATGCATCGGGGTGGTCGAAATTGAATTTAACCCGCTCTTCGAAGGGAAGATGCGCCAGGTCCTTGTAATAGGAATCTTCCTGCAGGTTCACCACCTTTTCCGTTCCCAGTTGTTTGTACAGGGTATGCGCTACCAAAGTCTTTCCCGAACCACTGGCACCGGTTATTCCGATGAGTATCCCCTTTTTATCCATTTGTGCATCCGATCTGGTTGAATTTGAACAGGAACAAAAATACTAACATTCATTTTGAAAAATCAATATATAATAAATTGATTTTTTCTGATCAGATGTAGGAATTGTCTGCTCAACCGGACAGTTCTCCTCTTCCATCAGATATTTGTGATTTTCGCTGAATTTCCTTATATTCCAAAAAAATATTCCGTTAGAATATCATGCTGGATATTAAGGTCAGTACCGAGCAGATAAAATACGCCTATCATCTGGTGAAAAAGCATAACTTCGGCAACCGGGGTATTGCCGATGGCAATAAAACCGAGCAGTTTATTGGCATTCTGGGACAGGTGGTGATTGCCGATCTGCTGAAGTTGAATAGACCGGATGGCAGTACCGGTTTCGATGGTGGTTATGATTTTTTGATCGATGGCAAAAAAGTTGATGTGAAGACCATGGGGCGAACTGTGGCCATGAAAAATTTTTACGTTCACAATTTTATCGGCTGGCAGAAGAACTTTGAGGTGGATTATTACCTGTTTTGCTCATTTAATAAAAGTAGAAGGATAATGACCATTTGCGGCTGGATATCCAAAGCTGATTTTTTCAAAAAAGCAAAATTATATAAGCAAGGAAGCAGGAGATACCGGGAAGACGGGACACATTTTGAAACCAAAGCCGATTTGTATGAGATTAAACAGCGGGATTTGAACTCAA
>CAZTXJ010000002.1:67365-78729 GCA_964617285.1 uncultured Calditrichaceae bacterium | reverse complement strand
GTCGTCTGTTGAGGAATATAAAAAAATGTTCGGAGAATTGTAATGAAAATATTTCTAAATATCCGATTGAGGTCTATTGATAATATTTTTTCCGGAATCCGGTGAATTCAGATCTTCCCAGAATCACCCGGTAAAAATATGCAGCCAGGAAGCCCAAACCATAACCAATAATCTGAATGGGCATAATGACGGGTACCAGAAAAAGCAATTTCCAGTTTTTATATTGAATGGAAGCATGCGCCGCCGATAGCGCTAATACAGCAATCCCGGCGAGGAATAGCCAGCGGGTGACCGACCAAATTTGCCAGGATATCAGGCTGGCAATAATCAAGAGGATTAAAAACAAAGTTGCCAGTGCCGGAGCGGCATGCAGTGGCTCCAGCATTGTTGCATCAATTTTAAACAGATTGATCCTGGCCACTCCCCAGTTAAATACCTGACGAAAGAATTTCCTGATGCTGGTTCTTCTTTTATGATAGACTACCGCATCATCGATATAAATTACCTTGGCCCCGCTTTTGATAATCCGGTTACTGTATTCAATATCCTGGCCGTGCCGCAACGAGCCAAAACCACCAATCTTCTGATATAAATTGCGAGACAATCCCATATTGAAACTTCTGGGGTAAAATTTAGCCAGCCTTTTACCCTTTCTGCCGCGTAGTCCTCCGGTTGTGATAAACGAAGTCATTGAATAATTGATTGCTTTTAACAGTGGCGGGAAATCGTCCCGGTAACTGTCCCGGCCGCCAAATGCCTCTGCCTGCTCGCTGGCTAAACTTCGGTCGATATTTTTTAGCCAATCCGGATGTACCGTACAGTCACTATCGATAAAGATAAAAAAGTCGCCCCGGGCTTTTTCCATTCCCATGTTTCTGGCTGCACCGGGCCCCTGATTATTTTGATGGTAAAAATGCAGTTGGAATGGTACCCTCTCCTGGAAATCCCGGACAACTTCTCTGGTCTGATCGGTGGATCCATCATCGGCAATGATAAGCTCTGCCCGATCCGGATCAAATTTCAGGTTTTGAAAGGAGATTAAGAGTTCTTCGATTTCATCCTGGCGGTTAAAGGAGGGGACGATAATGCTGTATTTTAGGTGCTGGTTTGTCATTGTTTTTGAAGTTGAGCGAAGTACGAGCCGGAACGAAATATGGTCTATTCTATTTTTTCTTTGACTGAATACTCAACGTGCTCGGCGAATTTTGCTGAGATCATTTCCCCCAGTAATCCAAACATGATAAATTGAAATCCCACAATAATGGTTAGGATACCCAGGAAAAAAAGCGGACGGTTCCGGATGCCATGACCCATGAACCATAAAACACTCAAGTAAATTTCGATGAATAATCCGAGCAGCACTCCCAATAACCCCAGCATCCCAAAAATATGCAGTGGGGTGGTCTGGTACCGGGTAATAAACAGAACCGTCAGGAGATCGAAAAAACCGTTGAAGAAACGGGACATACCAAATTTGGTTTTTCCAAATTTTCTGGGATGATGTTGAACGACTTTTTCTCCCACCCGGAAACCATTCCAGTGGGCCAGCACCGGCAGAAAGCGATGCAGCTCGCCATACACGCTCAAATCTTTAATTACCTCGTTCCGGTAAATTTTCAATCCGCAGTTGAAATCGTGTATTCTGATGCCGGTTATTCGAGATGTCACGAAATTGAAAAATCTGGACGGCACGGTTTTCGAAATCGGATCGTGCCGCTTTTTCTTCCAACCAGAAATCAGATCCAGCTTGGCACTATTCATCATTTCCAGAAACTGTGGGATCTCAGCCGGATCGTCCTGCAGATCAGCATCCATGGTCACAACGTACTTACCGGTAGCAATTTTAAATGCCTCGGATAATGCGGCGCTTTTGCCATAGTTTTTCCGGAAACTGATGACCTTGATACCTGGGTGATCCGCCTTGAGCGACCGGAGCACATCCAACGTTCCGTCATTACTGCCATCGTCCACGAAGATAATATCATAGGTGATGCCCAGCGGATTAATATTGTTCTCAATTCGGGCGACGAGCTCCGGAAGGGATTCAGCTTCATTGTAGGCCGGGATAACGATGGAAAGGTCTAACATGAACTTACCTGTTTATGATCAGCTGTTTGGTTTTTGGTCCAATTTCTATATGATACAAATCTTTATTTACCGTTTCATTAATTTTAAAATTTTTGTAGAAAATTGCAACCATTTCCTTTTTGTCTGGCACGGTAAGCCGGATAAATTTGGGAAAAATTATTCCATCAATCGACCGGTATTCCTGGAGCTCTTCTTTTAAGATTATCCGGTTGTTTTGTGAGATTTCCAGACTTTGCAGAGTTCCTGATTTTCTATCTACCGTTATTCGCCATTTTTGATCCCCGACCATGGCGGCAAAGATCCCATGTTGCTGATCCACCAGTTTCAAATTATCGGGCAAAGGAACGTAACCCAGAAACGCATGCTTAATCTGTTTCAAGGAGAGATCTGTTTGAAGAAAAGTGTTGTAGTAATCCTCGTCCAGTTCCCCTGCAAAAAACTGGTTGTTAAATTGGTTATAAATGATGAATCTGTTTTTGCCCAGGAAGATTTTTCCCAGATCGATCCCGAATGGTCCCTCGGCGGACATAAACAGGGTGTCGGGAGCAACATAAATAACGTTGATGTCAAAGCTCATTGCTCCCTCGGGAGATTCAACTGAAATTCTCGCCTGTCCCTGAAGCGACATAAGTTTTTCGAAATTGGCCTGATACGCCAACGGCCAGGCAATAAGCTCCGGGTATTCCAATTTACCTGGTTTGATCAGGGTCGGCGGGGTACAACTCAGGTAGAAAACTGCAATAAGGGGGATGACTCCGGTAACGAGTTTTCTCATAAGTTCTGGATTTTTTTCTGTAGTTCTGTATTTAGAGGATCCTTATCCAGAGCTTTTTCCCAATATTTTTTGGCTTCCGGAATATTGTTTAATTTCAGATAAATATCGCCCAGGTGTTCCAGGACTTCGGAACTGTCTTCTCTTTGTTCCACTGCTTTCTGGATATAATGCAATGCATCTTCATATTGGCCCATTTTATATAAAATCCATCCCTTGGTGTCCAGATATGCGCCATTATCCGGATCGATTTCCAAAGCCCTGGAGACCATTTCCAGCGCTTCATCGATACGAATATTTCTTTGGATCAGGGAATAGCTGTAGTTATTCAGCAGCAGAGCGTTATCCGGAAATTTATAAAGTGCCTGTTCATAAAGCGAATCTGATTCCTGCCACATCTTGATTTTATCGTAAACCGCAGCGATGGAAGATATGGTGGAAATGTTTTCCGGATCAAGCCTCAGGGCGCGCTCCAGGGGTTTTAAGGCTTCCTGATCGCGACCCAGTTCACTCAACTTAGAACCGTACATTCCCAGTAGATCCACGTCCTCGGGAAGAATGGTCAGGCTCTGCTGCAAGAGCTGTAAACTTTTTAGATCGTCATTTTCCCGGTTATAAATCACCACCAAAAAAATCCAGCCGTAGCGGTTTCTGGGATTTTCTTCAGTCAGCTTTGTGAAATATTCTTTTGCCTGGGAATAATTCTCCTGTTCAAAGTAAATCCTTCCCAGTAATTCATAGGCTGCAGGGCGATATTCAGTACTCTTGAGGACGGGCAGCAAAACATTCTTCGCTTCGTCCCTTTTTTCCTGGATAAAATATGTTTCACCTAAAATGAGTCTGGCTTGATAATTTGTGGTATCCCGATCCAGAATATTTTTGTACACATTTTCGATTTTTTGCCAGTCCTGCTGTACCCGGTAAATCCGGTAGATCCGCATCAGTGCATCTTCCTGAAAGGGATCGACGTTTAGGATTTTTTGGTAGGTGTTTGCTGCATTTACTGTATCCTTCTTGGCTTCATACAGATTTCCTAAAATGACCAGAGCCTCTATATTGGTCGAATCGCTGGCAACAAGCTTTTGTAAAGTGGTTTCGGCTTCATCCAGGTTTTTTTGTTTTAAACAGGTTAAAGCATACTGCAGCGCATATTCATTATCCCCGGGATAGGCTGCCATCATTTTTTTATAAAAATTTAACAATCGGTCGCCTAAATTGAGCTGGGTGTAGAGGTAGATTAAATTATTCTGCAGGGAAGAATTGTAGGGATCTATACTTAATAATTTCTCATAATAGAAAATCGATTTGTCATAATCCTTAAGGTTATAGTAAGTTTCACCAAGATAGGTCAGTGTTTCTTCATCGCGGGGATTATACTTGAGGGATTTTTCCAGATATTGGGCTGCACTTTCATATTTTTGAAGTCGCATCAGATTGCGGGCAATTGCTTTATAAATCTGGGAAGAAGTGGAGTCATAAAGTAAAGCCTGATAATATTCAATGAGTGCCCGCTCGTAATCGTCCTCAAAATCGAGAAGGGCCCCATTAAAGTAATGTTCGTAAGCTCTTTTATCGTTATCCGTTTGAGGGATCAGGTTTTCCGACTTCACTGTTTGACGGGAAGCACTACAACTCAATATGATAAACAAAGGAACAAAAAGGATAATGTAAGTGTATTTTTTCATGTCTTTCTAATGGACTTTTAAATGCGTGTGAATATAATCGGTCGTTTACTTTTTTTCCAAACGGAAAAAATACGTTTACAGTGTGTAAGAAAAACGACTTGCATTATTTTTATGTAATCTCTAATTTCGACTGATATATTGAATCTATATGGATAGAACAAGTTCCGTTTTGAAAATTTTATTGCTTCCCCAAATAAAAATGTTTAATGATCTAACTGTGAGTTGAGGAAAAGTGGAATCAAACAACATCAGCTTTATCGAAAAAGTTAAAACCCGGAAATCATACTGGGCAATTATTGCCATCGCTGTATTATTTATTGGCTATTTCATTTATTTGATCAGCGGATTACCATCATTGACCAAACTGGAAAATATCGATCCGGCCCTGGTCACCAGAATCTATTCTGAAGATGGGGAGGTTATCCACGAGCTGTTCAAGTTTAACCGGGTTTACATACCGATTGAAAAAATCCCCCAATCTACCATCGATGCGCTGCTTTCAACCGAGGATCGGCGTTTTTATGATCACTGGGGAATTAATGTCCGAAGGATTCCCCGGGTGATTGCAGTAGACCTGATGTCTTTGAGTTTTCGGCAGGGATTCAGTACCATCACCATGCAGCTGGCCCGGAATTTATATTTTGGATTTCAGAAAACAATCAGCCGGAAATTCCGGGAAATTCTAACTGCTATCCAGATTGAGCGAACATATTCCAAAGATGAAATTCTGGAGATGTATCTCAATGTAGCCTATTTCGGTCATGGGGTTTACGGTATCCAGGCGGCGGCAAAGAAATATTTTAATAAGGATGCTTCGGACCTGACCATTGAAGAAAGCGCCACCCTGATACCGCTGCTGAACCTGCCGGCTTATTACTCTCCCATTTTACATCCGGACCGGTCGCTGGCCCGCAGAAATCTGGTCCTGCACAATATGCTGGTAACCGGGGAGTTAACCCAGGCACTGTACGACAGCTTAAGTCAGTTACCGATTGTGGTCAATGAATTCCAGCAGGCGAGTAAAGTATCTCCCTATTTTACTGAGTATGTACGCCAGCAACTCAATGTGATTGGGGACTCGCTTGGTCTGAATATCTATGAGGATGGATTGAATGTCTATACCACTCTGAATACCAAGATACAATCTGCCATGGATTCTTCTATTGCACATCATTTACCGGAATTACAGGAGCGGGTTTCTAAAAAATTAGAGCCATTGAGAAAAAAGATCGAGATGTCCGATTCGGTCTTTGAAGAAAAATCGAGAGTTCAAATTGCCTTCATCGCCCTTGATCATCGAAATGGGCATGTTATGGCTATGGTGGGTGGCCGCGACTTTGTCGAGTCTAAATTTAACCGTGCCATACAGGCTCGCCGGCAACCAGGCTCCGCTTTTAAACCATTTCTCTATACCGCCGCAATTGACAACGGTTACACTACAGTGGATAAATTCTTGAATCAGCCGGTGGTGGTAAATAACCCGGATGGTACTCGATGGGATCCAGAGAATTATGATAAAAAATTCGGAGGTCTTACCACTTTAAGGGAGGGTTTGCAACATTCCATAAACTTGGTTGCTGTCCGACTTATTCTGGAGATAACACCTTCTGCTGTAGTGGATTATGCCCATAAAATGGGAATTAGCACTCCGCTCCGACCGTTTCCTACTCTCGCGCTTGGAACGTCGGAAGTAATTCCCCTGGAATTAGCCACGGCTTATGGGGTATTTGCCAACCAGGGTGTAAAAGTAGAGCCGGAAACAATTACTCGCATCGAGGATCGCTTTGGAAATGTGGTTTATAAGACTGCCACGAAACGAAGTGAAATTTTAAGTAAGGCAACGTCTTACATCATGACCGATTTATTGGAGTCGGTGATGAATGGGGGAACCGGTGGGAGTGCGCGCTGGAAATTTGGTTTTACCAAAACAGCGGGAGGAAAAACCGGCACCACAAATGATTATACCGACGCCTGGTTTGTCGGTTTTACCCCTTATCTGACTGCCTGCGTCTGGGTTGGTCTGGATGATCCGCAAATCTCATTGGGACGAGGTGAATCCGGTGCAATAGCAGCCCTGCCTTTGTGGGCGGACTTTATGAAAAGCGTTTATGATACTTTAAAATTACCGGATGAGACATTTAAGCAGCCGCCGGATGTTATCCGGTTGCAGGTGTGTGAGGAGAGTGGAAAATTGGCAACCAATTTCTGCCCTAAAATACTTGATGAAGTTTTCAATGTGAAATATCATCCGACCGAAACGTGTGATCTCCATCGCGGACCTTCACCTTCCGGCAAAAGAAAAGGTATCATTTTTTAAGTGAGGCAAATCATTACACACCTTATAGATTGGTTCAAATGTAACACCGTTAATTTTCATCGGACGAATTTAGTAGCGACCTATGGAATTGACCGGTAAAGTCATTCGTTCTACCAGAAGTCAGTATGTTGTTTATCAAGAGGGGAAGAGATATACCTGCTCGGTGCGGGGTAAAATTGCCGGTGCCCCGGACGGAGAAGGATTTTCCATCAAAGTAGGCGATGACGTGCGGATTCGTAAAATCTCCGATCAGGAAGGCGTTATCGAAAGGGTATTGCCCCGAAAATCCAAATTGAGCCGGGCAGTGGGAGGCAGATTTTACCGCGAACATATCATTGCTACTAATATTGATCAGATGGTCATTATCATGTCGGTTAAAAAGCCAGCCTTTAAATCCGGATTACTCGATCGTTATCTGGTAATCGCGGAAAAGAATGGTTTATCAGGCGTTATATGCATTAATAAAACTGATCTGGCAGAGGAGAATCAGTTCTCTGAATATGCAGACTGGTACCCCAGGCTTGGCTATCCGGTCTATTTTACTTCGGCTATAGAGGAAGTAGGCCTGGATCATTTTAGGAAAGCCTTAAAAGATAAAGTTTCCGTTCTGGTCGGGCATTCCGGGGTGGGCAAGAGTTCCCTGGTGCAAAAGATAGAACCTTCCTTAAATCTTAAAATCTCGGAAATCAGCGAGAAAAGAAAAAAGGGAAAACATACCACCAGTTTTGTGGAGTTATTTCCGTTGTCCTTTGGTGGATACATTATCGATACCCCCGGCGTAAGAGAATTAGGTTTGTGGGATGTTTACCGGGATGAACTCAAAAGTTATTTTACCGATTTTGTGAATCAAGCAGGGCAATGCCAGTTTAAGGATTGCTCGCACATCAATGAACCCGGATGTGCTGTGAAAGCCGCGGTTTCCTCCGGGGAAATTTTTTCCCAGCGTTACAGAAGTTATTGCCAGATGTATCATGATTTAAAAACAATGCCATATGAACTTAATCCATTATAAGAGTGTTATTTCCCAATTTTTATGCGAGATTAGTGCAGGAACGGAAATTATTTTTATTTAACTTCGCCCAATGAAAGTAAACTAAATGACCTGGATTTCTTTTCTGGTTTATAATTTTGTTTTTGTACCCGTTTTCTTTCTGCTTATCCATTTTGTAGCGATATTCCATGTGAAATTAAGAAAAGGGGTTTGGGGAAGATACCGGATCCATAGCCTTTTAAGAAAATCCCAGAATAATTGGCGCGGTAAACCTGTCCTGGTGATTCATTGTGCCTCCATGGGGGAATTTGAGCATGTTAAGCCATTTATACTGGCGCTGAAGGAACGCAAGCCGGAAATTTATACCATTGTTTTGTTTTTTTCGCCCTCCGGATACGAGAATGTAAAAACCTTTCCGGCAGTTGATCTTTTTCTCTACTCACCCTTTGAATGGATTTGGCCCATGTGGCGATTTGTGCGAAAAGTAAAACCAACGGTCTGGATTATTGCCAAACATGATGTCTGGCCGGATCAGGTATGGTTTGCCCGGTTATTCCATATACCCTGTGTATTAATCAATGCTTCTTTACACGAACAAAGTAGTCGACTGCTCTGGTTCACCAGAACATTTCATCAGTCTATTTACAAACATTTCAGCAAGATCTTGGCTATTTCGGAGAGCGATCGTTTAAATTTCCTGAAGCTGGCCGAGCCCTCCCAGATTATTGTGGCCGGCGACACCAAATATGATCAGGTTATCTATCGTAGTGAAGAATTTTCCAAAAGAAAAATTATTCCGGTTCAATTGGTGCAAAACAAATGGGTTTTTGTTGCCGGTAGTACCTGGCCGGAGGATCAACTCCATCTCATATCCGCCTTAAAGTCGCTGATGAAAAATAATGGCAAAATTCTGACCATCATCTGTCCCCATGAACCAACGGAACAACATCTCCAGGAAATAGTGGAGAGCTTTCGGCAAAAAGAAATAATCCTTTTGTCTGAAATTGAAAAATATGCTGAACAACCGATCATCCTGATAGACCGCATTGGAGTTTTGGCAAATGTTTATGGTCTGGCCAAAGTTGCCTATGTCGGTGGCAGTTTTAAGCAAAATGTTCATAATGTACTGGAACCGGCCGTCTATAAAATTCCGGTGATGTTCGGACCGGTAAACCGGAATTCACATGAGGCGCAATTGCTCAAAGCAAACCGGGGCGGCTGGGAAGTTCATAATGCTACGGAAATTGAATTATTACTTCGCAAATTTTTGCTGAACGATGTTTACCGGCAGGAATCCGGATTAAAAGCATACCAGATTGTCGCAGATAACCGGGGGGCGACCAAGCGGACGGTTGAACACATCCTTTCCTATCTTAAGTAAATTAAAGATTCCATTTTTTAAGGTCCGACATAGTTTTTCAGGAATTTACCAGTGTAGGATTTGGTATTCCGGGCAATTTCGGCGGGCGTACCGACTGCGATGATATTTCCCCCTTCATCTCCACCACCAGGCCCAAGATCAATTATCCAATCCGCATAACGAATAACGGATAAATTGTGTTCAATAATCAGCACAGAGGCCCCCTGTTTTATCAGTTGATCAAAAGCACCCAAAAGCTTGGCGATATCGTCAAAATGCAGGCCAGTGGTTGGTTCATCAAAAATAAATAAAATATCCTTTTGATTTTTCTGGCTTAAATGTGCCGCCAGCTTGATGCGTTGTGCTTCGCCTCCGGAAAGGGTGGTCGCGGGTTGACCCAATTTTAAATATCCCAGACCAACATCTTTGAGGATTTGCAATTTCCGGATAATCGCCGGATGGCCGGAGAAAAACTCGTGGGCCTGATCAACGGTTAAATCCAGGACCTCGGTAATATTTTTTCCTTTAAAGTAAACATCCAGAACCATTGGTTTATATCGTTTGCCCCCGCAGGCTTCGCATTCAATGTACACATCGGCTAAAAATTGCATCTCAATTTTAATCTGCCCATCACCCTGACACGCATCGCACCGTCCGCCCGGGACATTGAAAGAAAAGTGACCCGGTTTAAAGTTTCTGGATCTGGCTTGAGCTGTTCCGGCAAATAATTTTCTGATTTCATCAAAACCCTTAACATAGGTTATAGGGTTGCTTCTGGGAGTTCGTCCGATAGGAGATTGGTCTACCATGATCATACCCTTAATGTTCCTGATGCCTTCAATCCGGTCATGCTTACCCACCTTCTCCTTCACATTGCCTTTCACTGTCTGATACCCATGGTATAATATATCATGAACCAGAGTACTTTTACCTGATCCCGAGACTCCGGTAATGGCCACCATGAGTCCTAAAGGAATTTGAACCTCTATGTTTTTTAGATTATGCTCTCTTGCCCCTTTAATTGTTAAATATTTCGAACCGGTTCTGGCAAATATTTTTTTGATTGGTACATTCTTCTTACCCTGTAAATATTCAGCGGTAAGTCCTTTACCCTTTCGGACCAAATTTTTGTATGTACCATTAAAAATTATCTCTCCACCCCGCTCCCCTGAAGCCGGACCCAGGTCAATGATCCGTGAGGCGTATTCCATAACCTGGGGATCGTGTTCCACTACCAGCGCGGTATTTCCTATCCGGGATAACGATTTAAGAATTCCAACAAGTTTACCGGTATCTCTGGGATGTAATCCGATGGTTGGTTCATCCAGAATGTAGAGGGTTTCGGTAAGTGCCGTGCCCAGGGCGGTGGCAAGATTTATCCGCTGAAATTCGCCCCCGCTCAGGGTGTTTGAGCGCCGGTTTAAGTCCAGGTATGATAATCCGACATCATTCAGATAATTCAGACGCTGATTAATTTCCTTGAGTATATCAGCTGCGATTTCCCGCTTATAATCTGACAACTGCAAACCGCTAAAGAATTTTCGCAAGTCACGAATGCTCATCCGGGAAAGTGCGGAGATTGTTTCTTCTCCAATTTTTACTGCCAGCGCTTCCGGTCGTAACCGGTTTCCATGGCATTCGGTACAGGTAAAATAGGAGCGGAAACGGCTCATAAACACTCTGACCTGTACTTTATATTTCTTGCGCTCCAGGCGCCTGAAAAATTTTTTGATTCCTACAAAATCTCTGGAGCCATCGATAATTAATTGCTTCTGTTCATCGGTAAGGTTTGCAAAAGAGGAGGTCATGGAAAAACCGTATTTTGGTGCAACGGTTGCAAGTTTAGCCATAATATGACGATAGGCAGGCGTATTCCAAATAGCAATTGCTCCCTCTCGCAATGGTTTGGCAGGATCAGGAATAATTTTATTCATATCCCAATCCATCATATCTCCAAAGCCCTGACAGCCCGGGCAAGCGCCAAATGGATTGTTAAAAGAGAATAATCTGGGTTGAGGTGCTATCATCTGGTAGCCACAATTGCTGCACGTAAAATTTTGACTGAAGGCCTTAATCTGCCCATTGTCTCTGATAATATAGGCAAATCCTTCTCCCTCAAAAAAGGCGGTTTCGATGGAGTCGATAATCCGG
>CAZTXJ010000002.1:52289-67265 GCA_964617285.1 uncultured Calditrichaceae bacterium | reverse complement strand
TAAATTTCGGTGACCGTGCCAACGGTCGACCGTGGATTCCCCGAAGGTGCTTTTTGCTGAATAGCAATTGCCGGAGGAATGCCTTCGATTCCGTCCACCTCGGGCCGGGGCATTTTTTCCAGAAATTGCCGGGCATAGGTTGAGAGGGATTCCACATATCTTCGCTGTCCCTCAGCAAAAATGGTATCGAAAGCCAGACTGGATTTTCCTGATCCGCTTGGGCCGGTTATCACCACAAAGTCGCCCCGGGGAATTTTCAGTGATATATTTTTCAGGTTATGGCAACGAGCCCCTTTTATCTCGATATTATTTTTCTTTGGCATTTGACTAAATTTTTATCCTGATATTAGTAGTGTTAAAATCGCATGCATTAAAATAATTTCGGTGCTTGATGTTTGTTCCGCTTATATAACGAAAATTTTTCCAAAAATAAACGAAACTCAAATATAAATTAAAAATTAAATTATTTGTTGAGAATTGATCTAAATATTAATTTTGTTCAGGTCGATGATCGTTATTAATAAATCATGAGAATTTTTTCAAGGAAGATTTTAATAATATGAATTTTTAAACCTTTATTTCCCGATGGTAAAGGACCTATAGATTTCTCATATGAAATCACTTCTGGAAACGAAATCAAATCAAACCGTAAAAATTGTCAGTATTGTTGGGGGTAAAGGATCCCGGCGGATGTTGGCTCAGCTGGGAATAGGAATTGGAAGTGTGGTGAAGATAACGCGTAATGCTCCATTTGCCGGTCCCATTTTAATCGATAATCAGGGCTCGTCAGTTGCTATTGGCAGAGGAGTGGCTGGAAAAATTATGGTGGAAGAAGAATGAAAATTGCGATCATCGGCCAGCCTAACGCCGGTAAAAGTACTATTTTTAATTCGGTGGCGGGATATAAATCTGCTACCTCCAACCTGCCCGGAACGACAGTTAAATATACCGAAAGCAAGATTAAGTTAAACGGTAATGTTTATCGTCTGGTGGACTTTCCCGGAACCTATTCTTTGTCTGCAACTAATGAAGCAGAAGCTGAGGTCGGTAAATATCTCATCAGCGGCAATTTCGACCTGATCATCAACATCATCGATGCTTCACAACTGGGGCGAAGTTTGCCGCTGACTCTGGAATTGATGGAGATTGGTATTCCGGTAGTCATTGCCCTGAATATGATCGATGAAGCGGAGCGAAAGGGCATCACCATTGATGTTGATAAATTATCAGAAATCCTGGGTATTCCTGTTCAGTCCACCGTTGCCAGCAAAAATCTGGGTGTGCGCGATCTTTTCGATCTGGCAAAGAAAATGATCAGTGGACGCATGCCGCTCAGGCAGAAAAAGATTCGTTGCCAAAAGGATGTGGAAGAGGTCATCGTTGAAATGGAAAAAGTCGTTAACCTGAAATTACCGATTTCTTCTCCCTATCCGCCCCGCTTTCTGGCCATAAAATTACTGGAAGATGATGATTACTATCGTGATCTGGTAACGGGTAAGAATGGTGTTTATATCTCTCAAAAAATTGGCGATTTCCAGAATAAACTGGTTGCCTTACGAGGAAAACCGCAGGACAGCGTCCTGGTTTTGGAACGGCACGCCATCGCAATGGATATTTATAAACAGGTCGTCACCTTAGGCCCTCCTCAACGGGATTGGCGGGGTAAAATTGATGATATCGTAATGCATAAAGTGTTTGGTTACTTTATCCTGCTGGGCGTATTGATCGGATTTTTCTATGTGGTATTTCAGGTAGGCGCCGTAATCGAAACTTTTCTGCTTAATGGTTTCAGTTATGTTGAGGCCTTATTACCCCAATATTTTGTTCCTGAAGGATTTGTATATCATTTTGTAAAATCGATCATCTGGGGAATCAGTGGTGGTGTGGCAATTGTTCTTCCCTACCTGGTTCCATTTCTCATCGGGCTTACCCTGCTGGAAGATATCGGATACTTACCCCGGGTAGCTTATCTGATGGACACTTTTATGCACCGAATTGGTTTGCATGGGACTTCTATTGTACCGGCGGTTCTCGGCTATGGTTGTAATGTACCGGCAGTGATGGCAACCAGGATACTTCCTTCCCGCCGGGACAAGATAATTGCCGGGGTGATTTCCAGTATGGTTCCCTGCTCGGCCAGATCGATTGTAATTTTGGGACTGGTGGCCTTTTATCTGGGTCCGCTCTGGGCTTTTGGCATCTATGTGCTCAATGCAGTGGTTATTGCAATTTCGGGTAAGGTACTTTCTTTACTGATGCCCGAGGTTTCCCCGGGAATGGTCCTGGAGATTCCACCTTATCGTTTGCCGGCACTTAAAGTGATCCGCAAAAAGACCTGGTTCAGAATAAAAGAGTTCATTACAGTTGCCTGGCCAATTTTGATTGTCGGAAGTGTTATTCTGGGTCTGTTGGAGTATTTTCATCTGGATCATTTGATTAATAAGGGATTTGCACCTTTTACCTCTCTGCTTCAGCTCCCGGCAGTGGTTGGAACAACTCTGATATTTGGTGTTCTCCGGAAAGAACTTGCTCTGATTATGCTCACCCAGGCGATTGGTACAAATAATGTGATTGACGTGATGTCCACCACCCAAATCCTGACCTTCACCATATTTGTAACATTCTACATTCCCTGTGTGGCCACCATGGCAGTTTTGGCAAGAGAACTCAGCAGAAAATGGACACTTATCATTATTGGATTTACCCTGGTTCTGGCTACGGTATTTGCCTGGCTGGTCAGCTTCTTCGGTACTATATAAAATTAATCACACCTTCAATTTTAACAGTAAAATTCATTCGACTGGTGGTGCGATTCATTTAAAATTTTAGCTTATTTCGATTTCAAGGGATTTTCTTTTTCTCTGGCAATTCAATATTATTACCTTAAATTACCAATATCAAGGCTATACGTTTGATTTTTTGAAAATTTACTTTTAAATTATTTCGTTCAGGTAAGAAATAATGACGGATCTGCTTTATTACAAAAATGTCTATCAGGTTGAATTTAAAGCTAAAATCCTTTCTATAGATCAAGTTAAGGATAAATATGTCATTGTGTTGGATGCGACCTGTTTTTATCCGGAGGGTGGGGGGCAACCTGCGGACGCCGGGTGGCTTAATGATGTCCGGGTGGTGGATGTTCAATCCCAAAATGGAGAAGTTATCCATTACACTGAAGACCCGATAAAGGGAGAAACCGTCCGGGGAAAAATAGATTGGGAAAAACGATTCGATTTTATGCAGCAACACACCGGTCAACATTTACTGTCCCAGTCTCTGGTGAGAGTTGGTAAGTACCGGACTGTGTCAGTGCACCTGGGGGATAGTTATACCTCCGTCGAAATAGATGCAGCACAGATTCCGGATGAAGAAATTTATACGGTTGAGAAGATCGCCAATGAGGCCATTGGCAAGAACTTACCTATCGAAACCCATTGGGTCGATCCGGCGGAAGTGCACCGTTATCATTTACGAAAACCACCTCCAAAGGTTGAGAAAGTGAGGGTTGTCCAGATCGAGGGCTTTGATTCCTCCTCCTGTGGAGGTACCCATGTCTCCCGAACGGGGGAAGTGGGAATTATCAAAATTATCGGGCAGGAAAAAATCCGCGGACATGTGAGGTTGTTAGCCAAGATTGGGCAGAGGGCCATTCAGGATTATGATCGGAAAATCAAATTGATCCAGGAATTGAACCGGATGCTCTCCTGTGGTGAGGAGGATATTCCGGCCCGGGTGAATAATCTTGAGGATGAGGTTCGGAATCTGTCCCGAGAACTGGCTAAAGCACAAGCTGAATTGATGGGAACTGCTGCGGAAAAGGCTGCCCGTAATGCCAGGCATATCGCCGGTATTGAATTTATCAGTAGTATATTTAAAGATTTGAATAAAAAAGCCATGAAGGCGTTTTTAGATGTTCTTCTTGCCAGAGAGAACCGTATTGTTTTGATAATAAATAAAAATAACCAACAATTAAATTGGATGATTGGTCATTCACTGAAAGGTGAGTTAAATTTAAATCCTCTGGTAAAACCGCTTTTGCCTCTTATTTCGGGACGTGGCGGTGGCCAGTCGGAATTAATTCAGGGTGGTGGGAGTAATCAGAAAGGTATTCAGGAGTTCATAAAGGAATTTGAAAAAAAGATTGAAAAGGAGCTTAAGAAAAATGAGTGATATTCGAGGTTTAGTGATTCAGTCGCGACTGAGCTATCTGGAAAAGTTGGATGACCCGTCTAAGTTTCAACAAGTGTTGCAAAAGTTATCGGAGCCGGTAAGAAATGCGATAGGTGAGCAGGTATTTATGACCAATCTTTACTCGTTTGCTATGTTAAAAGATCTGGACATGGCCATCGGTGAATCACTGAAAATTCCGCTAGAATCTATTTTTAGTGAGATCGGAAAATCTTATGCCGCACTCATCCTGGATCGCTACTTCTTTAATTATATCCAGGAGAAAGACCCTCAACGGTTTTTAGCCCAAATAGAACGGTTATACCCTTCTCTCTGGTATTTTGGACAATATACCTATAAAAAAAATGGTGAGAAATCGGTAACCATTAGATTCGATTATGATGAAGACCTGCACAAACCTTACTGCTGGTTTATCCAGGCTTTTCTCAGCAAAGGAATAGAGATTTGTGGCGGTAAAGATGTTAAGATAAGTGAAAAAGAATGTGTCTCTGAGGATGGGGAGTCCTGTCTTTACGGCATAAAATGGAATTAAATAGTTGCTTATCGGAATGCATTTTTCTGCGAATATATGAAAAGTAATATTGGAATTTAAATCCTGAGGTAAAATGCCCGACGAAGAAATTTATACGGTAATTATTGGTGACATCAGTGGATCGAAGCAATTAAATGGAATGGATCGTTATCAGACCCAACTGTTTGTAAAATCCGCCATAGTCCAGATAAATGAGGAATATCAATCTTTCATAGAAGCACCGATGACCATTACCAAGGGGGATGAATTTCAGGGTTTGATCGATTCTCCGG
Source organism: uncultured Calditrichaceae bacterium (assembly GCA_964617285.1). Lineage (GTDB taxonomy): Bacteria > Calditrichota > Calditrichia > RBG-13-44-9 > RBG-13-44-9 > CAYVKM01. Next base: position 62,273 of record CAZTXJ010000002.1, on the reverse strand, counting down.
GACATGCCTACCAGATTATTCAGGCACTGGAAAAAATGGTGTTCCCCATTCACGTGCGTTATGGGATGGGTGTTGGTCTGATATACCGTATGGGTGGAACACTGCCCATAGAGATGGATGGGCCGGCATTTCACAAGGCGAATGGGGCCTTAACTCAGGCGAAAAAGCGTAAAATCGGTGCCTGGTTCATTTCCGAAATCGAATCTTACGACAAGTTGATCAATACCATTTTATCACTGGTCTCTGCCATAAAGTCCCGCTGGAATGACCGGCATTATAAACTGTATTGGGATTATCTTGAATTAGGAACCTATAAGCGGGTGGCCGAGCAGCAAAATGTTACCCCACAGGCTATTTGCGATGTTCTGAAAAATAGCCGGGCAACAGATATAATTTCTGCTGAAAAACGTTTGATCGAAGTTCTGAATAATTTCCAGCCGGAACTCCACTTTCAACTTTAGTTTGGCGAGAAAGGTGTCTCGCTCCTGCCTCCGTAGTATTGATAATAAGCCCGCATGCCAAATACCAAACCAGCTGTTCCTAAAATCAGAATAATCGGGGATACGTGATCTCCCCACAGATAGATACTGGCAAATTTTTCCTGATTGGTATTGTAAAACAGGAGTGCGGCTGCATTATTGGTGGCATGGCCAATCACTGAAGGGACAATGCTATTGGCCCGCCAGGCCAGTATACCCAAAATGATTCCCAGTAAAAATATTTGAATCGCCCAGTAGATCATGCCATGGATGATGGTCCAGGCCAGGCTGGCATAAATAACTGCCTTGGTAACATCATAATGCTTTTCCAGGGATCGTTGCAGAAAGCCACGAATGATGGATTCTTCCACAAATGCTGCGGCAACCACCGCTCCGAAAACCAATATGATAAAATCTACCGGGGTATGAATGGCCATGGCCTGAGAGATTTCCCCCAGAAAATCGGGAGCTGGGATAAACATATTCATCAGCCGGTCCAGCTCATCGCCAATGACGCTGATTCCCAGTCCGATGGCAAAACCCCAGGGGATCAGGAATGCCGGGATCGGGTTCCAGCGGAAAACTTCCCGGTAGGATAAACCCCGGCTTTTAACATAAACCAATGGAACGATAATCAATCCGACTTCACCAAAGGTGATGAGCATCTTTAAGGCCAGCGAATTTTGATTGATTTGTTCCGGGTCGGAGACCAGAATAAACAACAGGGATTGGGTTATCAACACGATCAGAAAAAAACTGGCAATGATGATCAGAAAAGCTTCCAGGGGCCGCGGGAACTGGCTTTTTTCCTCCATTGGATCTCCGTAATATTAAAAATGTAGATTTTATTCTCTGTCCAAACTTTTTACAAGAAAAGGTATTTTTATAATGAATTCAACTACCACTAAAAATTTTATCTGCTATTGTTTGAAGAAGTATACTACCTGCCACTGAAACGTTTAGCGATTCGGCTTTTCCGTATTTTTTAATGGCGATATTTTCATCGGCAATTTTTTGTAAATCCTGAGCGACTCCTTCTGCCTCTCCCCCCAAAATGAGGGCGACAGGAGACCGAACCTGGATATCGGCTATCGATTTTGTGGAGCTGGGTGAAGTAGAGATCACCTGAAATTTCTGTTTTTTTAAATTCAGAATAGTGTCGGATATATTTTCTGCGGTCAATAATTTTATGTGGAAAATGGATCCCATGGAGGCCCTTACCACTTTTGGATTAAAGTAATCCACCGTATCCGAGGTCGAAATGATCATATCTACCCCGAACCAGTCTGCAGAGCGAATCAATGTTCCCATATTTCCGGGATCCCGGATACCATCCAGAATCAGGATAAAATTACTGCCGGTGAAACTTAAAGTCTGTTCCTTATTTACTTCGGGAATTGATATGACCAGTAAAATACCTTGAGGCTGTTCGGTGTCTGCCAATTGTTTGAATGAATTTTCCTTCAGAAAAGTAAGTGATATCCCATTATTTTTCAATTCCCTCTCAAACTTGTCATAGCTTTCGGAATTTCGGAAAGCTTCACTGCAATATGCGGCTTCCACCAGCCAGCCGGCTGTAAGTGCTTCCTGGCATAATCGGACCCCCTCGACTGTAAAAAGTCTCCAGGTATCGCGGTATTTCTTCATACGCAATTTTTGATACTCTTTCCAGGATTTCATAGGTTCCTATGAGGTTTTAAAAAGCGGGGCTTTGCGATACCAGCGCATTAATTCGTCCCGATATATGACCCCGGTAAGGGTGCGCTTGGCTCTTTTGTCAACTACCGGGAGCATTTCGGCATCGGTTAAATCGAACAGGCGCAGCACATCTGCCAGAGACTGGTCAGGATGAACGGAGATAAAATCCTCCTGCATAATATCTTTGGCAATGAGCAGGGGATAGATGTGTTCTTCGAACATGTAACTGCGGATATTGTTGAGGGAAATGAGACCAACCAGCTTTTTTTTCTGATTCAGGACAGGAAACGTGGCATGATCGCTTCTTCGGAGTAAATTTAAAATCTTGATGAAGGGCATGTCTTCAGAAACTTTGTCGTACTTTGTTTTGATATGCTGCTCTATGGGTACACTTTGCAACAGAGTCAGGTTGCGCCCTTTGAAAATATATTCGCCGCTCAGGGCAATCTTCATGGTGTACATGTTACTGCGCATCACCCAGCGGGAGGTTATAGTGGCAATAATGGTTCCCAGCATCAATGGTAAAATAATCTGATAATTACTGGTCACTTCGAAAATGAGCATGAGGGCGGTGATGGTAGCATGGGTTGTCCCGGCAATCATCACGCCCATACCTACCAGAGCATAAGCCCCGGGTGAAGCGGTAATTTCGGGGAAAAGTACATTCATTACCGTGCCGAAAAATGCGCCAAAGGCAGCGCCAATAAAAAGTGTCGGGATAAATAGACCGCCGGATCCTCCGCTTCCCAGGGAGAGGGAAGTTGCGATCATCTTAAAAATCATCAGCAGAAATAGTGTGCCAACCGCGGTGTGGGCAGCCAGCGCACTGTGGATGGCACTGTCATCAAATCCGTAGATATCCGGGAAGCGAAGGGCAACAATTCCCATCAATAATCCACCCAGCGCCGGTTTAAGATATTCGGGAAAATTTTTAGCACGATTAAATAAATCCTCAGTGCCGTAAAGAATTTTGGTAAACAAGACTGCCAGTAATCCACCCACAATTCCCATGAGCAAGTAGAGCGGATATTCATAGAAGCTCTCCAGATAATAGAGTGGGACACTTAAAACCGGGCTGCTTCTGATAAGATAGTGCGAAATAGTAGTGGAAATAACCGTAGCGAATATGATAGGAGTAAAAGCCGATACGCTAAAATCTGCCAGGAGCACTTCCAGGGCAAACAATACCCCGGTAACCGGTGCGTTAAACACTGCAGCCAGACCTGCGGCTGCCCCCGCTCCAACCAGCAATTTTAATCTTTCCGATGAAACATTAAAAAGTTGACCGACGGTCGAACCAATGGCTGCCCCCACCTGCACAATAGGCCCTTCTTTTCCGGCAGAGCCACCGGTCCCTATGGTAGTACCGGCGGTGAGTGAGGTAATCAGGGTAACCCGGGGACGGATAAATCCACTGCGATTCGCAATGGATTCGATAACCGAAGGTACTCCATGACCACGGGATTCCCGGGAAAGCAGGTGGATAATTAAACCGACAATTAAGCCACCGATTGCCGGAAAAAGTACCAGCATTATTTTGGAGATCCAGGTGATATTGCTCAGGTGGTAAATTTTATCAAAGAAGATATAGCGGACAAAATTAATCAGCAGGTTTAAAGCGTAGGCGCCCAGGCCGGCAAAGATACCAATAAGCGCAGCCAGAAAGAGCATGTAAAAATCCTGAGGCAGATCAATGCGCTGGATAAGTTTAAGCAGATTGATTTGGGCATGTTTTCTCAGATGTTTAAATCTCAAAATACAGGATCCCCCGGATTTTTAGACATGATCAATCATCTGCTCGATAATCTCTCTGACCTCTTGTTCATGTTCTCTGGGAACAAAGATAAATGCCTGGTTTCCAGCGATATTGGTACCCGCAATGCCATAGGCGGTGGAAACCCCGTCCTGGGTTATAAGAAAAGGAATTTCCTTTTTATCTAGCACTTCACTTATCATCTCTGCATAGAGTATACCGGGTAGTGGACCTATTTTAACCCAGTTTTCTGATTTTATATTTTCTTCCATATATCACACCTTTATTTATCAGACCTAAAGTTTAAATGTACAACTATATATAAATTTAGAAAGTTTTACTGATACCAAAAATTTGATCCACATTCAGGATAAACACCAGCCCATTACCTGGTTCCTCCAGGGAGCCAACCACCTGCTCGATCGCTTTTACGGCCGGCTGCACCAGATTTTCCGGAATGAGGGTGAGTATGGTTTTATTTGCCGGCCGGCTGCCCTTCATCAGGTTTTTGAAACCGGCAAAGATGGGAATGTCCTGGGCCAGAATAGATCCCATTCCCACACTATCCAATATTGTAGCGCCTTTAATGTTTAATTCCAGGAAAGCCTCGAGGATCTCTTCCAGGTATTCCTCCTTATTAAGAATAAATACCAGCAACTTCATGAGGCGATCTCGAAATATTTTTCCTCTTCTTCTTTGAGAATCCGGTAAGCTTCATCCGGGGTTGTCGCAACTTTAAGCTTATCCCGCAGTGATTCTTTGGCGATGATCCGGGAAATTCGGCTGAGCAGGCGGATATGTGTTCCCGGATTTTCTTCTGGTCCGATGAGCAGAAAAATAATTTTGACCGGTCGGTTATCAATCGATTGAAAGTCTACGCCCTCCGGATGAATTCCCAGGGCAATGGCAAATTCACTGCATTCCTTTTTCTTGCAGTGAGGAATTGCCACTTCCCGTCCCACACCGGTCGTCATTATTTTTTCCCGCTCCATGATGGCGGAAAAGACGATATCGTGGTCAGAAAAAAATCGTGATGAGGTAAGCACCTGAATCAGCTCTTTGATTACCTCTTCTTTGTTTTGACCTTTTAAGGGAATTTGAATATAATCCGGTTTGAGGACATCGACCAATTTCATGTTTGTGCCTCCATTTCTGACAGGTCAAAATTTAGGAAATTTAGGATTTAATACAACTGAAAAGAAAGAAAAGAGGGACAGAAGAAGCTTTGTTTTTAACAATCGGATATCAAGTTGAAATTGTTGAAGCAGCACCCTGACCCGAATCTGTGATTATTGGGTGTACGCTAATTTTTTAATATTCACATTTATTAAACACAACCAGGTGTTCAAAAACTCTTACCTTGCTCATCACCGGTAAAATTGTTAATTTATTCAAACTTCAGGAAGGAGATTGAATCCATGAGAATACTCCGGTTAGCCCTGGCTCAAATAAATCATGTAGTAGGCGACCTGGAAGGTAATTATCAGAAGATCGTTCGCTATATTGGTGAAGCCAGGAAACTGGGTGCGGATCTCATTGCTTTTCCGGAACTGGTAATTACCGGGTATCCTCCGGAGGACCTGCTGCTGAAGCCGGAGTTCATCCAGGACAATCTCTCCTATTTGCATAAATTGCTGGATTATACTGAGGATATCACAGTCATTGTCGGTTTTGTAGATCGGGCAGATGATATCTATAATGCGGCGGCAATATTGCACCGGCAAAAGGTGGCCGGGATCTATCATAAAACCTTTCTGCCCAATTACGGAGTATTTGATGAGGACCGTTATTTCCAATCCGGCCAGGAGGTGCAGGTATTCAGCCTGAATGATGTGCGAATCGGGGTGAACATCTGCGAGGATATCTGGTATCCCGGTGGTCCAACCAGGGATCAGGCACTGTATGGCGCAGCGGAGGTGATCATCAATATTTCTTCCTCTCCTTACCACTATGGCAAGGCGATCTCCCGTTACCGGATGCTTTCCACCCGGGCGGAGGATAATACCGCAATTGTGGCCTATGTAAATACGGTGGGCGGCCAGGATGAGCTGGTGTTTGACGGCAATAGTATGGTGCTTTCCGAAGACGGCGTTTTGCTGAGCAAGGCTCCCTCTTTCGAAGAGTCTATGCTGACCATTAATTTACATCCGGACAATGTGTTTAGTAAAAGAATCCACGACCCACGCCGCCGTAAGGAAAAATTGTTTATGCCCCCGGAAAAAAAAGTGGTGAGGGTCGATCTCGAACCGTCCATCAAACCCAGGACGAAAAAATTCAAAGAAAGCGGAATAACCGAATTTCTGGATATGGATGCGGAAGTCTATAAAGCCCTGGAAACAGGTTTACGGGACTATGTCCGTAAGAATCGGTTCGAGAAAGTGGTCATTGGGATTTCCGGTGGTATAGATTCCGCCCTGGTCGTTGCTGTAGCCGCCGATGCCCTGGGAAAAGAAAATGTGATTGGGGTATCCATGCCCAGTGAGTTCACCAGTCCGGAAAGTAAAAGCGATGCAAAAATAGTGGCGGAAAATTTTGGCATTACTTTTTATGAACTCCCAATCGGAAATCTGTTCCAGGATTTTAAAAATGAGCTAAAACCTATTTTCAAAAATATGAAAGAGAATACCACCGAGGAAAACATCCAGGCCCGTATCCGGGGCAATTTATTGATGTCCATTTCCAATAAATTTAATTCTCTGGTGGTGGCCACCGGGAACAAGAGTGAAATCAGCGTGGGGTATTGTACTTTATATGGGGATATGGTAGGTGGCTTTTCGGTGATAAAGGATGTGCCTAAAACCATGGTGTATCGTCTGGCTCAACATCGGAATAAGATTGCCGGTAGGGATATTATACCGGAATCCATTATCAGCAAAGCCCCTTCCGCAGAACTAAAAGCGAATCAGAAAGATACCGATTCACTTCCGCCATACGAAGTGCTGGACCCCATTTTGAAAGCATATGTTGAAGAGGATTTTTCCCTGGAAGAGATCGTCAGCATGGGTTTCGAACACAAAACGGTTGCCAAAGTCATTCGTATGGTCGATGGTAACGAATATAAAAGGAGGCAGGCTGCCCCGGGAATTAAAATTACCCATCGGGCATTTGGTAAAGATCGACGATTTCCGATTACCAATCATTTCAATACAAATCATAAGTGAAATATTCATTGTATACAAACTGAATTTAGTTTGTTATTTCGTTAATATTTGTCTAATTTATTGGGTCATATTTACCCAAGAGAGGAGAAGTATCCATGAAAAAATATTGCTGCTATTTAATGGTTTTGGTTCTGGTTGCTCTGGTGTTTTCGGTCTATCCGGTTCAGGCACAGCAGACCATTGAAAACCGGATCAATGCCATAGAAAATGAAATGAGCCAGTTGCGCAAGGATTACTACGATTTGCTTTCTCCGACAAATTTCAAGGATGCTGAAGAAGAACTGGCCAAAGCAAAAAAGGATTTTCAGGAAGGAAAAGATATTCGAGGTATTCAGGATAAGCTGGAAAAAGCTGGAAGGTATTTAAAACTGGTAAATGATGTTGGGAGACAGGGTGAGATATTATTCAAAGATGTTCTGGAAGCGCGTAATAATGCGTTGGTCGCCCAGGCACCGGATTTTGCCTCCCAGCAGTTTAATGATGCGGAGAATAAATTTCTGGAAGCAAGCAACCGGCTGGAAAAAGGTGACCTCAATGGTGCCAGAAGCAGAATTCCCAAAATACTGGAAGCTTATGGGCAGGCAGAGTTTGTGGCAATAAAGGAAAGTATTGTGGGAAATCTACGGGATTTGTTGACCAAGGCAAAAGAGCAGGATGTTGAGAAGAATGCACCATTGACCATGAAGAAAGCCCAATCTCTTTATGATGAAGTCTTGGTGATTCTGAATGGTAACCGGTATGCCAAAACCAACGCCCGGGAAATTGCCACCCAGGCCGCCTATGAAGTCAAGCATGCCATGTATTTGAATGATGTTATCGAGAAGTTAAAAAAGGATGATAAAAACTGGGAAAAGCTCATGCGCGATTTTGAAACACGTTTGGATAATATTGCCACTGAGCTTGGATTTAAAGGAGTGTATGATAAGGGATTTGCCAAAACAGAAAATGATATCATCCTGGCCATTCAAAACCTGAAGGAAGAAAATAAAACCCTGAAGGAAGACCTCAATACCGTTCAGGCCGAGGACGAAAAACTACGACAGAAGATACAGCAATATGAAAATACTGTGGTATCTGAGCTGGAGAAGAAGAAAGAACGGGAGGAAAAATTAGCTAAGATCGAAAAGATCTTTACTCGGGATGAGGCCCAGGTGCTACTTTCAGAGAATCAGCTTATTATCCGCCTGTATGGTTTAACCTTCGAATCCGGTTCAACCGTGATCACACCCGAGCATTTTATGCTGCTAACTAAAGTGATGCGGGCACTGCGGGAGTTCCCGAACCATAAATATCTGATCGCCGGTCATACCGATTCACAGGGAAATGATGCCTATAATCTGAATTTATCTGAGAACCGGGCGCAAGCGGTAAAATCTTACCTGGAAGCAAACATGGGTCTGCCGGCAGATCAATTCGAAAGTATTGGCTATGGGGAAAGCCGACCGATCGCCAGCAATGACAGTCCTGATGGGAGAAGGCTGAACCGCCGGATTGAAATTGTCATCAATCTGGATTCGGGTACCTCCGGTGATTAGTAATTTTGAATAAATAACCTTTTATAAAGATTTATGCCCGTTGAGATCTTTTTTTCAGCGGGCATTTCTTTAATATGAACCTTAATTATATTGATGTAATAACTTGATGGATACACCATTACTTATAAATAATACTGTGTTCTGATGCTTCGTACTCTCCATTATTCCATATTCAATAATTATCCGGAAATTGATTGCAGGAGTCTCTGGATATCAGATGACAAAATTGACGGATCAATTGCCGAAAATAAAGGTGTCATAAGGTTAAATTTTGATTCAGAAAAATACGGTCTCGATGAATCACCTTTAGTTTTTGCCCGGCAGGTTCATGGTCAAAATATTAAACTTGCCCACAGTCCCGGTGTTCTGGAAAATTGTGACGGGATAATTTCCTCGCAACCCGGATTGGCTCCTGTTATCCGGACTGCGGATTGTGCAGCAGTTATGATATTTGATCCGGTAAAAAATGCTGTGGCAAATGTGCATGTTGGCTGGCGGGGAGCTAAGCAAAAGATTATCAGCAACGGACTACGAATGTTGTTCGAGGAAAATAACTGTAGACCTTCAGATCTGATTGTAGCAATCAGCCCCTTTATCAAATCCTGCTGTTATGAAGTGGGAAACGAGTTCAAAAAAATATTTACCGAACAGTATTTACCGGAAAAAGGAGGTAAATTGTATTTTGATTTAGAAAAATACATTTTGGATGAATTGATGTCCATTCAAATTAAGCGAAGTAATATTGAGTTGAATGATCAGTGTACTTATTGCAGTGAGTTGCAGTTCCCTTCCTACAGAAGGACAGGGACTAAAAACCGGCTTTTGAATATGATTAAAATAAAGGAGTAGAAACATGTCAAGATTTATGATAGTGATTTTGGGATTAGTACTAATTCCAATTTTCTTGTTTGCCCAGGACCCATTAAGCGTTGGTTCAAAGTATATCGATTTCGAAATAAACCGGATGCCTTTTATTTCCGGTGGTTATTTTCTACAGGACAATTTTGCCCTGGAAGCCGGGGTGGGGTTTGCTTTTGATGGGGAGATTAATAGCAACGGACTTGGAATTAAGCTTGGGCTGGATAAATACACCGGTGGTGACCGTCTATCTCCATTTGTTGGAGGCTATTCACGATTCGAGATAAATCCCAATGCGTTGGGCCAGACCTTCTGGAAGGGATCCCGAATCATATTTGGTGGACACTGGGGTTTGAATCTCTTTCTACTAAAGAATCTGTCCATTGCTGGGAGTGTTGGTGCAGAGTTTCAGATAAATTCACCCAAAGATGAAGATAGTTCATCCTCATTTTCCACCTTTACCTCCGGCGTAAAGGTTCGTTTCTTTTTCTAATTGTTTA
>CAZTXJ010000002.1:49339-52189 GCA_964617285.1 uncultured Calditrichaceae bacterium | reverse complement strand
TCATTTTCCACCTTTACCTCCGGCGTAAAGGTTCGTTTCTTTTTCTAATTGTTTAAGGAGAAAGTGTGGCAATTGTCAAGGCAATTATTTTGGGAATAGTACAGGGATTATCCGAATTTCTTCCCATCAGCAGCTCCGGTCATCTGGTTATTGTTGAACATATCCTTAATTTCACCGAGGGAGGGCTGGCCTTCGAGGTATTCGTTCACTTCGGTACTCTACTGGCTGTGGTCTGGGTTTTCCGAAAAGATCTGTTGAAAATGATCATATCAATCCCTGATATGTTCCGGTTAAAACAACTAGTTTTGAAGTCGGATAGACGCAGCTATGCCCTGATGGATATTTATATCATCATTGGCTCCATTCCCGCAGCAGTCATCGGTTTGCTTTTTGAGAATTATATCGAGAAGATCTTCGAGAGTCATGTTCTCGCTTTAAGTATGCTGTTCCTGACCGGTTTGATTGTCTGGAGTTCCCGTTATACAAGCGAGAAGCGGGAATCCATGAATGGGGCTCATGCTTTGTTAATCGGTTTTGCCCAGGCGTTTGCCATCATTCCGGGTATTTCACGCTCCGGATCCACCATTGTCACGGGACTGTGGTTGGGCATAAAACGGGATTTTGCTGCCCGGTTTTCTTTTATTCTTTCAGTGCCGGTAATTTTCGGAGCAACCTTACTAAAGTTAAAAGACTTGGTAAGTGTTCCACCGGCCCAAAGCGAAATTATCCATTTGACGGTTGCCAGTATTGCGGCAATGATTTCCGGTTACTTTGCCATTATCTGGTTGCTGGAAGTTATCCGCAAACAAAAACTGGAGTGGTTTGGTATCTACTGCATCATTGTCAGTATTGTGGGATTAATTCTTACTGTGGTTTTATAACGGATAAAAACCTGCCTCAGTACAAATTCAAATAAAACCAAGCACAAGATGAATATTCAATCCTATTAGGATTGTCATATACAGAGGATGATTGTCCCGTAAAGGTTCAATCACATTGTGATTGATTGAAATACTATTCCGTTGTACGATTAAAATTCAGGAATATATGTCACCCCAAATGGGGTTTTATTAAAACGGGGGAATATCCAGGCTAGAAAGGTTTCATCCTTAAAGTAATTTTCCTTATAAATCTTCACAAATAAAAACACCGTAGGTGTTTAATATTTATAGAAAGAAAAATTCTTGAACAGGTTTTCAGAACACCAGAGGTGTTCAACGTTTTTGTTAAACACCATTCGGGTTGGTAAAATTTGTGGAGGGTGGTGGAATTATAAATATACAATCACTCCGTAATTGATATACATAATACAGCTCCTGTTCATCCTATCGAAACATCATTCCATATTTCCCAATAGCAATTTTCTGCTAATAAATATTCTCTTTTTAAACCTGTTTCTAATCTTTCCAACTTTGCTTCCGAAAATTATTTCACTATGTGTGGTGATGAGGAAAAGTATCTGAAAACCGTTCAGGTGTCGAGTTGTGCGAATTTAGTGACGAAAAAGTCGTCAAATTAGCTACAAAAGATAAATTAATAAATTCTATAAACCAAAGTAAAATAATGAATTAAGAACGTTGGCACTAAATTTGAAGTTATTGGAATCGCATGAGCATAATAAAAAAGCAAAGTGGAATCAACAAGGAGGTTAAACATGAAAAAGCCCTTTTCTTAAATACAAACCTCAAGCAACCCAATTTTGAACCAATTAACCAAATCAATTAATTTTAAGGAGGATTTACAATGGGTCAGCAGCAATTATTACTCATCGTTTTAGGTATCATCATCGTCGGTATTGCCATCGCAGTTGGTGTGAATATGTTCCAGAGTAGTGCCGTGGACACCAATCGCCAGTCCATGATCAGTGACCTGGCTAACCTGGCAGCCAAAGCACAGCGATTCTATCGGACACCCACCGAGCTGGGTGGCGGCGCTCAGAATTTCCAGAATTTCTCTCTTGGCCGTCTGGATACAGCCAATGCCAATGGCAGCTATCGTTTATCAACTTCAGCCGATTTGTCTGCAAATGCAGTTCCTGCCCCTGCAGTAGCAAATACCACCATTTCTACCTCAGTGACCGATACCATCTATATTTTAGGCTGGGGTAAGGAAATGGGTGATGTTGGTACTTTCCCGGTCAAAGCACAATGTTCGGTTTCTCCGACCGGAATTCATACTACAATTGTAAACTAAGAAAGCTCTTAAAAACAGGGCGGGTTTCGAACCCGCCCTGTTTTTATAGGAAAAGGATATTTTAAATGGCAGACTTCAGATTTACCGGGATCTCAAATTCAGGAAAATCAGTGCAGGGTGTGATAACCGCCGATACTATGGCGGAAGCAAAGAAAAAAATCAAAAAAATGGCTGCCCAGCACAAGGTGAAAATCAACCGCATTCAGAAGCGGAAGATTTACATGTATAAGATCCAGAAGAACGGTGAAAAGCCAACCAGTGGTGAACAGAAAGCCTTTACCAAGGAAGAAGTCCGTCAAGCTTTAAATAAACTGGGTTATAATATTGTCAGTATACAACCCAAGATCAATTTTTTAAATATGAGGCCACCTGCAGCAGATATTGTGACCTTTGTTCGCCTAAGTGCTGACCTGCTCAGAGAAAAACTGCCATTCAATGAAGTGCTACAATTGTTGGGAAATGATTTAAACAATCCGACTTTGAGAGATTCTATAAAAGAAATTAACAACGATCTTCGCCAGGGAAAAGACAGTGAAGAAGCCTTTATGAAGCAGGAGAGAGTGCTGGGAAAATTTACTGCCCGGATGTTGGGTCTGGCATCAAAGAGTGGTAATATGGCGGATATCTATGAGAGTACTGCCAAGTTTCTGGAACGGA
>CAZTXJ010000002.1:40997-49239 GCA_964617285.1 uncultured Calditrichaceae bacterium | reverse complement strand
ATCATGCCTTTATTCACCTTAGTAATTTTGTTTGGTGCCTGTATCTTCTATGTGGCTTATATCTTTCCGGAAACTGCAAAATTATTCCTGAAACTCGGCAGTGAACTCCCCCCCATGACTATGGCCACTCTATCTCTGAGTGATTTTCTTATCGCAAATATGTCTTACTTCTTAATGGCAATGGCTTTGGCAACAGGGGCACTGGTGTATGCCCTGAGAACGGCCAAAGGAAAATTTGTCAAGGATCAGTATATCCTTAAACTGCCCATTATCGGGCCAATTGTGCATAAAACGACCATCGAGATTTTTTGCCGGGTGTTCTATTCACTTTACAGTGGTTCAGGTGAAAACGTGGATGCCATTAAGCTGGCAGCGGAGGCATGTGGTAACCGCTACTTTGAGGACCGGATCAAGAATGTTTCAATTCCGCTGATGTTGAGAGAAGGTCGCGGACTGGTGGATTCATTTAAAGAAGCAGATGTTTTTACGCCCACAGCGCTTTCCCGCTTTAATTCCGGTGCTGAAACCGGTACGGTAAAAAGTACCGCTATCCAGATAGCTAATTATTATGAAAAAGAAACCGTCTATAAACTTAAGAATGCGGTGGATCTGGTTCAGATTGTGGTCGCCATGATTATTATGGTAGTGATGACTGCTTTAACTCTGGTTTCTTCCGAAACAGCGCTGGTGTCCCCGAAGTCGCCGATCGGATAAGTATTTTTGATAATAATGGTAGTTGAAATACAGTCAGGATTTTAAATGAAAACGAATGTCGACATTACTGACAGGTTGGGTGTTACCCTTCTCAAGAAGGGTATTGTCAATTTTGAGACACTTGAGAAGGCCATTAAGATTAAAGAAAATGGCGGCAAGGGTGAAGGACGCACTTTAGCCCAGATACTGGTGAAGGATTTTAATGTCGATCATGACAGCATTTTTCAGCAGGTTACCCAGCTTTATGGTTTCCGAGAGGTGTTTCTGGAAGAAGAGAACATCAATGATAATCGTGTTGCCTTTATGCGCAAAATGCTGGACCCTCTTCCGGAACCACTGCGCAAGTTGATGAAGGAAGAAAAAATCCTGGTCTATAAATATGATGAATACCGGCCGTATGTTTTGATTATCCTGGCAGCAGATCCCACCAATAAAAATATTCCACAGATTGCCCGGGCCATTGGTGCCAAAAGATACGAAGTCTGTTATGTGAAACAGCACAAGCTGGACGGACTCCTGGAAAAAATTTATCCCGAGGAAAACATCTATCTCAAAGAGATGGATGATATGGCTCTGGAAATTGAAGAGGTGGATAAGGAGCAGGAATCCCTTGACGAAGAGGCCATTGAAGCCGAAATCAACAAGAGTTTACTGGTTAACCTGGTGGAGGGTATGCTGGTTGAAGCAGTAAGGCGGGGCGCCAGTGATATTCATATTATTCCAAAAGGGCCCAGGATATCAGAAATCCATATGCGGGTGGATGGTACCTTGCGACTATGGCATGTTCAGGATGGTGTACGACCGGAGTCGCTGGCAGCTGTAGTCAAGGACCGGACTAAGAATGTGGATCGTTTTGAACGGGAAAAATCCCAGGACGGCTTTATTCAGAGAAAGGTAAACAGTTATAATATTCGTTATCGTGTATCGGTAATCCCGATCGTCGGTAAAGAATTTTCACAAAAACTGGAAAGTATTGTTATCCGTATTCTGGACGACCGTAAAGTAATTACTGACTTAGATAAGCTTGGTTTTGGCGGGAATGCCAAGGACTTTTTCATTAAAGCAATCTCAAAACCCCAGGGAATGATTATTGTAACCGGGCCTACCGGAAGTGGTAAGTCGACAACCCTGATTGCGGCACTGGCTTACATTATGCGCCCGGAGATCAATGTTCTTACGGTTGAAGATCCGGTGGAATATATTATTAATGGTGCCCGGCAAATCAAGATAAGTCACAAGAACAATTTTGAATCTGCCCTGCGGGCAATTCTGCGTCACGACCCGGATGTGGTAATGGTTGGTGAGATCAGGGATAAAGAAACCGCCGAAACCGGTATTAAACTGGCGAATACAGGTCACTTGACTTTTTCTACACTTCACACTAACGATGCACCAAGTGCCGTGTCCCGTCTGTATAAGATGGGGGTAGAAACATTCCTGATTGCTTACGCCATCAATATTATCATAGCCCAGCGGTTGGTCCGCCGGTTGTGTGAATACTGTAAGAAGCCCATCCGGAATCTGGATCCGATTATTCCCAAGAGTCTGGGTTTTACCGATGAGGAGATTAAGAAGATGGTATTTTATGAAGCGGTGGGATGCAATAAATGCCATAATGGATATAAGGGACGGGCGGCTATTCATGAAACTTTGTATTTTTCCAAAGAGATCCGGAAACTGATTTTTGAAACCGGATCCGATATTAACGAGGAAGCCATTAAAGAAGTAATGGCCAGAGAGGGTATGCATACCCTGCGGGCGGCGGGTAGGGAACGTATTAAACAAGGTTTGACTACCCTCACTGAAGTAGCCGCCATAACCACAGAAGATTAATGTATCAGGGAGGATGTAATGAACACCGGTCAAATGATGTTAACCATAGGCGCCCTGGCTCTACTAAGCTTTGCCATCCTTAATTTGAATTCGAGTCTGAATGAAAATGATATTGGACTTGCCCAAAACAGATATCGTTTGGAAGCACTTTCCCTTATTACTTCTTATATCGAGCAGGCTACAATGTATTTTTTCGATGAAGCTTCCACGGATACATCGAGTTCAAAAAATTTAGCAGACTTTACCGCGCCAAACTTATTGGGATTTGAGGGAAATGATAGCTCAGCAGTAGACGATTTCGACGATTTTAATGGCAGAACTATACCTGATACCGGATTGAGTGGTGTAGTCTACAAAGTAATGTTTAAAGTCGATTATGTAAGATTACAGGGAGACTCTCTGGTGAAATCAAATGTCAGGGAATGGAACAAACGGATGACCATTTCTATAACGGATAATTATCCTGAACCGTTGCTTTATCGTAATGTTAGCGGTGACAGAGTGCGGGATACACTCTCTATAACTTTTGTGAATAGTTATTGGTTTTATAACTAATATATAAATTGGAAATAAACCATGGCAACAATGATAGACATTATCGGTGGGATTTTTATCGGTGGATTTTTGCTGCTTATTGCTTTATCAGCCACCGATACCGCAACGACCGAATTTTTTAACTATAATTCCGATGCCATTATGCAGCAGAATCTGGCAACCACTTCGGAAATCATCCAGTACGATTTGCGAAAAATGGGTTTTGGAATACCGGAAGCGGCACAAGGTACTATCCTTCAGGTTGCCACGGGAAGCCACCTGAAGTTTCTGGCCCACTTAAACAGTGATCCGGATGCAACAGTGGATATTGCGGCAATAACGACTTTCGATAATATTGTCGATACCATCGATTACATTGCACTACCATTTGATTCAATGGATTATTACGATACCACGGTAACTACTTATCAGATTCGAAGAACCCTGCGAATTTCACCCAACTATTCCCATACCATGACAATAGGTGTTATTGGGAATCAGCAGGTCTTCCGGTATTTAGACCAGATCGGAAACGAAGTAGCTTATACTCCGGCGACCCGGATGGTTGAGGTAACTCTAACGGCTTTCGATCCCAGGATTTTTATCAGCCGGGATTGGATAGACAGCAAACTAAACGACATAAGCAATAAAGAATTTCGTATAAGGGAATTACGAAGGTTATTGCGGGCATCGTATTGGCGTCAAACGCGCCTGATTTCAAGAAATTTAAGACGATAACAAGGAGGTATATCATGGTAGGCAAAGGTGCATTATTAGTCGTTTTTGGATTCATCATGGCGTTTGCCATTTTCCAGGTAAAAATGAGTAGTAATGTCCTGGCAACCTCGGATAATTTTTCCAGCAATTATATGGAGACACTTATCCATGAGACCGCATTAACTGCCATGAATCTTGCCGTGAATAAGGTATGGAATACCAGTGTAAACAATGACACATTTTCATTCAGGGCGAATCATTGTTCGGCCCGGGTTGAGATTAGTAAACCAGGACTTGATACGGTAAAAGTGAAAGTGAAGGCCTGGGGAAATGCCTACGACAAGATCCACCAACAATTTATGACCAGGGCAGATTCAATATCAGCATATTTTTCTTACAATATGCCGATATCAGAATATTTTTGGTTCACCAATAACGAGGGTACTGTCTACTGGATTACCGGAGATACAATCTGGGGTCCACTGCACACAAATTCTAAAATTTTAACCAGCGGAAGTCCGGTTTTTTATGGGAAAGTGACGGCATTTAAAGGAATTGATCCGAGTCCTCTGAAAAAATCTAATAAGGCAAAATTTTATGGTGGCTGGGAAGTAGGAATAAAAAATACCATACCAACGGATATGACCTATTTAAAAGATGCCGCTAATACCGGTAACGCTGGTGCCCCGAAGAATGAAAAATGTATTTATGATAAGAATGTGACATTTGATTTCCAGGCAGACGGAAGTGTCATTCGTACGGTACAAGGTAGTCCTACAGATACAGTAAAGATTAAAGATATTGCCCCAACCGGAGCAATATATTCCAGTAAAGATGTCCGGGTAAAAGGTGTTTTTAACGGGGCGCTTACCATTTACTCCGAGGATGATGTCTATATCGATGACGATCTGGTTTATGCAGATAATCCCTTAACCAATCCGAACTCCAATGATATTTTAGGACTCGTTGCCAAAGATGATATATGGGTAACCGATAACTATGCAAATCGTCATGATTGTAATATTCAGGCTTGTGTTATGGCGATGAATGGCAGTTTTGGAGCGGAAAACTACGCCTCACGGCCGGTGTCCGGGGTATTGAGCATGACCGGGAGTATCGTGCAAAATGATAGGGGGCCGGTAGGTACCTTCTATGGAAGTGGTACCATTGCTTCAGGATTCAGCAAGCGTTATCGGTTCGATCCCCGGTTAAGTAGTCTGTCTCCACCTAACTATCCATTTCTTAAATCTTTACATTTGGTTGCCTGGTGGGAATAGGTATTCACTGAGAAAGGATTTATTTAATGTCGACGAATTGGCAATTTGAAGCTGAAGCAAAAAAAGCACTGGATATAGAAAAGAAAGAAGAAAAAGCAGCACCTCCAGAGCCGTTGGAACGGAAAAAAACGCCGAATGCCGAAATTCCAAAAATTGTTGAAAATGGGAAGAAGCTACTGGAGCACCTGAAAAAGCAGGTACCGTCCTCTCTATTCAGCGTCGATAAAGAACAGTTTATCGGTCATACCTTACTCCCCAAAGTGAGTGATCAGCATAAGTTGATCCTAAGGAATCTGATTAATACCTTTCTGGAGGAGATGAGACGGCTGGGAGCATCGGATATTGATCTGGGAGGTATGGGAAGTCAGAAAAAGGTCTGGTTTCGAATCCATGGAGATAAGAAGCCATTAGAAATACTTGGCAACTACGAAATTACGGAATTTGATATCCTCATTCAGAGTATATTGCTGGCATCACAACTTGAGGACTTATACGAACGACGGAATGTTGACTTTTCCTATACTTTTTCCAGCAGTGAAAGACAGTTATATAGAAACCGTGCCAATGTTGCTTTCGATTTGAACGCCCTTTCCTTAAATATGCGTGCCATTGAGACCCGCGCCAGGCGATTTGACCAGTACGGATTTCACCCACATGTCGCTAAAAATCTTCACCTGAAATATACCAAAGAAGGACTCATCCTGGTGACCGGTATTACTGGCTCCGGAAAAAGTACCACACTGGATGCGATTGTAGAATTGAATAATCAGACTGTTCCGGCACATGTTATTATTATTGCATCACCGGTCGAGTTTGTTCATACCCCCAAGAGATGTATAATTCGACACCGGGAAGTTGGCCGGGATACCACTTCCTTTAAGCAGGGTACCATCGAAGCTCTGCGTCAGGACCCGGATATCATCATCATCGGTGAGATGCGAGATCCTGATACCATTATGTCCGCGCTGGAGGTGGCAGATAGTGGTCATAAAGTATTTTCTACCCTTCATACCTCCTCGGCAGTAGAGAGTATCGACCGTATTATTGCAGAGGTACCCACCACAGAGCAGGATCGTATTCGAAACCGGTTGGCTGATGTTCTGCGGGTGGTGATGTCCCAGAAACTGGTTCAGACCATTGCCGGAGACCGGGTGATGGCCAAGGAAGTGATGGTGATGACACCCTCTATCCGGGCCGCAATCAAAAATAATAATGTGAATGAGATTTATCAGATGATCAGTGAAGGACATCAGTGGGGTATGAACACGATTGAGCAGGATTTGGCGAGGTTGTATTTTGAAAGAAGAATAACTAAAGAAACCGCAATTAATTACGCTAATAATAAGAGAAGAATGCAGCAGTTACTAAAAATGGCATAAATCAAGGATGTAGGTTATGGCTAAATACAAAGAATTTTCCGGGAAATTAGCAGTTGGGTTATTTGTGGAGGGACACTATCTGCACGTCGCCTGTTTGTCCAAAAAAGATAATACGGTGCAACTGGTGGACGGACAGATGCTTAAAATGTCCAAAGCCCTGGAAACTGTAAGGGTTCAGCAGGAAATATTTTCCGACTCGGCCGACGCTCCGGAAACCATTACACCTCAAACGGACGATGGAAGTATTACTTTTGAGGAAGCGCCGGAGAAGGAATTAAATCTGAGCGGTATTGATGCGGAAAACTATGACAACATGGAAGTGCTCCAACGTGTACTGTATCAATACCCTTCAAATAAATTTAGAATGGGTATATCTCTGGCTGAACCGCAGATCTATTACACCTATTTTGCGACGGACTGGGGCTTGAGTGGGGAAAAATTGAAGAAGCGGGTTATTGAGGAAGTTTCCCGGGAACGCAAAGATTTTGAGATGACCAAACCGGATGCGGTTTACATCAAAAAGTTACGCGATGGCCGGCTGATGGCGATTGTACGGGAAAGCCAGGTAAACGTTATCAATTCTCTGCAATATTTGCAGACCGAAAACCGTAAAGTGCTCCCGAAAATATCTTTTGTGGAAAGTGCCGAAACCTCCCTGGTAAACCTGATTAATGCCAATTATTACTTTGAAGATGAGGACTTTACTGTTGTGGTTTACATGGGCAATGAGTACAGTCGGCTTATATTTTTACAGGGTCACGAAATATTTAATATTTCTTACATAATTGGGGCGGGCCTGGATTCGGAGAATATTACTCATACCATTTACAGCCGTATTCTTCTGGAACAGGACAACTTAAACCTGCCAAAGGTTCAGAATATAATCCTGGCCGGCGAAGCGCATCAGGTGAGTCTGCGCGAATTTTTAAAGGAGAAGTTATCTGACGATATCAAAATTGATTACCTCACTTTACCGAATCTGGAAATTTATGATGAAGAAATTGAAGTTTCCAAATATGCCATCGCCATTGGGGCTGCATGGCGTACCCAGAATGATAAAGAGAAATTTCTGTATGATGTCGATCTTTTGCCGGACAGCTTCCGGGAGAGTCAGAAGAAATTTAAGCTCGGTCTCATCGGCTGGTTATTGCTCTTTACCCTTCCGGCAATTGCCTATTTCACCACTATAAAAATCAGTGAGCAGCGGGAAGTCCTGAAAGAATTAATTGCTCAGCAGCAATATCAGCAGGAAGAGTTGGATTATCTCAAAGGAATAGAAGCAAAACTTAATGAGAGGCGGACAGTTCTGGCCAATTATGAGAAGGCATTTGGTGTGCTGGACGAGATGTCTGCCGGTATTGACAAATGGAATAAGTTCCTGCATAAGTTATCCGTAAATCAGGATAAAATTGGTAGAATTTGGATTACAGAAATCATTCCCACTGCCGATAATGAGGTGGTGCTAAAGGGATATGCGGTTTATCGGGATCGGATTCCCAGACTTTCCCAGGTGATGGGAGCAGGGGCATTAAAAATAGTACAGGTACAGGCGATTCGGGAACGGACGGTTTATTATTTCGAAATGAGCGCCACTTTGCCAACGGATTAATGATAAAGGAGAAAAAAATTGTCTTATAAACTGAGAAACATAATTGTTCTTATCTCACTAGTCGTCCTGCTGGGAGGGGTAAGTGGATATTTTACACTTTACCATTATCCCAAGAAAATTAAGATTGTCCAGAAAAAAATTGATGGTATAAAAAAACAAATAGCCAGCCTGGCGGGTGT
>CAZTXJ010000002.1:0-40897 GCA_964617285.1 uncultured Calditrichaceae bacterium | reverse complement strand
TTGTCCAGAAAAAAATTGATGGTATAAAAAAACAAATAGCCAGCCTGGCGGGTGTTGAAGAAGAATATAAAAATATTGAGAAAATCATTAAGGAAAAAGAGCAGCGTTTGGCAAATCTGGATAGAAAGATCGTCCCGGCGGTTACGCCGGCAACCAGCTATCAATATCTGAATAATATCCTGGATTATAGCGGTGTTCTGGATTTTGATATGCTTTATCAGGGTGTGAAAAGTGCCGGAAGATATAGTTACAATGTCTATAATATTAAGGGTGAAGGTCCGTACTATAAGATTTATAAATTCATCACTTTTCTGGAGAAAGGTCCCCAGGTCTATAAGATCAATAAACTGACCATGAGAATGGTTGAGGATAAGGACAAAGAGACCGGAGCTTACCAGGTAATTATTACTTTTGAGATGGAAATCTGGGCGTTGTTTGCGGATGTCCAGAACCTGCCACCCATAAAACGTACCCTGGGAAATGTGTACGTAAAGAGAGCCTCAAATCCCTTCTATCCCTATATCTATAGAAACATCCCAGCTAATGTGGATGAACGTTTAGAGGTGGAAAGGGCGGAATTAAAGGCCATTTTACCGGACAAAATCATGGTGGCGGACGCCGAAGGCAAAATCCACGAATTGCAGGAAGGTGATAAAGTGTATCTGGGATATCTGAAGAGAATAGATCATGAAAATAACAAAGCATACTTTGTTTTGAATAAAGGAGGCATTGTAGAGACATTCGAACTTCATATCAGGTTCGGTGAGGAGACGACTGGTAAGTAAACTGTTCATAAACCCGAAGAAAGAGTTGCCCATGAAAGCACGTATTATTCTGTTAATCATCTTAATTACGCTGATCGGGACGACAGCGATATTTGGACAAGGAAGACGATTCCGACCCCTGCGGAATGCCTATACAGCGCCGGAAGAGATTGTATCTCTCTCCAATACCATGACGTTTAGCCAGGCGTTAACGCTTTTTAATGATTTGAGTAAAAAATTTCTGGGAAAAATTATTGTTGATCCGGAGGGACTCAATTTCCCGATTGGCGAGGACATTGAGAAAATGCACTGGCTGGATGCCATGGAACTGATCCTGAAGCTGCACAATCTATGGTACGAGGAGTATGAGGATTATATCAAAATAATTCCGATGGGTGGGGAACAGGAAAAAAAGATGTCGGCGGCGGATCAGAAAATGCTTATGGAATTTGACAGTCGGGAAGTAGTGATTACAGCCGTTTTCTTCGAAACGGACATCTCTAAACTTCGTCAGGCCGGAATGAGCTGGGATCTTTTTCGGGGGAGGGATGCAAATGCCCGGGTGAATATGAGTGCCGCCGAAACACAAAGCGGTCTGTTCCAGATTGATGTAAATCCCAATTGGGATTTCGCTGATGTTCTGGCCACCTTTAAGGCGCTGGAAAGCGATAATATTGGTGAGGTTATTTCCAGTCCCCAGGTTACGGTGAAGTCCGGCGGTGAAGGCCGTATCCAGGTGGGTAGCGACATTTCGGTTACTATTCAGGATTTTGCCGGAAATGCGATCACCCAGTTCTTTTCAACCGGATCAATTATCCGGGTTAAACCGATAATTGTGAGGAAGGACTCCATAGATTTTGTCATCCTCGATCTGGAAGTTGAACGCAGTAATACTGCAACCGGTGATGTGGGCCTGGAAATTCGCAAATCAAAAGCGGAAACAGATGTATTGCTCCTTGATGGAGAGGAAACCATTATCGGTGGTCTGTTCATCAATGAAGAGGGTAACTCCCGGGAAGGTATTCCCTTTCTGAAAGATTTACCCTGGTGGTTTTTTGGACTTCGATATGTCTTTGGATTTGAGTCAAAAACAGTTCGGAAAAAAGAACTGATCATATTGTTGAAAGCTGAGTTGTTACCTTCGCTGGAAGACAGATTCAGAAGTAAAATTACCGGTGCCCGTAAAACCGACCTGTTAATTGAATACAATAATGCCTTTAAAAATAAGATGCGCTATTACGAACGCAGATTAAAAAACAGATAATCTGGAGCCAATAATATGAAAAAATATTTTCCTTTGCTTATACTCTTGGTGTTCATTTTTTGGGGACTGTTCAGTTGTAACAGCCCAACAGATTCGGATGAGCCAAATCCGGAAAATATGGTGGTACTATCAGGTCAGGTACAAAATTCGGAAACAGCGACACCGATTGCGAATGCTGTGGTAATTCTTTTGGATTATTCTCCAGAGCAATCAACCGTTACCGATGCCCAGGGTATGTTTACCCTGGAGTTTGAGGTGGACCAAACGGCTGATGTAAGAGTGGTAGCATTTAAGGCAACCTTTATTGCAGATACGATCTCGGTATTAGCTGTACCCGGGCAAACCATCGATGATCTTCAATTAAATTTAACCGCAACTTCCGGAACACCTGTAACAAGTGGATCTGCTGCAAGTATTATTTTATCGGCAGTATCAGTGTCCAGCATAGGTGTTCGAGAGAGTGGATCTCAGGAAGTCGCCGAAATTACTTTCGAAGTACAAGACTCCATGGGAGTACCGGTTGATGTTGAGCATGCGGTAACAGTAGACTTTGAGCTGGGTTCCTCACCTGGTGGCGGGGAATTTTTAAGTCCGCTAAGTGCCGAAACCGGTCCCAATGGTAAAGTCAGTACCAGTATATTCAGTGGTACGGTATCGGGAGTCGTTCAGGTTATGGCATCGGTTGACGAGGGTGGTACGGTTATTAGGTCACTTCCTGTTGCGATTGCCATCCATGGGGGATTACCGGATTCTACCCATTTTAGTATTGCGGTGGAAAAGCTGAATTTCCCGGGTTATAACATTTATGGATTGACCGATGGGATTACGGCTTACGTCGGTGATAAGTACGGAAATCCGGTAAGACCCGAAACTGCGGTTTATTTTACCACAACCGGTGGCATTATTGAAGGATCCGCTTTAACCGATCTTATGGGTCGTGCATCCGTCGATCTGATGTCTGCAGATCCCAAACCGCTTCACCCGGTATATGGTGCCGGTTTCGCAACTGTAACCGCCCGTACTGCTGACGAAAACCAAAACACTATAGAGACTAACGGAATTGTCCTCTTCTCGGGAATACCTCAAATTTCTGTCAATCCGACATCCTTCAACATAGCTAATGGCGGCAGTCAGTCTTTCTTCTATACGGTCTCTGACCAGAACGGGAATCCGCTGGCCGGTGGAACAAGCATCAGGGTAGCTGTGGAAACAGGGGATGTGGAAGCGGTCGGAAATACAGATATTACCCTGCCAGATACTCAAAGCCCGGCCTGGACTAATTTTGGATTTTCTTTGGTTGATTCAGCGCCTGACACGAACCAGGTCAATAACGTCAGCGTCAAAATCAGCACTACAGGACCGAATGGTAATCTGGAAGTTTCAGTTTCGGGAATTGCCCATTAAAGACCATCACGTGGCGGCATCATAATATATCCTCTTCCAAAGGGCACAGTTTATGTGCCCTTTTTTTATCCATGGAAAAATCACTCTAAAAAGTCCTTGCCGAACTTATTTATTGGATCAATCGTTTTTAATCTGGTGTGTCAAAATTATATTTGGTTGAATCTACTGGGAAAAGGGAGTAGAATAAAGTGGGGAATTTAGTGGAATTCAAAAAGTACCTCGATTAAACGGATGATGTAAATTGAACTGGGGTTTAACCTGCTTTTTTGAAAATATCAGAGATTTTGGCCAGGTGGCAGACATTCTCCCGGATTCGCCGATTCGCTATGTGGAGATCCGGGGCGAACGCCCTTTTTTCTCCCCGGCAGATATTTCTGAGTCGGACCTCCAATTCATGATGGAAGTGATTAAAAAAGCCGATTTGAAAGTTACCTTACACGCAACCTTTTACGACATCAATCTTGCCAGTATGAATCCCTTTTTACAGGAAGCTAATCTGAAGTGTTATCTGGAATATTTACATCTGGCTAAAACTGTTGGCGCAGAAATCATGGTAGTTCATGGGGGATTGATTCATAAGGATGCGGCAGGTATCCAAAAATTAACTCAAATTGCCCGGGAAAATCTGGTTCATAATTTGAGTAAACTGGGGGATGCTGCTTCCCAAAAGGGGATTCGAATTGGTTTGGAAAACTCGCCCCCCAATAAAAATGCTCTTTTGATACCAAATTGGACTGAGCAGATCAGCATTCTCCAGGAAGTGGATCATCCGGCGGTTGGAGCTGTGTTCGATATGGCCCATGCGCATTTGCACGATCTCAACCTGGCTGAATATTTTGAGCATATCGAACCTTATTTAATCGAAATTCATATTCACAATAATAATGGCCGGGAAGATCTGCATCTGGGAATAGATCGAGGAGAGATCGATTACGGTTTGTTTTTCCGGGAGTATACCACCGACGTACCAATAATCATGGAAATTCGGAATATCTCTGAGGCGTTGGAAAGCATTGAATGGGTTCGGTGTTTTGAAAGGCAGTAAAGTATTTGTGGGATTGGATCCGTCGGCTGGGGATAAGAATCCTTCCGGAATCGCAATAATCAATGAAACCGGAGCAGTGCTTCACCTTGGGGTATGGATGATGTTCCGGGAGCTTCACCAGATTCTCGGTCCCTTTCAGGAAAAAATTTTAACCATTGCAATAGATGGACTATTACAACCGCCGGGAGAGCTGAATTATTGTTGCTTTTCCGATGCGACCGCCATATGCCATCACCGGCAGACGACGCCCTATAAAGGCCGCTATGCGGAATATCTGTTAAATCGGAATGGATTTCGATGCTTTACAACTTCCCGGCAAAGTTTTGCCCGGCGATGGATCAGTCGCTGTTTTGAGTTAAATGAGTATGTGAAGGGATTGGGTTACCGGACAATCGAGGCTTATCCGACTGCGGCCCGAAAAATTTTGTTTCCCGGTATTTTGGGTTCAAAGAAACTGCTCCGAAACAGGAAGAAGTTGCAGGGAGACCTAAAAACAGTCGGAATAATAGTTCCTCATTCCCTTAAGATATATTCGGACCATGAGCTGGATGCGGTATTGGCTGCCTATACCGCTTTGCTCGAGCACAATGGTAATGCCCTGAAAATCGGAAACGTTGAGGATGGTTTTATCATTATTCCCCAAATCAAATTAAAGTACCGAAGTTAATTCCGGAAAATTGTAGGTGGCGGGACAGATTACCTGATTTTATCCCGGTTCATTTCAATTTATCTCGCGTTGATTTTAGGGAATTGATCTTTTAAATTTCCCATTCAAAATAATGGAAAATCGGAGGATATGTTGTTGAAATCATTTAACTATATCATTCTGTCAGTGCTTCTGTCTTTGAGTATGCTCTTTGCTCAGGCTACAGACGCCACCCTGTTTAAAGACGGTATTAATTTTTATAAGAATAATCAATACGATAAGGCTCAGCGCACTTTTATTCAGATCCTGAAAGACTTTCCCAATTCCGACTTACAGACCGCCACTAAACTGATGCTGGCCAAATCCTTCTACAAGTTAGGAGATTACAAATCCTCCCGTTTGGTTGTGGACAATTTTATCAAAAATTATCGTTTTAGCGATTATCTGGACGATATTTACTTTCTCAAAGGTAAAATAGATTTCCGCCAGCGTGATTACGAATCTGCAGTAAATAACTGGTTGTGGATCATCTATAATGAAAGCGATGCCCGGCTTAAAAAGAAAGCGGGGGAATTTGTCTTTTATACCATGGAAGATTATCTGACAGAAAAGGAAATCAGCAATTTGAGTGATCGATATCCTGACGATACGTTCCGGGGTCTGGTCGAAATCGTAAAAGCCCAAAAGCTAATCGACGCTGGTGACACAGAAGAAGGTGAACAGATATTGAAACAATTCATTGCGGATTATCCCTATCATATTTATGCGGATGTTGCCAAAAGGCTTTTAAGGGGAGAAACAGGTGCCAGTGTCAGCAGCAATCGGATTTTAATACTTGAATCCGGAGAAAATTCCAGCAAGGCTGTTAACCAGGCGATTGCCAAAGGTTTTTATTATGCTGCCTACGAAATGTCCGAGCGGGATCGAAATAAAGTTGTGCAGATCGACACACTCACCCTGGATCAGGATCTGCTTCCCGCCATCCAGAAAGCCTTGCCGGTTCTGGATAAATATCAGCCATTGGCTGTACTGGGTCCGGTGGAAGATGTGGATAATACCGTTTTTACCTTGCTTTCCAAATACGAAAGTTTTCCCTATATCTCCCCGGTAAGTTCCCAGAAAGGGCTGGCGGCAATCAGTCCCTATACCTTCCAGATCAATCCCGATGCCGAAATCAAAGGAAAATATCTGGCCAATTACGCAGTGCATGATTTAAAGTTTAAAACCTTTGCCATTCTCGCTCCGGCCGATCCCTATGGTCAGGCGATGGTCAAAGGATTTGAGGAAACCGTGCAGGACAGCGGTCGTGAAGTGGTGGAAAAACAGTGGTACTATGAAGATACCCAGGATTTTTCCCGGCAGTTGAAAACGATACGCAAGAAAGGTTTCTATATCGTTTTTCGGGATTCGGTGTTAACTGCAGATTCTTTATTGACCGACGAAGAAATCCAGGAACAGTTCAAACAGTACCTTACCGAAACACTTTTTTCGGATGAGTCCAGGCACGAAATTGACTCTACCCAGGTACCATCCACCGGTATCGATGCCCTGTTTATCATAACCTATCCGGAATATGTCCCGTTTATCGGACCGCAATTCGCTTTCCAGAATATCCGGACTACTTTGCTGGGTAATGAGGGATGGAATGTTCCGGATCAACTGATTCAGCAAAGGGTTTACCTGGATGGATTAATTTTTATTTCACCCGGTTATTTTGATCCCGAATCCTGGAATTACCGGACTTTCCTTAGTCGTTTTCGCCAGCAAATGCAAACGACACCGGACAAATATCATCTGTTGGGATACGATATCGGGAAGTGGATGCTGACCTACTATCGGCCGGGTATGAGCCGGCAGGAATTTCGGGATGTCCTTGCTGCGAGTGGCAAGTACGAAGGCATTCTGGAAAATATCAAATTTGGTCTAAAACCCCGGGTGAATTCCGAACTGAACATTATCCGGTTTTACCTGGGACAATTTTTAAAAGTAAAATGACCCCGGTATTATAAAGGACCAACGTAATCTGATTTTGGTATGAAGTGTGAACTCTGCGGCCGGGAGGTTGAAAATTACACCGTACATCATCTAATCCCTAAGAGCAAAAATGGTGGCCAGAGTCCCACCGCTATTTTATGTCAGGCCTGCCACCGGACAATCCATCGTTTTTACACCAATAAGGAACTGGCAGAATCCTTTTACACCATCGAACGGCTCAGATTACCACCGGAAATTAGGCGTTTTGTTGCCTGGGTCAGAAAACAGGATCCCCATAAAAGAATCAAGGTTTCTTAACCAATCGATTTTGAGCTAATTCTAAACGATCAACATTTAAGGTCTGAAATATTAAAAAGCGACCTGCGAAGAATTACATAAGTGATTTTATGATAGAAGGTTTAATGGATAATATCAATGACGGCAGGTTTACTTATTTTCCCCTTTTTTGGAATAGACTTTGATAAACTCCTGTTTGTACATCTGCTGGGTAAAGAGCACGGTGCGTTCTTCCGCCTGTTGAATATTTTCTCCGTATTCTTCTCTGAGCCGGTTGCAGATAGCCGAGATGTCTGATTTACCATCAAAAAGCTGCCAGATAAAGGTGCCGATTTCATCCAGATGAATTCGCTGGGCGGGAGTTTTGGGTTTTGGCAAAAATTTCCGGGTAAACCAGTTTTCCGGGTGGGGAATAATGAGAATAGCATGGGATTTTTCGTCCATTTCGTATTCGACCTGACGGATGGGATAGAGCGATAGCCAGTCAGAAATAATTTGCTCCCGGTCCGGATTGTTCTTCCGCTTCATCAACTTACTTTCATTTTTAAATAACGATTCAGTGTTTTTTGATCAATCTGGAGGATTTCTGCAACCGCGCCTTTTTTCTGATGCCTTTTAAATAATTCCTGGGCGTATAAAGCGGCCATCTCCTTTAAACTGTAATCCCGTTGAACGCTTTTGGATAATACAGTCAGATTTTCGCTTTTTTGCTTTTCCAGTATATCCTTCTCTGAAATTTTCTCCGGGTGAAAAACCAGAATATTGGTAATCACATTTTTTAATTCGCGTAAATTGCCCTTCCAGTCTAATTTATCCAACAGCTGATAAACCTGCGGATCGATTTCAGGGATGGGTAAATTTTCCTTACTGCAAAAGTCCCGGATAAAATGATCGAAATAAACCGGTATATCCTCCTTTCGTTCTGACAAAGAAGGAATATTGATCAGGAAACCGGCTAATCTGTAATACAGATCCTTCCGAAAATTTTCCCTTTCCACCTCTTCGGACAGATCATGGTTGGTGGTAGCCATAATTCGGACATCGACCTCAATTTTATCTCTTCCGCCCAGCGGAAAAAAGCTTTTTTCTTCAATTACCTGAAGTAATTTTGCCTGAATGGAAGGCGTTAAATCTCCCACTTCATCCAGTAAAATGGTTCCGCCATCTGCCGCCTTAAATTTGCCTTTTGAACTGCTATCGGCACCGGTGAAAGCACCGCGTACATGTCCGAACAATTCGTTTTCTGCCAGCTCCGGGGAAAGGTTGGCACAATTGATTATCACAAAAGGTCTATATGCCCGGGGCGATAATTGATGAACATATCTGGCCAGATAGTTTTTACCACAACCGGTGGGTCCGATAATGAGCAGTGGTAAATCACTTGAGCTCACATTTTTAGCAGTCTGGCGTAAGGATTTTGTGGTGTCACTCTCCCCCAAAATTGAGAATTCCTCGCTGGATTTGCGCAATTCCGCGCTTAAATACTTGTTCTCTCTTTCCAGGGTAATCAGTTCATAGGCTTTTTTGATCAGAACAGGCAATTCAAACTCCAGGCTTTCAGTCTTTTCGAAAACCGCATAAACGCCTGAGTTCTGAACTTTCCGCAATAAATCTCTCTCGGTATAGGCACTGACCACAATAATTTTACAATCTATTTTCTGTTTAATAATTTCCCGGATGGTTTCGATGCCTTCCTGGGGATCCGGAAGACCCAGATCCATGATGACTACATCGAAATAACCATTATTTAAAGCGGAAATTGCCTCCGCCCGGTTGGCACAAAAGGTGGGTTGAAATTCGTTTTTGAGCCAGACTTTGAATAAACGACGCCAGTTTAATTGATCTTCGACTACTAAAATATTTGGCGTGATTTCGGAAATCATTATAAAATTATAAATCTAATTTAACCACTACCGGAATTTCCTGTCGGAGTTGTGCCAGCCATTCCTTAAAATCATTTTCCCTTTTCTTTTGCAGCGCCCACTGTTCAACTTGTTCCCAGTCGTTTTTCAGGCTAATCGGGCGGGCTTCCTGGCGTTTATCCAAACGAACTATATGATATCCAAACTCGGTTTTAAATGGTTTGCTGATTTCACCTACATTTAATCCGGTGATGGCAGTTTCAAATTCTTTCATCTGGAAAGCGCCAACTTCGAATTCACCCAAATGACCCTGATCGTTCTGAACATTGGGATCGACCGAATACTTCAAGGCCATTTGCTCAAAAGTACTGTCTCCATCGATTATTTTTTGTCGGATGGTGTCGAGTTTATTGATAACCAATTGCTCGTCCTGTTGGGTCGGCTGAAGTTGAATCAGGATATGCCGGACATGAATCCGCTCCCCCTGCCGTTCAATCAGCTGAATAATGTGGAATCCGAACTGGGTTCGGATAATATTGGAAATCTCTCCTTCTTTTAGACTAAAAGCGGTTTCTTCGAATTCTTTGACCAGGGTACCCCGGGAAACAAAACCCAAATCTCCGCCATTTTTGGCCGATCCCGGATCCTCTGAATATTTCCGGGCTAATTCGGCAAAATCCTCTCCCGCATCCAGTTTCTTTTTAATTTCCTCGATTTTATCATAAGCTGCCTTGGCACTTTCTTCACTGGGTTTTACATCCATCAGAATATGGCTTATCGTTACGGTCGATTTCCGGGTAGGTAAACTATCTTTATAAGTATTATAAAATTGCTCTACTTCTTTCCTGGAAATCTTTATATCACTGAATTTTTTCTCCCGCAGCATGCCAATGCGCATCTGGTTCTCAATTTCCTTGCGCATATCATTTTTTATTTTATAAAGGGGAGCAGAATAATATTCTTCCAGTTTGTCTTCCGAACCAGCCTGCTGAACCAGGTAATCCATCTGCTGATTTAAGGTTTGTTCCACCCGGTCCTCGTCGGCATTAATCGTATCCTCATCCGCTTTAATCAGCAACAATTTCTGGTCAATTAAAGATTCCAGAAATTGCTTGCGCAAGGATTCATAAAGATCCGGTTTGCGGGAGAGGTCGATTTTATTTTGAAATGCATACTGGACAACCAAACCGTTGATATCGGAAACAAGGACAATATCGTCACCCACAATAGCAGCAATGCCATCCATAATCTGTTGCCCCCGGACTAAACTGAACAGTGCCGTTAATATTAATCCCGTTAAAATAAAGTATTTTTTCATTCTGTATCTGTTTCCATTTTCTTAATTATTTGACTGAATAAGATTATGTATAACCCTTAAGATTTCTAATGACATCTATTTAATATGTTCCATATGAACTTCAATATCCATCTTTTCGGCAATTTTCTTGGCCAGATCTTCCGATAGTTTCTCCCGCTTAATCGATATCAGTCTGGTCCTGATTTCATCTTTCATCAAATCCAGACTGCGATAACTACCGGCCTTCTGTTTGTCCATCATCTGGAAGTAATAATAGCCGGATTCGATTTTGATGGGTCCGTAGATTTTTCCGGTGCTTCCGGTTCGCACAATTCTCTGGATTTCCGGTCGTAAATTTTCTTCCGGAACATATCCTAAATCACCGTTCTTCTCCACCATCCGGTTCACCTGGTTTTCCAGGAAATTCTTTTGGATCACCTCTTGTAAAGATTTTAGTTCCCTGATTTCCTCCGCGATTGCCTTGTCCAGATTTTCCAGATATAACTGCACCAGATGGACTTCATTTTGATCCCGGATGAACTCATCTTTATTTTTATCATAATAATTTGAAATCTCTTCATCGGTGATGATAATATCCCGGGGTAATTTGGCATCAATATACCGCTGAACCAGCATTTCCTTCTTCAGATTTTCAATTGACCAATCTTCATAGGGACTCAATTCCACCCCCTCCTTTTCGGCGGTAATGGCCATGCTGGTTTTCTGCACCCAGCGGTCAATATATTGTCGGGCAACAATGGCCTTCTGCTCTTCGGGCAGATTGGGTGGCATCCATTTGAGCAGCTGGTCCCGGGTGAGGTACTGGTCTCCTACTTTGGCGATTATTTCAATATCGGGTATGGACTTGCTCCGGCAACCGGCAAAGAGTATTACCAGGGTGAGCAGAAAAAGGAAAATACTCAGCAATAATTTTCTCATCTCGATGTCCTATGATAATTTTTTAAGTAATGTTTCATTTATCCACACATCATATTGTTGCTGAAGCTGGGCAAGGAGCGACTGTTTGATGCGGTTTGCTTTTTCCCTTTGGGCATTACCTTTGGCGATTAATTTCACCTCATTGAAAGGTCTCACATAGGACGGCTGCAAATCTCCGGTTTTAATAACGTAGTAAAGATTTTTTTCCAGGATAGGTCCGACAGTTTTGTTGGGTCCGGCTTTGAATGCTTCTTGCACAATTTCCCGGGTGGATTTTTCACTTTGATATCCCAGATCGCCTTTACGATTTTTCATGGTGCGCTTTTCCGTATATTGGGCTGCCAGATCTTCAAAATTTGCGCCCCGTTTTAAAGCTTTCTGATAAACCTCTTCCGCCTCTTTCTCCGACTTCAGGGCAATTTCCCAGATTTTGATTTTTGCCGGCTCGGTAAATTGCTCGGGATTATCCCGGTAATAATTTTCAATTTCCTGCTCGGATGGTTCAATATTGGGATTAATCTCATATTGATCGAACATCTGGGACAGTTTGCTTCTTTTGATATTTTCGATCTGGGCTACAATTTCCGGATCTTTATCGACACCCTTTTTCCGGGCCATTAATACCCAGCTTAAATAATTGTTGATAAACCCATTCAGGTTTTTATCAAGTTTTTCCATGGAATTGTATTGAGGCGCGGCCCGGTAAAAATTCCCTTTAAACTGATCAAGAAAATAGTCTACCGTAATATTTACCGATCCGATGTGTCCCAATAAAATTTTACGATCCTGCTCGGTAAATGAATTATCCTGGAAGGATGGTTCTTTAGAGAGAGTATCAATTCTCTGCACAAACTGCTCCATACCTTCTTTGGATAAGGACCAACCCAGGTCATTTTTATAATCATAGGATAATTTTTTAAAAAGCGAATCCCCTTCCGCCCGGTAAAATTGACTGAATATTTGCATTTTAATTTTGCTTTCGGCATCGGCATAATTGCCACCGGAGTTCAGTGGTTCATCTTCCAGCACCTGCACAATAAAAACACCCCGGTCTGTGACAATTGGCCCAAGTAAATCGCCCTTTTTTGCCCGGGATAGTTTCAGATCAACCTCCGGATCAAACAAGCCAGCACGATAGGGTTCAATAATGCCCTTTTTCCTTTTGACCATCATGCTTTCAGAATTTTTTTGCGACAGCTCGACAATAGACTGGCCTTTTTTAATATCATTAAAAATCCGGTTGGCAAGTTCGATTGTCTCATCTTTGCTGCGCTGGACATTCATGTCCTTAACACCGGTAAAGCCCAGAGCGACAATCCCGATTTTGATTTTTCTGGTGCTGAGTTCATAGAAAGCTTTGGTCAATTTTGCGGGAACGAGTTTATCGATGATCTCGATCTGGGAGAGCTTCTGAGCGGACATTCGGTCTATCTGCTGTTCAATATCCGATACAAACTCGGGTTTTTTATCCAAACCCAATTCCTGGGCCCGGACAATTTTTATTTCATTATCAATGAGCTCCTGCAGGGCTGCCTTCCGTTCCTCCAGGGGAACGGCCGCAATATCGGTTACTCTTTTATTTCTTTCCAGATATTGTTCCAGATCGTTCACGGTAATTTTATTGTCTTCCACTTTGGCAATTACTTTAGGTGATTTTCCACAGCTTATCAAAAATAGCACTGGAAAAAACAATGAAATAAAAGTAAAAAGGTATCGCATGAAAAAAATCCTCCTGTAAACTATTAAAACTGATTTAGCTGAATAAATAGCTGCACAAATTATTTTGATCCTATAGTCTTTGCAAGAAATTTTTTGCAAATGTTAAATACTCCCGGGAGTTATTACCCGCTAAATTTAAGTGCACCTTGAAACCATTGGTCTGGCTGAAAGATAATTGGGTCATAGTCTGGTTTATGTACCTGGGCAGTTCCTTCTCTACGAAAAAATCTTTATCCACTATCTTCTCATCAAAAGTCAACGACATCTTTCCTTTAAGGATCCTAACTTGTTTGATAAATCGCTGACTGGCAAGCTTTTTTATTTTTACCATTTCAATCAATTGTTCTGCTGGCAAGGGCAATGGTCCAAAGCGGTCTTTGAGTTCTTTGGCCAGATTGTCGATGCTCAGGATGCTCTCTAAATTTAACAGGCGGTGATAAATCAACACTTTTTCATTGCGGGATTCGATATAATCGTCCGGTATAAAAGTTTCGGCGTCCACTTCCACCGCCGCATCAACGGTGGGTGCTCGCTCTTTGATAAATTCTTCAGGCAGGGTTTCTTCCTGAATTTTGTCCACAGTATCCTTCAATATTTTTTGATACAGATCGAATCCGACTGCATTGATATACCCGCTTTGCTGATGTCCCAGTAAATTTCCGGCACCCCGGATCTCCAGATCGCGCATGGCAATTTTTAACCCGGATCCTAATTCCGAAAATTCTTCAATGGCATACAGTCTTTTCAGGCTGGTTTCATTCAGGCGATCATGCGGTGGAACAATCAGGTAGGCATAGGCCTGGCGATCGGACCGGCCCACCCGACCACGCAACTGGTACAGTTGTGCCAGCCCGAATTTATCCGCGCGGTTTATGATAATAGTGTTGCAGTTGGGGATATCCAATCCGTTTTCGATGATCATCGTCGCCAGCAGAACATCGTATTTTTTATCATAAAAATCCTGCATGATTTTTTCCAGAGACCGTTCCGGCATTTGGCCATGAGCAATAGCTATTTTTGCTTTTGGGACAATCTGTTGCAGCATTGCTGACACGCCATCTATGGTCTGCACCCGGTTGTGGACAAAAAATACCTGTCCTCCACGATCCAGTTCATGGGTAATAGCCTTATAGATTAGTTCTTTGTCCCAGGAACAAATTTCAGTAATAATGGGCAGTCTGTTCCTGGGTGCGGTATCGATATTAGATAAATCCCGTGCGCCCATCAAGGCCATTTGTAATGTGCGGGGAATGGGAGTAGCGGATAAAGTCAAAGTGTCCACATTCGTTTTTAGCTGCCGGAGTTTTTCTTTGTGCTTTACTCCGAATTGCTGCTCTTCGTCAACAATCAGTAACCCCAGGTCCTTGAATTCGACATCTGACGATAATAAGCGATGGGTACCGATTACAATATCAACATCGGCGGTTTTAAGCCGGTCGATAATGACCTTTTGCTCCGCCCTTCTCTTAAAACGGGAAAGCACCTCTATGTTGACCGGGAAATTTTTCAATCTGTCCCGCACGGTATGGTAGTGTTGTTGTGCCAGAATAGTGGTGGGGACCAGGAATGCTGCCTGTTTACCATCGACCACCGCCTTGAAGGCTGCCCGGATGGCAACTTCTGTTTTTCCGAAACCCACATCACCGCAGATGAGCCGGTCCATGGGTTTACCCCGTTCCATGTCCTCTTTTACTTCCTGGGTTGTCCGGGCCTGATCCGGTGTATCAGCATACAAAAACGAAGCTTCCAGCTCCTTTTGCCAGAGCGTATCCTCGGAAAAACTTATCCCACCGCCGCTCATCCGTTCAGCATATAGTTTGACCAGATCCCGGGCAATGTTCTCGACAGCTTTTTTTGTCTTTTCCTTGGTGCGCTCCCACTCGGCACTACCCAACCGGGTAAGCGGTGGAGTATATCCTTCTTCACTCACATATTTCTGGACGTGATTCAATTTGTCCAGGTTAACGTACAGTATATCTTTGTTCTCGTATTCAATTTTGATGGTATCTTTCTGGATACCGGCCACGTTTATCCGCTCAGTGCCGACATATTTCCCAATGCCATAATCCACGTGCACCACAAAGTCGCCAAATTTGAGGCTGTTCAGTTGCCTGATCAAACTTCCCGAAACCCGCAGTCTCCGGCGGCTTCGCCGCGCCTTAACCCGGTCGAAAATTTCATGTTCGGTTAATATTTCGGTCCGGAGATCCGGAATGGAAAATCCGTTGTGGATATCCCCCTGGATAAATTTTATGGGGGGCAACCATCCCATTTCAGCCAGGATAATTTCCTCAAGCCGTTCTCGCCGGGCTGGTTTGTCGTATACCAGATAAACCGGTGAATTTTTCTTATTATCTCTGCCATAACATTTATTGAGGAATTTGACCAGCAATTTTATATTGCCATGAAAGGACTCGGCCTGGTGGATGTTAAAATCCAGGTGACCATTACCGGCTCCTTTAAAATGGCGATGAATAATCTGCCGGTTTCCCGAGACCGATTTCTCGATCTCCTGGCGGGAGAGATAAGAGCTCGCCACATCGCTGATCCCCGCTTTTTCTCCTGCGCTAAAAATTCTTTCCGCATTTTCCAGCCAGTCCTGAATT
This sequence comes from uncultured Calditrichaceae bacterium, assembly GCA_964617285.1. Taxonomy (GTDB): domain Bacteria; phylum Calditrichota; class Calditrichia; order RBG-13-44-9; family RBG-13-44-9; genus CAYVKM01. The sequence goes on along the minus strand of CAZTXJ010000002.1, from coordinate 25,080 downwards.
GATTTATTGGTCTGCTCTACATCATCCCAGAAAATCAGGCTGCCGGCTGGTAAGTAATCGAAGAGTGTGGCATTTTTTTGAATTTCATCGTTTTTTCCAACGATTCTGATTTTCTCCAGTTGTCGCAGGGACATTTGGGTTAAAATATCGAATTCCCGAATGGAATGGATTTCATCATCAAAAAATTCAATCCGGTAGGGAGCTTCGGCTTCAAAGGAGAAGACATCGACAATACCCCCACGGGCACTGAATTGCCCGATCTCTTCGATGGCAGGTACCCGCTCAAAACCGGAACTGACCAGCCATTCAAGCAGAAAGTCCCGGTCCAGCTGGTTATTTACCTGTACATAACTGACCTGTTTCCTGATTTCCTCCGGCGATTCGATGCGCTGCAGGAGTCCAACCGGGGTTGTTATGATGATGGAAGCCGGATTTTCCAAGGTGCTGATCAATGCGTTGAGTCTGGCACTATACAGGCTGGGGGTAAAATTTCCCTGGTCAAACGGGACGATCTCAGCCTGGGGAAAGTATAATACACGGTTTTGAGGCATCAAAGACTGCAGATCATCAGCCAGTTTTTCTGCCTTTTCAGTTTCCGGTACAATTGCCAGGATGCTATTTTCGAAGAGGTCGTAGACATAGTTTAAGACGATACTTAAAAAAGAACCACTTAAACCCTTAATTTCAATTGAAGTGTTAGTAAACAACCTTTCCCGGAAAGTTTCGAATACAGGTTGCGCGGTAAGTATCGATTTAAGTTTTAACATGCCTTTGTTTTATTGATAATAACCAAAATAATAAATAAAAAATTAACACAAAGTTCCCCGGTTAAAAAGAAAGATTTACAGGAGATTTCATATTATCAAAGGGCGGTCAGTTCTTTTTCCAGACGAAAGATAGACAGATATACGGAGAATTCCACAGCTCAACTCCTGCCCTGGTCCGGATAATTCACTTCCGGGGATTTGAAGACTGCTTTTTCTTATTTTGCCGGTGCACCCTGAGTATAATCCAGTTCCGATCCAAACACACTGTGTGGAATGAGATAGACGGCCAGCATTAAGAAGGCTGCAAAAAATATCCAACCCCGGCTTTTCTGCCCCCGGCTGTTTTTCAACCAGGCCCACAGCCAGCCGAGCATAGCGATCAGCGTCTTATTATCGGTCAGATCGTAGCCGAAGGGAATGCCGGTCCATAATTCTCCAAAAGCATATTTCTGCACCAATGGTCCCAGAATAAAACCGCCTACCAGAAAAAGACCTATCGTCCAGTACATATATCTTTTGGCATTTCCTTCCGGATCAAGTGCCTCTAAAGCAGTTCGGTTTGAGAATAGCATGGCCAGGAACATCAGCAGGATATGCGGGATCAAAACAATTTCCGGGACATGGCCCTTAAATCGTATGATTACCGGTTCATCTTTTGTGATAGATATTGTTTGGCTGTCCGTCTGAAGATAGACCTGATAAATTAATTTGCCGGCGGCGGGTTGTCGGGGAAGTTGCTGGGTGAGAAAATCGCCATCCCGTTTCAGGGGCAGCTCGCTCCATGGGTCATTGGAATTATACCTTTTGTATTTTACATAGCCATGAATCAGTGTATCCGGAACCTCTATTCTGATTAAAGCATCACGATCGGTAGTTTCACTGCGCAAAAGCTTGAAGGAAATCTCGGTATTATTTATCTGGACTTTGCCCCGAACCGGATAGGTGGGCCCGGTAAGCCTTTGATAAACTGCCGAACTAATGGTAATTAAAATGGCAATAATCCATAATGTTGTTTTATGGTGCGCTATATGAAAATGGAAAAATCTTTCTTCGGTCATCAATATACCTGTAAATTTTGGTTTTCAGTCTGATAAAAGCTTAAATTTATTTTTCGATTTCTATTTGTCCAAGTATAGTTTTATTTCTTTGGGATGGAATTTGATTAAAGTTCGGATCACAAAAGAGCACAATTAAAATGCCGGAAGATCTTATTAATAATTTTGCCCAATTCCTTGGTGAAGATAATTTTCTTAAACCATCTTTGCTTATCCCACAGGGGAAAATCAATCAATTCTTGCAGGACTATTTCAAAGAGGTGAAGAATATTGACCGGGTGCATTTTGATTTCAGTGAGGGGAAATGTCGTGTAACTTTCATGATCAATTTACTCATAAAATTCTCGGTTGATTTTGATATTGCTGCAAAAGGCATTGCTTTTGCCGATAATACTTTTAGCATAGGACTGAAAAGGATAACCCAACTCCGGTTCACCGGTGGAAGTTTTATCTCCAGACTAATTCTGAAAGTGATATATTTTTTCTTAGAGAAAATATTGAAAATCGATCTGCTTCAATTTATCAGCAAGGGAGAGCAAAATTTGTTCGTTTCCGGCAAAAATATCGAGATTAATTTTAAGCCTGAGGAAATGAATCCTCCCGAAGAAAGTAAAAAATGGTTAATATTGCTTGGTGATAAAATTAATCCGGAAGAGCTTCACTTTGTTGATGGTGGTGTGCGATTAACCTTTTCGGTTCACGGTACAAAAGAAAGCGATTAATTTCAGGACTCATTTTTAAAGGGACATTATGAGACTTTTTATTCAAAATCGGAATTGGATACAAAATATGTTTTTTCGGATAATCCCGGTCGGCTTCATTTTTCTGTTTCTGCTGGGATGTGCATCCAAATTAAAAAAACTTGAGGATATGCAAGCCAAAGGAAACGACCAGGAAATTGTGGAATCGGAAATTGATTGTATCGATAATTCGGAAAATTGTTTTAGGATTAAGCTCATCCGGGCAGACAGTTATCTGAAAATGAATAATGTTGACCGGGCAGCCCTTTACTCGGAAGAAGCAATTGACCGGATAAATAATAGTACTCCTCGTCAGGATGCTTTGCAGGCTTACCTGATTAATACTTCCGCCCTGCAGGAACAGCTGAAGTCGGCAACTTTTACCGATCTGAAGCAGGATTTGATCAAACAGATAGATGGCCGCTTGAGCAGCGCTGAGGAGCTGTTGCAGGCACTACCGCATAATGATAAGTACAGAGAAATTGAGAAAACTGTGCTCCTGCAAAAGATTGAAAATTTGTTTCTGGAAATGGATATTTCCGACCAGAGTTACCTGGAAAGCATTTATCAGCGGTTAATGAAGTCTGTTGAAGCGCTGAAAAATGTCCAACCGAATGAAGGCTACATTTCCTATTTTAGCCTTAAGGCAGAGTATAAATCGCTTCGCCCGGAAATTGCCCGCTGGATGAGTGGTGGCAAACGGCAAGGAGACCGGGAGAGATTGTTGGAACAGCTTAAGCTGATCTACAAGCAGGCTCTTCCCCTGCGGGCCGAACCGGTTTATTATCAGGGATATGCCGGCGAAATAGAGCAGTTTTTAACCGATGTTGATACTTCCATGAAACAGTTGGTGCTGTAAACTTATCCCTGTAACATCAACAACTAATTTATAACTGGATTTTCTATTTTTGAACCATCAATCGCATGAATTCCTTCATGCTTTTTACCTTCTCCAGATCCATGATATTTTCCACAATACGGTCCCGCTGAGATTTTCCTACCTTATCCAGCACCATACTGTCGAATTTATCGATCAATTCTTCCTCTGACATTGGATCGCGATAATCCCCCTTGGGATAATCCACCCGGAGCTGGTGTTTTTTGCCCTCAGTGGTAGCAATAGCTACTTCAGTTGCTTTTAGTCTGGGAAATAGCTTTTCGAATTCCGGCTCGGCCACCACTTTTATTTTTGGCAGAAGCTCCCAGATCTGCGGATCCTTCAGTTTCTCGTCCTTAAACTGTGAAGGGGTGACCATCCCGTCCACCACTGCTGCTGCCAGGCAGTAGGGCAGGCTGTGATCTGCCGTTTCCTTACTGGTTGGTTTGTATTTGGAGGGATCGGAAAGAATATCTGCCGCCCGGGCCACTGTTTTTACCTTTATTTCAGCAATATCACCCGGCTTAAGATTGTTCTCCTTCACAATTCTCAGAACAGCGGTGATGGGAGAGTGGGTCAGCGCCTCGGCGGCAAATGCCTTCATGCTGCAGCGAAGGATGCGCCAGTCTTTACCCAATTTATCGGTCAGGAGAGTTAGCTCAAATTCCGGTCCAAATGTATCCACTAATCCTTCTTTCCCATCAATAACGTGCTCCGGACCGCTATAGCCTCGCCGGGCCAATTGTGCAGCTATAACTCCAGCCTGGGTTGCCATTGGATCCACCGTATTTTTCATATTGGTCAGTTTACCGGCAGTTACCGCACCCAGGGTACAGGAATGACTTCCCGATATTCCGATGGCATTCACCATTTGAGGGACAGTGAGTCCCAGAATTTTTCCGGCAACTATGGGCGAGACAAAACCGGTGAGGGTGGCGTGATGCCATTTTCGTTCCCGGATACCGGGATGAGCGAACTCGCACATTCTTTGTTCAAATTCGTATGCCAGCACAATAGCGGTAATAACATCTTTACCGGTTTTATCCAGAGCTTCGGCCGGCGTTATCGCAGCAGGAATAATATCGCTGGGATGGGAGGGATCTTCTTCCCAGTATATATCATTATAATCCAAAGCCCGAATTAACAGGCTGTTGAGCAGGGCAGCATGGTTCATGGGCATTTTGGCACCACTCACCATGACCGTTGCTTCACCGTTTCCACCCATCTCCTGATGGAGCTTATGCTGAATTTGAACATCTTCGGTATCCCATCCGCCAAAAGCACATCCGATGGAATCCAGCAGAAACCGTTTTACCTGAAACACGACTTCCGGTGGCAGATCCTGGTATTTTAGATTAACTGCAAAATCCGAAATGGTGTGACTGATGGTAGGCATAAATTCAGCTCCTTGTTAATGGGTTAAACAGTAATATGTTAAAGTATTTTCATCATTGAATGCAAAATATATGGTTTGATCGAAACCATTTCAATCTCAGGAAAAAATATTGAAACCGGTGAATAGCAGGATTGAAAAAACAAATAAAAGATTTCTAAAAATTTTAAAAATAAAAAACCCGGACAGATACTGGCCGGGCTTTCAGGTAAAGAAGATTCTTTTTATTTGGTGAAGATTCGTAAAATATCGTTGTACATCACAAAGATTATCAGGACAAACAGGATTGCCATACCCACTTGCTGTATTTTCAGTTTTGTTTTTGTGGTGAGCGGTTTTCGCCGGATCTCCTCAATAAACACGATGGCAATATGTCCGCCGTCTAGTGCGGGGATAGGCAGAATATTGATCAGGGCCAGCATGATGCTTAGATTGGCAATTAATTCCATCAGACTGGCGAATCCACTTTTGGCAAATTCCCCGGCGAGTTTGGTGATCATTATCGGGCCACCCAGCATATCCCGGGCTGATTTCTTCCCGGAAATCAACCACCAGATGCCCTTGATATTTAAACCTGTAATAAAAACGGTTCGGTTGAATCCTTCACCAAAGGCGGCAAAGATGGGCAGACTTTTCTTTTCATAATAAATACCGATGCCGATTTTACCGATCATGTGACTGACGCCATTCTCATCGATTTCATCAGCAGTTTCCGGAGTGATCTTTTTGCTTATCTCCGAACCATCATGCAAAATGGTAAAATCCAGGTGCTTATCCGGATTGTTTTTGATAACCCCGGTCATTTCGTCCCAATTTTTGATTGGTTTACCATCGATGCTCATGATTTCATCCCCCCGTTGCAGGCCTGCTTTCTGGGCCGGACTATTGGGCAAAACCTCGCCGACCTTGGCCGGGAAAACCGGGAACATATCCAGCTGGTCGGCTCCCTGGGATTTCAATAAGGATCGGTCGAAAATAACCGTCTTATCAACACCGTTCTGTAAAACCTTGACTCTAAGTTCGCCTCCCAAATTCTCGAAATAAAGATCGCGGACATCATTCCAGGTGGATACCGGTGTACCGTTTATCGACAAAATTTTATCACCAATTTGAATGCCAGCCTTTTGCGAAATTCCATTTTCAACCATTTGTCCCACTGTGGTAGAAGGAATAATTGGTTCCCCCTCAAAATGAAGAAGGCCACTGATAATCACCCAGGCCAGAATCACATTCATGGTGACGCCGCCGACCAGAATGATGGTTTTCTGCCACCACTTTTTTGAAGCAAACTCATAGGGCGCGCCGGTTAGGGTGCTGGTATCCATGCTTTCGTCAATAACACCGGTCATTTTCACATATCCGCCAAAGGGGATGGCAGAAATGCAATAATCCGTTTCACCGATTTTAACTCCGAATAATCGAGGTGGAAATCCGATGGAAAACCGCTCTACCCGAACCCCAAATAGTTTGGCGAACATGAAATGTCCCAGTTCATGAAAAAATACCAGGACACTCAAAACAAAAATTATCGATAACAGATATATCATTCTCTTTCCCTTTTTCTATTTCATACAATATAATATAAAGACTATTAGATGAATTTTTTATGAATTTGTTTCATAATTTCCGTCCTGATTAGAAAATTATATATCGGATTGAATTATGAGCAAACCGGAGTCCGATGAATGCAGATTCGAAACCTTTACTGAAAAACTTAATTGAGTCGAATTTCTGTTTTGTATTTTTCAGGAATTGAATTCAGCAAGGAGATCATTTCTTTATTCTGATTAATATCAGTAAAACTAATATCAAATATTTTCTCAAACTGCTCCCGGACTTTTTGTGATAGCCTTTCGGCCTTCAGGCCAGGCGAGTAATCCCATACAGTTGCAGTATGATCTCGAATGTAGGTTTTTATTCTGTTCTTTGAATCGGCCGGCAATTTGAGAAAGTCGACCAGTTCTTCATGCTTCTTTCCCAACAAAACCGACCCATGCTGCAGAATTGCCTTTTCATAAATCCGCTGGGCGCTGCCGATTAGTTTCTTCCCTGCTATTTCAACTTCATTTTGGGCGGATGTGGCAAAGCAGATCTGGGACTTTTCGGTTTTATAGGCTTGCCGAAAATCCGCCTGAGTTTTTTCGAACTCTGCATTTATTCCGTAATTCTGCAACGCCCGGACAAAGGGCAGATGGACCAGCCGGTAAAAATTTGTGACATCAATGCCCTCGAAGGGATATACCACGCTGTAGGTTAATTCTTCCGCATGCAGGATGGCTCGTCCGCCAGTGGGCCGTCGCACCAGATCGACATTTTGCTGCCGGCACAGATCGATGTCGATTTCTTCCGGTTTTTGATGATAACCAAGAGAAATGCAGTAGGGCTTCCAGGTAAAGAACCGGAGCAGCGGTTGCCGGAGTGTTTTGGTCATTTCCCGGGCCAAAGCATGATCCGCCTCCATATTAAATGTACCGGAATAGCTTTGACTGGGCCAGACCAACCAGTCTTTAATCGCGAATTTATCCACGAATAAGACCGCGCTCACTTTTGTTTATAAATTCGATGATGGCGTTTATCTCGGCGAGAGGCTGTAATTTTTCCTGGATCATTTTTATGGCCTCGGCCTTGGTGGCAGTATCATGGTAGATAATTTTATAGGCCCGCTTGATCTCAAGAATCGTATCCTTGCTGAATCCCTTTCGTTCCAAACCAATAAAATTTGTCCCACCATATTGAACGGGTTCACCCATGGCCCGGATGAAGGGAGGTATATCTTTTGTAACTCTCAGCCCGCCTCCCACAAATGCTTGTTGTCCTATTTTTACAAACTGGTGAATCAAGGTTCCTCCACCGATGCTGGCATAGTTTTCAATCTCCACATGTCCGCCCATATTTACTGCATTTGCGATAATGCAATTGTCACCAATAATACAATCGTGCGCAACATGGGCATAGGTCATAATAAAACAGTTACTGCCGATTTTTGTTTTATAGTGGTAGGTTGTCCCTCGGTTCAGGGTCACAAATTCACGAATGGTCGTGTTGTCTCCAACTTCCAGATAGGTTTTTTCTCCGGCGTATTTAAGATCCTGGGGCGGATTACCCAGGACGGCATAATGCCCGATGCGGCATTTTTTTCCGATCCGGGTTCCGGAGTCGATAAAGGTACCAGTGCCAATGACGGTACCATCTCCGATAATCACATCATCCTGAATGACGGCGTATGGTCCGATCTCTACGTCCTTGCCTATCTGCGCATTTGCATCAAGAATGGCTGTTTTGTGAATAACAGTCAACATTCTCTCCTTTTCTGAATGTTTAATTTCGATCTATAATTGCGGCCATCATTTCCGCTTCGGCAACCAGTTCGCCATTCACATAGGCATAACCCTGCATCTTAACACTGGAACTGCGACGTTTTAAAAGTTCCAGTTCAAAGATAAGCTGAGCCCCGGGTAAAACCGGCTTGCGAAACCGGACATTGTCCATTCCCATAAAGTAGACCATCTTTTCTTTCGGATTGTCTTCACTGTTGAGCAGCATAATGCCGCCGGTTTGTGCCATACCCTCGATGATAAGAACACCGGGCATAATGGGGTGTCCCGGAAAATGTCCCTGGAAAAATTCCTCGTTCCCGGTCACACTTTTTAAGCCAACTATCCGTTTCCCGGCTTCAAACTCGGTAATCTTGTCTACTAAGAGGAAGGGGTAGCGGTGTGGTAAAATCCTCTGGATCGCTTCAAAATCGAAGACGACACCTTTACGTGCCACATCCTGATATTTTCTGGTGAGCTGTTGTTTCTCGAAAAGTGTCCGTAATCTTCTGGCGAATTCAATATTGCTTTTATGTCCGGGCCGGCCAGCCAGAATCTGACCTTTGATCGGTGCACCAAGCAGAAACAAATCACCCAGTAAATCCAGTACTTTGTGCCTGGCAGGTTCATTCTTGAAGCGCAGAGGCGTATCATTCAGCAGGCCATTCTCACCAATAAATATCGGGCCATCAATGCGCAGGGTATCCCTGATCTTCTTTTCATTGATCTGGTTCAATTCTTTGTCGCAGATAACCACGCCATTGTTCAGGGTACCTCCTTTGATCAATTTTTGATCGATCAGCAATTCCACCTCGTGCAAAAAACAGAAAGTCCTTGAGGGGGCGAATTCGGTGATGAATTCTTTGTCCAAAGAAAATAATCCCGAGTGCTGGCTTCCCAGTGCCGGATTTTTATAATCGATCATCAGACTTACCCGAAAATCATCCAGTGGTAAGGCAATGAGGTCAATTCCCTTTTTCTCATCATGAAAATAAATGGCCTCCTCGATGACCAGATAATTTTTGGGATCGTTCTGCTCCACAATTCCGGCTTCCAGTAAAACGTTAACAAAAGGCATGGCGCTTCCGTCGCCAACCGGTGGCTCGGCGGCATTCAGTTCAATCCGCAGATTGTCGATTTCCAGACCGGCTATGGCCGAAAGGACGTGTTCCACTGTATAAATAGTATTTCCATCTTTTTGCAGATTGGTGCCGCGTAGACTGTCAATGCCATTATCAGGTTCTACATAATCCACAACCGCAGGAATTTCCAGGGTCGGATTTATATCTGTGCGCACAAAGACAATCCCATGATTCTCAGGGGCGGGCCGGAAAGTGATGGTTGATGAAGATCCGGTGTGTAATCCTGTTCCGGTAAATGATGCTGCTGCATGTATGGTTCGCTGTTTTTTTTCCATTTTCGAACAATGGCCTCAACTTTTTCCAAATAAACAAATTATTGAGATACTTTGATTTAAAATGATCAAAAGATACACTTTTTTATACCAAAAACAAGGTAAAATTAGTAAATACACCGGACAATGTAAATGGTCATTCTATTTTGGGGTTCGCTATAATTCACATTTCCGCAGGCCGATCAGGTAACTCAAGATATTTCTGATAATAATTTCAATCTAAAACAGATTTTTAAAATAAGTACACAAATTTTCAGGAATTCTGTTTTTCTAAGTTTTTTGATTCCAGGGCTTTTTCCAGCTGGTTGATCTTTTTGTAGAGCTCTGGTAATTGGTTAATAATCGCCTCGATTCTCTTTGTCCGCATGATTGGTCGAGCGGGATAACCAAAGTAGATCTCTTTGTCGGGAATACTTTTCGCGACTCCGGATTGGGCTCCGATCTGGACATAATCGCCAATTTGAATATGACCTACTGTGCCCACTTGTCCGCCAATCATAACGTGATGACCAATTTTGGTTGAGCCGGATATGCCGGTTTGCGCGGCAATAACTGTTGATTCACCAATCTCAACATTGTGGGCAATGTGGATTAAATTATCCAGCTTTGCACCCCTGCGGATAATTGTGGCATCCATGGTAGCCCGGTCGATGGTACAGTTAGCCCCGATCTCAACATCATCCTCGACAATTACCAGGCCTACCTGTGGGATCTTGTGAAAGATTCCCTCGAAAGGGGCAAATCCAAAACCATCGCTGCCGACGACCGCCCCATTGTGAATAATGACCCGGTTCCCTATCCGGCAGGATTCCCGGATTGAAACCAGCGGGTAAAGCAGACAATTCTCTCCAATGGAAACATTATCCATGATAACGCAATTGGCCAAAATTTTAGCGTGATCTCCAATTTTACAGTTTTTGCCAATAACCACATTCGGACCAATGGCAACGGAATCCCCGATTTTTGTATCTTCGCCAATCAGTGCAGAGGGATGTATGCCTGGTTGGATAATTTCCTCCGGGGGATTAAACAGAAGGAATATCTGCAAGAAGCGATAGTAGGCATTATCCACCCGGATTTGATTAATATCAGCAGGGAGATCAACCGTTTTTTCGAGTACAATTGCACCGGCCCTGGTTTCCAATGCCAGATTTTTGTATTTTGGATTGGCCAGAAAGGTAATATCACCCTGCCCGGCCTTATCCAGCTTTGCCGCACCTGATATAATAAGATCTTCCTTACCAATCAACTCGCCATGAACATATTTTGCCAAATCTTTCAGTGATTTTTGCACGGTCATAATTTTCTTATGCTCCCTTTTGACTTCTGGATATTCAAATTAAGAAAGCTTAGATAAATGCTTGAATAAATCCGCATTCATTTAATAAATCTTTATGTTTCGGGTTGGCGCTTATTCCACTAAGGTCTGTTTAATAAAAAAAGCTGAAATGTTTTTTCATTTCAGCTTTTTGTGGTCGCTTTTTTAACAATTATTGAATTTTGTTTAATTCTTCAATAATTCTGTTGGTAATATCAAATTGAGGCTTGGAGTATAGAACCACTCCCTGGACGGTATCTAAAATATAGTCGTAATCTTCTTCCTGACCAATTTTTTGAATAATCTGATCAATCTTATCATATAGCGGTTGGGTCAATTCCATGTTTTTCTTGTAAAGCTCACCCTGCGGGCCCAATTTTTGATACCGGTATTGCTCGATTTGCACTCCCAGTTCCTGGGCTTGTTTTTCCTTTTCGGCTTTTTTCTCAGGACTTAAAAGCAAACTCTGGTTTTCAATCTCTTTTAGTAACGCCTCATAGTCATCAAGCATTTTGTTATATTCATTCTCATACTGCGTCTTCAGGTCATCGAGTTTTTTCTGAATTTCTTTTGCTTCCGGATACTCTGCCAGAATCCGTTGAGAATTAATATAACGAATTTTTAATTGTGCAAAGCTGTTTGTCCAACCCGAAAATATTAAAACAGCACCCACAATCAGAAACCAGAACATTCTTTGTTTTTTCACCGTTACCTCCTGAAATTTGTTTTTGACATTTTAATTATATTGATATTTAATATTTTAATCTCGTTAGAATTTACCGAACTGGAAATGGGTTTTCCATTGGCCTTTTCTAATACCAGTTGCCGTGTAATGATCCAGACCATAACCGAAGTCAACTCCAATGATTCCAATCATAGGCATAAACAAACGAACACCGAAACCGACACCCCGGCGTAAATCCTGGGTATTCGTTTCGGAAAAATCGGACCAAACGTTTCCTGCTTCCATAAATAGCAGGCCAAATATGGTCGGATTGGGTGCGATAGGAATCCTTAATTCGGCGGTAAATTTCAACATCGATCTGCCACCCAGGGGATTTCCTGTAGAACTCACCGGTCCAACACCGCCGTCATCATAACCTCGTAGCCCTTCAGAGAAGCTTAATCCCGAACCTCCCATGTAGAACAGTTCCCCGGGATTAATATAATAATTGTTGTATAAACCTTCGATCAGTCCCAGTTTGGACTGGGTGTAAAAAACCAGACCCATGAAGGTAGGTACATACCACTCAACGGTTAAAATATTCTTCAGGTAATCTTCGTCTCCCTGAAGAGGTCCGCCTGAAAATTCAGTCAATAAAGAGTAGACAGAACCCTCGGTCGGGAATTCCGGGCGATTACGGCTGTCTCGTTGCAGGATTTGGGTTAAACTAACCTGTGTGGTTGGACGGTCATAAAACAGATAAGACTGCAGCAATTCCTGATCGCGAACATTGTAAATTTCCGTCTGGGCGATTCTGAAAATCCAGTCACCGCGGAAATAGTTATCCGGCCAGCGAAACCGACGACCCAGTTGTAAAGAACCACCTTGTACCCGGCGGTCCCAGGGATAATAGCCACCGCCACTGCGGGTATTGAATAACGAAATTCCACCCAGGGTTGGCGTATTGAAAAGCCAGGGTTCGGTAAAGCTGAGAGAGATGGATCGATAGTACCTTCCAAAATACCAGTCGAAGGCTAATCGCTGACCATCGCCACCCGATAATGGGTGAGAAAGGGAGAAATTGTTTAAAGCCAGACCTACGCTTCCAATCATCCCATCGCGCTGGCTGTATCCGGCGGACATATTGGCCGTATCGGTTGATTTTTCCTCAACCTTCACTTCCAGGTTAACATGTTTATCATCGTTTTCGATGAGCTTTACATCCGGTACGACGTTGGAAAAATAATTGAGGATCCAGACATCCCGGACACTTCTTTCCAGTTTTGCCCGATTGAAAGTATCCCCTGGATAAATTTTAAGCTCTCGCCTGACCACTTTCTCATTGGTTTTGGTATTCCCGGTTATCACAATCTCTTTGATTTTGACAACGTGTCCTTCTACAATTTTTATGCTGATATCGACAGTATCCAGACCCGCCGGAATTTCACGTGGCTGGATATTGGCAAAGAGATATCCCTGATTATAATAGAGGTTTTGTATATTTTCCCGAATACTTTTATCGTAATTTTCCTGATTGTAAACATCGCCTTTTTTGAACAACAGCTGATCCCGCAATTCCTGGTCAGTGAATACAGTATTTCCCTCGAAGGAAACATCACCGAAGTAGTATTGCTGTCTCTCATTTATGTAGACATTTATATACATATCCTTTTTATCTTCGCTGTAATACAATGAATCTCTTACAATTTCGGCATCACGGAATCCGTTTTTTCGACAGTAGGCAATTAATCTGGCCAGGTCTTCCTTATATTTTTTTTCATTAAAGTCCGCACCTCGCCACCAACGGTCTTCCTTTATCCCCTTAAACTGCTTTTTCAGTTCTTTTTCAGTTAAATGTTCATTACCAAATATTCTTATTTTTTTAACCTGAACTTTTTTACCCTCGTTGATTTTTACTTCAGCCAGTACTTCGGAAGGGGATTTATAAATGGTATCGATCTCGACCTGGGCGAGCAGATGGCCTTCCTCACGATATTTGTTGAGCAGATTTCTTCGGCCCTTATAGATTCGGAAAGGAGTTAGAACCATTCCTTTATAGAACTGGAGTTCCTTATCAACCTCTTTTTTGTTAAGCTTGTCCTCGCCTTCCACAACCCAACCATCCAGCCGGGGAAATTCTTTTAGTTTTATTACTAGGTCCAATCCCTGATAGGTTTGCTTTCCCACCAAAATTTCAATATCAGAGAATAACTTGAGGGCCCATAAGTTTTTCACTGCTTTTTGAATGTCATCGCTGGTGATTTCTTTTCCTACTCTTAAACCCGAGTTCAGATAGATGATTGAGGAGTCTGCCTTAACATTTCCCTCGATTTCGAGTTTATGAATCTTGAATTTTTGGGCCTGCGCAAACAAGGTGATGGTGAAGAGCCCGATGATAAGTTGTGACAGTAGCAGGTATTTGGTCAATTTCATAGTATTTTATTATTGTTTTAAAGAAACTTCAAAACTTAAATCTTTGTTCAAATTTTTGCAATCAAAAATTAAATGAATGCCTGAGGCGTATCCTAAAGTCGTTCAAAGCCTCTCTGCTGTAATATTGCGGATCAAATTGTAATTTATCGTATTCGAACTCGAGCAGTAAATTTCGAAGCAACCGGTACTCGATGCCAAATTTGTGATTTAAGCCCAATTTCGGTTCATCATAAATGGCAACCAGTTGTCCTGAATAAGTAAGGTAAATACCGCTCATTAAATATTTGCCCAAAGTAATTTCTGAACTTTGTAAAAGTAATAACGCAGGATCGAGGCTATAGTTCAAATTCTGATAATTATAATTTGCTTCCTGGAAAATCTTGAACCGGTTATGGAACCCATAATTGATAATGTTGGAAGTAAAATGGGATCGAAAACGAACATAATCTAACTGCAAGCCTCTTTCCAGTTTCCGCTCCAGGGGCCGAACCAGAGGCCGGATTAAATAATTCTCGGTGAGGGTAAGACCAACGTCACCCGCCTTTCCGGAAATATTATCTGCGGAATAGCCTAAGTAAGCCAGAACGCTTTCCTGGGTTTCTCCAATTGTGGGATCACTGCTTACCAATTTAAACCGAAAATCTTCCCATCTACCACCCGCAACTTCCTGATTGGTTTCCGGGTCTATGGTGTATAGCACCAGATAAATGTCACGTGGAAAGTTGGTGGAGTCTCTAACGGTTGTCCAGGCACGTCCATACACCTCGGGATACAGCTCGAAGCGATTGAAAATGGCACCAAAGCGATCGACCCTGAAACTCATGTCAAGATACTCAACTCGTCCGCGTGTTGATTCTACTCCACCTTCTGTTCTAAAACTTTCATCGTTTAATTTTCCGGTAAATGTTAAGCCTTCTGAAACTTTGTCAATATTCAGATCCAAATAAACCCGGTCTATTACCGCGGGGATGTCCACAAAATATCTGTTCCCCATGCCAGCTTTCACTTGCACATCCCAGTCGATGCTCATCAAAAAGTCAAGTACTTTGTTTTCCTCACTACCGGAGGTACTTTCCTCAACTTCAAGAAAAGGGAAAGTAACGCGAGAATCAATTAAGGTCACTTTTCCCCGGACATGCGGTTGTTCTTGCGGCCCGGTAAAATAGAATTTTTCATTATCAGTTTTACCTGCGGTGACAAAGTATCCAATATCTCCCGGATTCATCAATCCGGGTATGGATAATGGGATTCCCCTTGGATCGGTATCCAGGATCAGGACGCCCAGATTTAATCCGATATCTTCAAAGAACCAGGGTTCCAGCGATTTATTTTCCGATTGCACTTGATCGACATTAAATATTTTTACATGACGACCCTGAATATCTCCCTCCAGATTCTTAATATTTATAAATTGTTTTCCTTCATGAAGAGAAATATCAGCCTGCAGATTTTGTAAGGATGGAATTACCGATTCAAAACCAATGGAACCGCTGTAAATTTTTATCTCTATTGCAGCGAGTTTTGGATTTTCACGAGTCCCGATTAAATGCAGATTCAGCATGCCATCACAATCCGGACTTTGAAAGTAACTAAGAATGTTTGGTAATTCAGCGAGCACATTTCCATCGGCATTAATATGAACATCCATATCCGAGTTTGCATCAATCGGTACTCTGCCATAAGCTTCAATTGAATACCCGCTTTCATCATAATAGACAAATTTGGGTATATTTAATTGGTGCTTTTTTAATTGGAAAAGAGTGGCATTTGGCGGAATAGAATCGGTAAAAGTGATATCCAGGTTTTGAAATGATTTCCTTTTGATGAATCCCTTCTCCATGGAAATATTGCCTGAGATATTTGGCCTGTCGAATAATCCGTCAATATTAACGATATACTCAATGTTACCTCGGATGAGTTGCGGGTCTTTAAAAATTGTGGAAGCAACAAAATTTGTTTCAATTTCTTTACCTATCAGCCTCGAACTCACATTGTCCGTCTGAGTATTCCATTTAAAATTGGCCTGCATAATTGGTCTATTGTTATAATTGATGGTTGCTTCAGGAAGATTCAGGATAAAATTTTGGTA
The DNA here is from genome assembly GCA_964617285.1 of uncultured Calditrichaceae bacterium. Lineage (GTDB taxonomy): Bacteria > Calditrichota > Calditrichia > RBG-13-44-9 > RBG-13-44-9 > CAYVKM01. Next base: position 9,016 of record CAZTXJ010000002.1, on the reverse strand, counting down.
ATCACCTTTCAAATTGAGTGCATAATATCCGTTTTCATTGATAATAAAGTTTTCACCATGCAGGTTAAAACTGATTTCAGGTCGGTTTGAATAACCACTGAATTTAATATTTCCAGACAAAGCCCCTTCGGTAATCGATTTTTGCAGTTCCTCGAATCGACCAAGATATCGATTGACATTAATTTTAGCAAAATTAACTTCACCCGAGATAGGTTGATTTTTTGAAGAGCTTATCGAAAAATTTGCATCTGCAATGTTTGGGGCGTCCAATTTCATCCAGAATTCATTTGGACGATCCTCCAGCAAAATATCTCCCTGAATTACCTCCGGTAAAGTTTGAAAACTGAACTTACCTTTAAATTTAAAATTGGGTTCGATAAGATTAATAGCACTTCCCACAAAAGAAAATAGTATTTCTTTAGATCTGTCATTGCTGAAATTAACCTTGACTGTCGGATAGTTCACTGGTCCGGAAAAATAAAAATCGTTTCTAAACTTACTGAATATCCATTTCACTGCAGCATTTTGTGTTAAGGAATCGACAGGTACGTTTTTGAACTCAAGAATATTAAAAGTTGGATTGTCCCATAAAGTAGAAACATCAGCATAAATGCTAAAATTATCAGGAAATGATTGAGTACTTTTAATGGTCATTTGGTCTTTAACTAATCTGAAATCTGCTTTAAAGTTAAGCAACGATTGACTATTATTGAAGAAATTTGCCTTTGTATTTCCCCAGAAGGTTTGGGTAGGAAAGTCCCCCTCAATCGAAGTTTTATATACCATGTCAGAATTATTTAGTTTTGTAACGATATTAAACAGCTCCGGACCCAGATGAAGTTTACTCCGGAGATTTAAAAGCATTTTCAAAGTATTAAAATCGATCTCTCCCTCGCCGGTATGGTCAAGTCCGATGGTATGACAGTCTATGCTGGTAAATTTCCACAATTTCTTCTGATAAGTAAAAGTCAGATCAGAATCATAGAACGGCACTATGCTGTAATACAACACAGGAGAATTGATTTTCCCTTCTATGGACAGGTCTTTGGCGGGACCGTAGACCTTGAGGTCACCGGAGATCACACCTTGATTTAAAAGTTCTAATATTGGTGCTGAAATGGCAAGATTTTTTGCCGGGTAATGGTCAATATGAATGTTGAAGTTTAACGTAGGTTTAAACAAACTCCCCAGATCCCCTGTGAGGTGAAACTCACCATCGCCTCCCTTACCATTCACCGGAGATAAAATCATATTTTGTTTATCAAAAAGTATTTGAAAATCATCTGTATAGATATTTTGCCCAAACAGGAGACTATGCATTTTATGTACATCGATCTGTCCCTGAACATCGACATCCCTTATATTAAAACTATTAGACATCATTTGAAGATTGCCGGAGAGGTTGGCTTCCTGTACAGAAAAACTTTCTGAATTTAAAAATGGAATACTCTTTTTGATATGACTGTTTTCAAGCTGGGCAGAAATTTCCCATTTTCTATTCGAGAGGTCGATGTCGCCAAGCAGCGTAAGATCCTTTGCTGAGGATTCAAATAACTCGCCTCTTAAATTCAGGTTGGCCTTCATGGTCGAATTGATGATTAAATAGCCGTCCAGTTTGCTCACTAATTTTGTTATATCCTCAGATGATTTCCCCCATAATATTTGACCATTCTCTATGAAGATCCGATCGACTTCTGCAAGTTTTTTAAAGCCGGATAAAATTTCTGCGACATCGACCGGTTTTTCTGATTCTTTCTGAGTGGTATCCTTTTTTTCCGTGAAGAGAATTAGTTTAGGGTTTTTGAAGGTAATGGATTCAATTACCCGGAGGGGATCCAGTTTGTTATAAATTAATTTGTGAATGCTATACCCGATTTGAATTTCATCAAGGTTAAGGATATAATCTCCATCTTTACTTCCCGCAGTAATATTATAAAAGGACATATAACCGAAACCGAGGGAGAAGTCACTCATAGCAAAAGTATCACCCAGATAAGGTTGTAATCCTTCCTGGATGGTGGCACTGATTTCGGATCGAATAGGAGTAAAACGCCATACCAGATTTATGGATAAAATTGCTGTGAAAAGCAGAATGAAAAAATAAAATACCCAGGTATTCTTTCGCATTATATTTTGATTTCGTTATAAAACTTTCTAATGAATATCATCGACCTCATTTTTATCGATTTTTAATCCTAATTCGTTCCCGGGAAAAAGAAAAAGTGTAAACCCTTATAAAATAGATATGTTATTATTAAAGATTAAACAACAAAATAATTTAACTACAATTCGTAATTTATCAAAATTCCTCAAACAGTTTAGGCAGTAATATCTAAATATACACCTCAGGTAATTGGGCAGAATGTCGAAAATTATGGTTAGCGGACAGATTTCTATTTTTGAAAGTCCTTTTTGAGGTAATTATTAGACAATATTTCTACTGGTGCGATGTTGGTATTTCAAATAAAAGTGTCGAAAAAAAGAACACATGATTGGATAAACGACATCTATAGGAAAATTTCGCCAAATTAGCCTTCCTTTTAAATCCTTATTTTTCAATATAATATAGAAGCATTTCGAATTTCGGCCAAGATTTTGTTTCTGGCATACATATTGCCGATTACATACTTGTCGACTAATTCGGAGTTCATATTGACTTTTACATTTGATACTGCTCTAGGGAAAACATTCTGGTCTCCATTTACTTTGCTGATAATTCTATTTATAACCTTTAGTGTAAAGGCAGGCAATGTTTCGAATTATACGTTAGTTGCTTATCTATCAAATACTGGTCTTGATCATAATCTGTGTAATATAAATAAGCTATTAGATCAAAATTACATAAAATTTCAAGGGAGTGAAAATCCGATCATGAAAGATCAACTTATGAACCGAAAATTTAAGGGACTGAAGTACCCGCTCTATCATCCCCCAGTCTTTAAAAAACAAACACAAAAAATTATTGTCATGAGCGGCAAGAATAATGTTGGTAAAAGTCTGTTTTGCAGGTTGTTTAGCTGGATCCTCTCGCTCAAAGATGAGCGTACCCTCCTGATTGATTGTGATTTTCAGAATTCAAAATTAGACGAATTGTTCAGATCGGATTCTGATTCGAGACTTCTTTCCACTGACGAGAATAGGACGAAAATTTCGAACAATCTGGATTTTATTTCCTGTAAAGAATTACAAGCAGCACTCACTGAGGATCCTCTTCTTTCCCTAAGCGAGTATATCGAATCCATTTCAACCGGCTATGATTTCATTATTATCGATACCCAAACAGGTTTAAGTGATCTCAATCTGGAACTCCTCATCTTTGCTGATACAGGAATATTAATCACTACACCGGATCCCTCTGCTCTGCTGGATACATATATGTTGATTCGTGGCAGCCTTTCCCATATTGATGCGCCAGATTTTCGTTTAGTCATGAACCAGATTTTATCCAGCAGTGAAGTCATTGAATTATATGACAATCTGAATACTGCCCTGGCAAATTTTTTGAATTTCGAAATCGGATTAATCGGCAAGATTCCTTTTGACACCTCACTCGATTTTTCATCGGCAAAACTCACTGCTGAATTTGAGGATTCAACTGCAATTCGGGAAATGGAAAAAATTGTGAGTCTGGTACGGACAGTAAAATCGAAAACCCCTCAAGTTACCGGTTCACACATTTCAGTTCCTGCTTATCGGGGACAAATTTGAAATTTGACAAATTTTGAAAGATATGAAAAAAGATAAAATTACAGGAGGCTTAAAGGTGATGAAGAAAAATGTCGAACCACTCTGGCAGGATTATTTTGAAACAAAAGATTCCGAATTAAGGAATCGTCTGATGCACAAGTATTTGGGTGTCGTGCATTATGTTGTGAGCAAACTCTTTAAATCTATCCCAAGCCATGTTGAACGGGATGATTTAGTGAATATTGGTGTAATTGGTCTGGGCGAGGCACTAGATCGATACAATCCGTATTTCGGGATCAAATTCGAGACTTATGCTATTCCCAGAGTAAGGGGTGCAATTATCGATGAACTCCGGAAGCAAGATTGGATACCCCGATCATTACGATCCAAATCGAACATGATAAAAAGAGTTGTGGAAGATTTAGAGCAGACTTATCGCGGAGAGGTCACTTCCCAGGAAGTTGCTCAACATTTGGGGATCTCAGAATCCGAATATCAACACTGGCAATCTCAAGTTAATCAAACCAATATTATTTCCTTAGATAAACCCAATCACAATTACGATGAACATAATCTTTACGATGTGGTTGAGGATGAAAGCAGTACCAATGCACTAGAAAGCCTGGAAGAAGAGGAAATGAAAAAGATCTTAGTTAGGGTTATAAAGAGGCTTCCTGAAAAGGCCAGATTAGCAATCACGCTTTATTATTTTGAGCATTTGACCTTTAAGGAAATCGGGTCAATTCTCAACGTGTCCGAATCCCGGATCTCGCAAATTCACAGCGAAACTACTGAAAGAATGCGAAAGATGATTCGGGAAGAATTATTTGTATGATAATTGCTAACTGATGTAAGAATGAATTACGATTTTCGGGAAGCCCGGGTCACATCAAAAATCAATTTAAACCGGCAGGTAAAATTTCTGGATTAGGTAATGAGAGAGAAAAAACCTGACAGATTTGAAGTTGAAAATAAGGTCAAAAACTTGGCCAAAATATCGACACTACCTAATATTGCCTTTAAGGTGATGGATCTTGTTGAGAATCCCAGAACATCCGTTTCGGTTTTGGCAAACATTATTTCTGCCGATCATATCTTGACCGCCAGGGTGCTTAAACTGGCAAACTCTGCTTATTATGGATTTCCGAAACAAATATCAACCATAAATCTTGCTGTGGTTGTACTGGGATTTAATGCTCTGCGTGACCTGGTATTTGGTATTTCAGTGATTGATCAGTTTTCAGCAAGCCAATTTGAGGATGATCTTGATGTGACTCAGTTTTGGCGTCATGCACTGTTTGTTGGGAGTGGTGCCAAGTTTTTATCAAAATTCTTAGATTATCCGGTTTGCGGAGAAGTTTTTGTTGCCGGTTTATTGCATGATATTGGATATCCGGTTTTACTCCAATATTTCCCAGATTATTTTGAGAGCGCTCGAAAATATTCATTGAAAAAAAATCTGTCCTTTCATGAAGCTGAACAGAAGGTTCTCGGATTTGATCATGCTGAGGTGGGTGCATGGCTGGCGAAGGGATGGAACCTGCCTGATAAAATTGTCCAGGCGATACGTTTTCATCATTCCCCTGAAAAAAATAATGATTATCCCGATCTGGTCAGAATAATACATATCGCCGATCTACTCAGTTATACAATAGAGGAGGGCACCGGTTTAGAACGGGGCCTTCAGGAAAAAACTGATGACGTTGTTGGAAAAATTAAGCAATATTTCTCTAAAAATGGGCATCCAATAGACTTCTTCCAAGATAAAATGAGAAAGGAAGTAGAGAAAGTAAATGGATTTCTGGAGTCACTTACTTGCATGGATGTGAATGCGTAATTTAATATCGAAGGAGAATAAGGATGTTTTCTGAATCTGATGAAAAACTGGATGTGCAAGAAATATTCAATAGCTATAAAGAACCTGCCGAAAAATCACCTCAATTAGACATCATTATAGAGCACTATCTCTCTTTAATGAATCACTTAAAACAGGATCTGAATGGTCTCCGGGAGGATTTGACCGAGCATAAAAAAATCAGAGGTGAGATTTCCGATTCCCTTGAGGAATTCATATCAATTCAGAAATTATCGGCAATTATAACCCAAAGTCAGTCTCACCAAAAAATTGCCCAAACATTGGATGACATAACTCAAAAAGTTATAGCCCACGTTGATTTCGAATTGTTCTTTCTGGAAAATGACGAATTGGAACCAATCAGTAAAAAGCCAAAGTCAGATTTTCTGATGCTGTTAAATAGTATTCAGGAAGAGGGAATTCTCGATTGGTTGTGGGAACAGGGTCACCCGATTGTTGTACCGGTAAGCGATTTTTTAATCTATGATCAATTAAAATTCAAATCGGGAAATATAATAATCTCCCCCATGATTTTGAATAATCGGGGAATGGGTATTTATCTTTTTTATTCGAAAAAAGAGCAGGCAAATTTCAGTCTGAGAGATCTTGAGCTTTTAAATATTTTAACTCAACAAGCTGCCATTGCCATTCAGTATACCAATATTTATAAAAAGGTAGAAAAAACACACGAGGCATTAAAAAAGAGTCAGCACCAGCTAATGCGCACCCTAAAACTGGCGACAGTAGGAGAATTAGCCGGTGGAATAGCACATGAAATTAACAATCCATTACAGATTATTATGGGCAACATTCAGGTTGCCAGAATGGGACATAAAGTTGAAGAGAGCCTGAAGGTTGTTGAAGCACAGGCAATGCGAATTGCAAATATCGTGAGAGGTTTGTTAAATATGGCAAGACAAAATAATGTTGATTCAAATTCGGAATATGTTGAAGTGAATTCGCTCATCATGAATACTTTAAATCTGGTGAGGGGACAAATAGAAAAGCGGAATATCGAAATAAACATGAATCTTGGGAAAAAATTACCGGTATTAAAGTGCAGTTCGGTTTATTTCCAGCAGGTTTTATTAAACTTTATTTTGCATTCTAAAAAGCAAATTGGTCAGGATGGTACGCTGGATATTAGCAGCCGTATTGATGAGAATGACTGGATTCACATAGAAATCAATGACTCGGGCGCCCCGTTGCCTCCGGAATATGTAAAGAAAGTAATGGATCCATTTTCGGATTTGGAAAATACGGCGGAGTTGAACCTTGGGCTAACGGTTAGTGTTCAGATGATCCGGGATCTTGGCGGTGTGGTCAAAATTGAATCGACCAAAGATTCCGGGAATAAAATTATTTTAAAGATTCCCAAAGGGGCAGAAAAAATCAGTGATGAAGGTGAAGAAAAGGCTTTGTTCGGTTAGAAGAAATTAATCCTTTTCTTTTTCAATCATCTGCTTTTAGGCAGTCTTGCTTCATTTTTAGTTAACAATACAAAGCCGATTCATACATTTCCTTCCAAATAAAACCCATCCATTTTTACTAAATTTATATCTGGCTTAAATGTTTTATTTTTCTTTCGTCAATAATACTTTCTGATTTTTCTTTTTAAGAAAAGTTATTAATTGTCTAAAAAATATTTGTATATTCTCTATACTCCAAATGAGCTGGTTTTTAAAATGTTGGATGACGTCCCTGTATGACCGAAAAAAATAATAACAACGCAAAAATTCTGATAGTTGACGACAGTCAGGAAAGTATCGATTTACTCCTCTATTTTCTGAAACCGGCAAATTATCAGATATTTACGGCAATGGATGGTGAAGAGGCGCTAAAGCAAGTCGAAGAGATTTCCCCGGATATCATTTTACTCGATATCATGCTACCCAAGATTGATGGTTTTGAAGTGTGCAAACGCCTCAAAGGAAAACAATCGACCTTTCACATCCCTATTATTATGATCACCGCTCTAAAGGAGCTGAAAGATAAAATTCGGGCACTGGAAGCCGGTGCGGATGATTTTGTGACCAAACCGTTTGACAATGTGGAATTACTGGCCAGGGTCAAGTCTCTGCTTCGCATAAAACATTATTATGATGAAATTCTAAAGAGAAACAGGGAACTGGAAAAACAGAAAGAAGCGCTGCTCCGGGAAGATCTTCTGAAAAAAGAGCTGACCAATCTGATTGTTCATGACATGAAAAATCCCTTATTCGTCATTCAGGGGAATCTGCAAATGATGGAAATGAATGGGGGAGAAGGGTCAAAGCAAAATCAGGATGTGTATACCCAAAGAATTGCCCGTAGTAGTCGCAGCCTGCTCAGAATGATCTTAAATCTTCTGGATATCAGCCGCCTGGAACAGCAAAAAATGGAAATTGAACCTGTTTCCACGGATTTAAACAGCATGGTAAGCGATATTGTCAATTCATTTAAAGACATTCCTGAACATCAGTCAAAATCGGTACATATGAAGCTGCATGAAGCACTTTCTAATGTGTATGTGGATAAAGATGTATTTGAGCGGGTTCTGGAGAATTGCTTTAATTACACTTTTCAGAATACACCGGAATTTATGAGCGTACTGATTGAGACAGATCAAATACCTGAGAGTAAGATCCGATTGAAAATTTCTCATGATGGCAAGCCCATTCCCGAAGAATACAAGGAAAAAATCTTTCAGAAAAATGCTCAGCCGGAATTGAAAAAAGCCGGGTATAAACCTGCCCGGGGTTTAGGCCTTATTTTTTGCAAAATGGCGATGGAAATGCAGGGTGGACAAATTTATTTATCTTCCGAAGTCAAGGATCAAAATTGTTTTGTGCTTGAGATTCCGACCTTAAAAGCGGCCAGAAAAAAAGAATAAACAGGTAATTATTTCTCGCACCCCGATTCGATTCCCCATCTATCGATTTAAACTGCCACCACCATAGCAAGGGAAGCATCCTTGGAGTGGGAAATGGAAATGTGAATTTCTTTGCCCTTCAATAATTCTGCCGTTTTCCCATACAGTCTGATCTCCGGTTTTCCTTTCTCATCATTGATAACTTCCACATCTTTCCAGGTCATTCCTTTTCCAAGTCCAAGTCCGGTTGCTTTAAACACCGCTTCTTTGGCGGCAAACCGGGCAGCGTAACTTCCCCGGTCCTTCTTTTTCTGGCAGTATTGGATTTCCGTGTCGGTAAAGATTCTTTTCAAAAATTTATCGCCATATTTATCCAGAAGTTTTTCGATTCGCTCTATTTCAATTAAATCAACACCAACTGAGTATACCGACATAAACGAGCTCCTTGACTTTTCACCTGTTTAATTTTAATTTCTCTGAACAATTTTAATAAAGAAAAACTGGGTCCTTCAAGGACAAATCATTTCAAATAGTTAATCACCCTTTAGATCTCAAGTTCTGAATAGTGTCCCATTGTGCTTTTGTGATTGGCTGTACCGAGAGACGGCTGTTTTTGAATAAAA
>CAZTXJ010000001.1:6239-92246 GCA_964617285.1 uncultured Calditrichaceae bacterium | reverse complement strand
TCCACCGGCAATGAAAATACCACCGGATTGTTAGCTGCATCCAGAAGTTCGACCCGATTGATTTCAGCAAAATCATTATCACCGGCCTCCAACCAGAAGAGGGGAACAAAATGATAATCCGGATATTTTTCCTGTAATTTTTCGGAGAGTTTTATCGTGGTTATTGCCTTGTAAAGGGAGTAGAGTGGCCCTCCAAATAAACCGACCTGCTGACCGGTGACGACTGCCAGGGCATTGGATAGTCCCAGCTTTTCGATATTTTCAAATGTATTTTTACTTTGAGTCCATTTCTGATTCTGAGAAATTAGGATATCTTTTACGTTCGATCTGTTTTGATAATTTTTTAATCGTTCTTCGAAACAGCTATCCCAGTCCTGTGCCGGATTCCAGAAAAAGAATTGTTCGAGCTTATCAAAATTAAATAAATAATCATTAAATAAAGCCGGTTTCTCTTCTATCTTTAATTTTTTGGGGGTAATTTTCAAGAATTAACGCTCACTTTCATTATTATTTTCAGATGTTCAATTCGGGGAGTGGCCTCACATTATTAATCCAGGTCAATTTAGAATGAAAAAGCATAAGTATTTTTATATTTTGGCCCAACTTTAATAGAAGTCTCAAATACCTCCGGACCATTCTTATTTCTCATCAAGGTCAGATAATGCTTTCCACCACTTAGATTCAAATCCCTTACCGGGGTTACATAAGGTAAATAGTCTCCATCGATATTTATCATGGCACCCGGATTGGCCGATTTTATTTCTACGGGATAGTCATTTTCACTTTTCTGCAGACGGAAAACAATCAAGCGTTCATCCCCCTCAGTCAATTCAATCAACTGACTTTCCGGTTCAGATATATAGCCATTTTTTAAAACATTTACTTCATACAACCCAGGGGGTACGGGTAACAGATCACCAGTGGCTTGCATTCCGGTATATTTTTCATTGAGATATATAGTCCCTGCGGATAAATTATCGGAAACCCTTATATAACTCAAGTGTTTATCGGGCGTCAGGGTAAAAACAACTTCAGTTACTTCTCTTGATTTAATAAATACTCGCTGGTAAGGCGGCGTGGCAAGATAACCTTTCTTAACCAACATAATGGTATGAAATCCCTCTGAAATTTCAGCTGTACCATTGGGACCCAAAAAAAACGGTAAGCCATCCACATACAGACCTACACCGGAAATATTACTATTAATTCTTACTTTGCCTAATTTCTGAATAGAGTGCACCCGGAAATCCAGTGTTGCCGCTTTATTTTTCTGAACTGAAACCATCCGGACCGGCGGATATATATTATAACCCTCCTTAAAGAGGCTGACAAAGTAATTTCCCACTTTAACTTTTGTTAAGGTGTCCGGAGTGAAGCTGTTGAGTTTTTGGGCGTTCAAAAAAATTTCTGCACCAGGTATATCTGCTGAGATAATCAGAGTTCCATAAGAAACCGTGCGGGCAGGAAAAAATTTAAATATTAAAACAGAGATGACCACAACCATTAAAACAATGGCTGAATTTATCAGACGCTTACGGGTAATTTTATTTTTGTGGGAGTGATAACCGGATGTCTTCTTCTTTCGGCGTCTTTTCTTCCTATCTTCCGCCTCATCCGCCGTGATCCATTCAAATTCACCATGTCTGTTTTTATATTTAACATAACCCTTCTCGGTGTAGAATTTTTCCTCTTCCTCCTGCCGAATTTTTGCCCGAATTCTTTCCTCTAAACGCCTCTGCCGTTCCGACTCGTAGTGGGCCTGATCAGTTCTTTCCTTCTTTTCTCTTTCTTCCAATTTTTTTCTAATCTCTTCCCGGATTCTTTTTTCTTCTTCAGGAGATAATGGCATATATTAAATCGTCCTATTCTAATAACTAAATCTATTTATAACCAATGGTGAGTTTTGTACCAATCAATGGTCTTTCTGATACCTGTTTCAACCGGAAAATTCGTTTGATATCCAAAGTCACGTTGAGCATTATCTGATGAGACTGTCCAATAGGTATGCTTAATTTCATTTATTTTCTGTCGATTCAGAATGGTCGGCTTCCGGGTAATTTTAGAGATCAATTCGAAAATATTAGCAACACCTGATGCCAGAATCAATGGTAAATGCAGACTAATATAATTCTTTTCAAGAATTTTCGAAGAAATTTGGGCAATTTCCGACCAGCGATACGGTTGTTCCTCGCAAATAAAATAAGTTTGCCCGATGGTATTCGCTGATAATGCTGCATCAATTATCCCGCGGGCTAAATCTTCCACATAGACCAGACTCACCAGTTGATCCACCTTACCCACCATCAGATTGATTCCCTTATTTAGAAACTTAAAGAAATGATAGACATCAGTATCCCGCGGACCGTAAACCGCGGGTGGACGAACAATGGTAATGGGCAAATCGGACATCTTTTGTCTAACGATTTGCTCGGCTTCCATTTTGCTTCTTCCGTAATCCGTCACCGGTTGATAGGGTGCACTTTCATCGAGCAGTTTTTCGTTGGGTGAAGGTCCAATAGCAGCCTGACTGCTGACAAATAAAAATCGCTTGAGACCAGGATTAACTTTTATAATAGTATCAAACAAATTTTGGGTTGCCAGAACATTCCCTTTATAATATTCCTCCCGGGTATAAGCCTTGGTAACACCCGCAACATGAAAAATATAATCACAATCTTCCACTACTGTTAAATAGGAGTCCGGCTCAAAAAGCGATCCATAACACAACTCACAATTCAAATCTTCTATCCATTTCAAATCGCTGGTTTTCCGAACCAAACATTTCAAGGTATGCTTTTGTTCAAGGAGTTGTGCGGCAATAAAACTGCCAATAAACCCGGTTGCCCCGGTAAGAAAAATCTTGCTCATTAATCTACTCTGTTAAATTGCACCAATTAATTTTCAATTTGATAAATTTTGGATGGAAAAACAATTTCAATATGAATATCCGGGACATTGAATTCCAAGGCAACCGAACCGTAACTTTTTTCATGTAACTGTCATATTTTGAGATTGCAAGATTATCTGCTTTACACCACCTTATTATTTTGTTAATTTCTCGCTCCAAAAAAGTTATAAGAAGAAGATTTAATATGCATGTCATTGAAGCGATAAAAAATTCTAAAGAGCTTTTCATTTCCCTGGAAATTACCCCACCCAACAAAGGGCAAAGTATAGAAGAACTTTTTGAGGTCATTGATCCGCTTTCTAAATACCATCCGGCTTTTATCAGCGTTACTTACCATCAACCGCAAGTGGTGTATGAGGAGAAAAACGGCGTCATCTACCGGGTTCCAAAAAGAAAGAAACCCGGCACAGTGGGCATTTGCGCAGCGCTTACCAACCGTTACCATATCGACACAGTCCCCCATTTTATCCTCGGTGGATTTAGTAAATACGAAACCGAGGATGCTCTGATTGATCTGCATTTTCTGGGTATTGAAAATATTTTTGCGGTCAGAGGCGATCCCCCGCCCGGAGAAAAGACCTTTATCCCGGAAAAGGATGGTCACCGGTATGCCAGTGAACTGGTCCATCAAATTGCAAAAATGAATAAAGGGATATATCTGGAAAATCTGGAAAGTGCCAAGCCAACAAATTTTTGCATCGGGGTTGCCGGATATCCGGAAAAACATTATGAGGCACCCAACTATGAAAAAGACCTTTTTTATCTGAAGCATAAAGTGGAACAGGGAGCTCATTATATTATTACCCAGATGTTTTTCGACTTTAAGGTTTACAAGAATTTTGTAGAGCATGCCCGGGAAATTGGCATCACAGTGCCAATACTCCCAGGAATCAAACCAATTACCAACCTCAGACATCTTTCCGGATTGCCAAGAGATTTTCATATTTCCATACCGAGTGAACTGGTCGATGAAATGGAAGCCTGCAAAACACCGGCTGAAGTCCGAAAGGCCGGTATCAGATATTCACTGGATTTATGCCAAAAACTGATTGATTTTGGTGTTCCCGGTATTCATATCTATACAATGGGCAAAGGCACCGCTGCTCAAGACCTGCTGAGTAGTCTGTTTAAATAGGATTGAAGCCACTATTTAATTTTTTGGTATCACCAATTTAAATGATTCTTTAAATTCTCAAAAACAGTTCGAAACAACCCCTGGAGGATTACCTTTGGACATTTTTGATAAGTGCATGAAATTTACCCGGGCCAAGGAAGCAATGGAATCCGGTATGTATCCGTATTTTAAACCAATCCGGGAAAATCACGGACCACGGGTAATTATGGATGGAAAAGAAATCATAATGATCGGTTCTAATAATTACCTCGGATTAACCAAAGATCCCAGGGTACAGGAAGCAGCAATTAAAGCTATTGAAAAATATGGGACAAGCTGCTCAGGTTCCAGATTCCTGAATGGCACTTTGGAATTGCACGAGGAATTGGAAGAAAAACTGGCTACCTTCGTAAAAAAAGAAGCTGCTTTATGCTTCAGCACGGGATACCAAAGCAATTTAGGGGCGATATCGACACTTATTTCTAAAGATGATACAATAATTACCGACAAAACCAATCACGCCAGTATCTTCGATGGGATATTTCTTTCCGCCGGATTAAACATGGGAATCAATATTAAAAGATATCGTCATAATGATATGGAAGATCTGGAGCGGGTCCTTTCCAAAATTGAGCCGGAAAAACCCAAAATGATTATCACCGATGGTGTATTCAGCATGGAAGGTGATCTGGTGAAGTTACCCAGTTTAGTTGAAATTGCCAAAAAATATAATACCCGGGTTTACGTCGATGATGCCCATGGATTGGGGGTAGAGGGAAAAACCGGTCGCGGGACCCAGGAACATTTCGGGATCTGGGATGAAGTTGATTTGGTAATGTGCACCTTCAGCAAGTCATTTGCCTCCTTGGGTGGATTTATCGCCGGAAAGTCTGAAGTGATTCACTTTATAAAACATTTTTCCCGACCGCTTATCTTTAGCGCAAGCATGCCTCCGGCCAATATTGCTTCCGTTTTGAAATCGCTGGAAATAATTCAGAACGAACCTGAAATTGTGCACCGGCTCCAAAACATCGGTAAAAAAATGATCCGTGAGTTCCAGGCATTAGGTTTTGATACCGGAGAATCTCAGACACCCATCGTACCTCTGATCATCGGTGAAGATGAGAAAACTTTTGCCTTCTGGAGAACCCTGTTTGATGAGGGAATTTACACCAACCCTGTGATAAGTCCTGCAGTACCGCCGGATCGTGCGCTTATCCGTACATCTTATATGGCGACGCACTCCGATAATGACCTCGATTTTGTACTTGATAAATTCAAGAACATCGGGAAAAATTTCGGATTGATTTAGTCCAATTGCTAATCTGGATATGGGCATTTAATTTCTAAACCGGAGAATTTTCCTGAGAACGTTTATAAGGGGATAATCAATGTCAGACATTAAGATTAAGGTTGTTAAAAATCGTCGTGAATTGAAGGATTTTATCCAAATGGTCTGGAAAATTAATGCTGACGATCCGAACTGGGTCCCGCCGCTTATGATGGACCGGTTTAAAATCCTGAATAAAGAAAAGAATCCCTTTTATAAGCATGCGGAAGCTGAATATTTTTTGGCTTACCGAAACGGAGCGGTCATAGGAAGAATCGCCGCCATTACCAACCAGATGCATAATGATTTTCATAAGGACAACTCAGGCTTTTTCGGATTTCTGGAAGGAATAAATGACATCGAGGTATTTCGTGAACTTTTGGAAACAGCCAAGAACTGGCTAAGGGATAAGGGTAAAGATTATATGATGGGCCCGATTAATCCTTCCACGAATGATGAGATGGGAGTTCTGATCGATGGATTTGATACTCCGCCATATTTTATGATGACACACAATCTACCATATTATGATTCACTTATGTCTGAACTTGGTTATGAAAAAGCCAAAGATGTTTATGCCTATTACATCCATAAAGATACAATAATTATTAGTGATAAACTTAAACAGGTAACACAGAGCATCAGAGATAAATCCGGTGTCAAAATCCGAGCTATTGATATGTCCCATTTTGATGAGGAGTTAGAACGGGTTCGGTTTGTCTACAATAATGCCTGGGCCAAAAATTGGGGTTTTGTACCCATGACCCCGGAAGAGTTTGATTTTATCGCAGCCGACTTCAAGAAAATTATTGATCCCAGATTGGTCTTAATTGCTGAGATTAAGGAGAAACCGATTGGTTTTTCCCTGGCATTGCCTAACCTCAATGAAGTGTTTGCCAAAATACCTAATGGCCGACTCTTTCCCACCGGTTGGCTGACTTTCCTTCTCAATCAGAAAAAGGTAACCAGTCTTAGGGTTATTACCCTTGGTGTTATTCAGCAATTGCAACAATCAGGAATTGGCGGACTCTTTTATCTTGAGACTTTTGAAAGAGGTATTAAAAGCGGATACGATCGGGCAGAAATGTCCTGGATATTGGAAGATAACGATTTAATGAACCGGGCTGCAAATTTGCTGGGCGGAAAACCATATAAAACCTACCGTATCTATGGACAAAAACTTTAAGTAGCAGAAATTAAGGCTATTCGATTATTCGAGTCTGACTCAATATTAAATCTTGCTTATTTAACCACTCTCCGAATTCTGGCCACAAAAGAGCCATCCATTCTATGGCGATGAGGAAAGGTTTGAACGTAATAATTATTCCCTAAATAGTTTTCCGGGATAATTCCCTTCAAACTGTCCTGCCGGAAACCTTTGTTTTCCGCCAGAAATTCCTCCACCACTTTTTCATTCTCTTCCGGTTCAATAGTGCAGGTACTGTAAACAATAATCCCACTCGGTTTCAAAGCTTGTGCTGCGGATGTGAGAAGGTTTAGCTGAATCTTTTTCATATTCCGAATATCCTGTTCGGTTCTTTTCCATTTCAAATCCACCCGTTTATTAAGCACACCAAATCCCGAACAGGGAGCATCAATCAGAATTTTATCAAATTGCATCCCGGATGGTATCTGGTTTCCATCCGCAACCATTGCAAAATAATTGGAAAAATTCATTCGCTGCATATTTTCGTGGACAATTTTTATCCTGGATAGATGAAGATCAAGGGCCAGTATTCGCCCTTTATTTTGCATTTTTTCGGCAATGAATGTTGTCTTTCCACCCGGAGCTGCACACATATCAAGTATAAGTTCGTCCGATTTCGGCTGCAACGCCAGCACCGGAAAGGCTGTACTGACATCCTGAACGGTAATCCAGCCTTTGCTCAGGAAATCCAGTTTTCTGAGCTCCTGAAAATTATCTATCCATAAAAAGTTTTCCAACACCGGGTGTACTTCATATTTTACCCCATTCTCATCAAGTAATTTGAGGAGAATTTCGCGGTCAGTAATTAACTCATTAATCCGGACCGAAAGTCTGGGTCGAGCGTTATTTGCCTCACACAGCAAGCTGACTTCATCGATCCCCCAGTATTCGATCCATCTTTGGACCAACCATTTGGGGTGGGAGTATTTAAATGAAAAACGATCCAGAACATCCAGTTGGGTTTCCATCACCTCAAATTTTTTCTGCTGACGTAAAAAATTGCGCAAAATGGCATTGACCAGATTTGCTGTTTTTTGATTGAATTTTGCCTTGGCAATTTCAACCGCTTCATATAGCACCGCATAGGGTGGAATTTTATCCAGATACACCAACTGATAGACGGAAGATCTCAAATCATTTTTGACTTCCGGAATCAAATTATCGTATTCACCCAGGTACAACTGATTCAGATACCAATCCAGTCTTAAGCGCCAGCGCAGCACACCATTGACCACTTCGGTAATAAAACGCCGATCTGTTTCATCAAATTCTTTCAGTTCCTTGTCCAGAAGTTTGTCAGAATAGGCCTGTCTAAGTTCAACCTTGGTCAGAATTTCTACAATTTTCGTACGGGCATTAATCTGAGAGATATAATCCGGATTCTGAGCAATATTTAAGGTTTCCTCAATCTCGTTCATCAGATCCTTTCTTTTCATATTTTAAGAACATTTACTGATAATATTAAAGTAAATAGCTCAACGAATCACAGATAATCAAATCAAGAATTTGTGGCTTGCCTTGAAAGAATAATTTGTTCGGCCCTTTTTAACTGGTGAACATCATTAATACCATGGGTTTCCTCGACGTCCGGGCTCAGGACTGCTGCAACCTTTTCACCACGATCCACATAAATTTTTACCACATCGGGCAGATAATACTCTCCCTGACTATTATCATTCTTTAAAACTGGAAGTGTTTGAAATAGTTGTTCTGATTTAAATATATAAATTCCAACGTTAATCTCCTTAATCTGCAGGGTAGCAATATCAGCATCTTTGTGCTCCACAATTTTTTGGACAAAACCATTGCTATTCCGGACGATACGGCCATATCCGGTTGGATCGTCCATTTCTGCGGTAAGCAGGGAGGCCAGGGGATTTTCATCCTGGTGTATCTTAATTAAAGAATTTAAAGTTTGCGGGGTCAATAACGGAACATCCCCGGAGAGCACCAAAATATTTCCCTTAAAATTATAGAAGATGGGAGCAGTCTGCATCACTGCATGCCCGGTACCTAATTGTTCTGCCTGGGTAACAAAATCAACCTGCCGATCCCGACAGGATTCTAACACCAGCTCTTTTTTATGCCCGACAATAAGGATAATTTTGGTGGAGCCAATCGCTTCAGCAGCATCGATGACGTAATGAACCATTGGTCGTCCATTTAAAGGA
This sequence comes from uncultured Calditrichaceae bacterium, assembly GCA_964617285.1. GTDB lineage: Bacteria > Calditrichota > Calditrichia > RBG-13-44-9 > RBG-13-44-9 > CAYVKM01. The sequence goes on along the minus strand of CAZTXJ010000001.1, from coordinate 83,516 downwards.
TGCAATACCTTTGGTAAATCCGATTTCATTCTCTTTCCCTGGCCAGCCGCCAGAATAATCGTCGCTAATTCCATTTTATCCTCTTTTTCCAATCCTTATTTCAAAATTTCAACATCAATCCAATTTAATAGTTTCTTTCTCTTTTCCCAAATTGAGCAAGGAAGATGTTTATTCCATCGCCAAATTTTCAACCAAGATATTATCGATTAACCTTGTTTTACCCACATAGACTGCCAGAGCAATGAGCGTATGTGACTGAATTTTTTCCAGAGGATCGAGTGACTCCGGATCAACAATGGCGATATAGTCAATTTTTGTAGTGGGAATTTCTTCAATCTTCTTAACCATCTCATTTTTTATCTGTTCTACAGCGTACTTATGTTCTCTTGCCATTTGTTCTGCCATCTGCAACGACTGAAACAATACCAAAGCATCCTTACGCTCCTCGCGGGAGAGATACCTGTTGCGGGAACTCATCGCCAAGCCATCTGCTTCGCGCACAATTGGCCCGGTCAGGATCTCAATGTTGAAATGAAGATCCTTCACCATTTGTTTAATGACTAACGCTTGCTGGTAATCTTTTTGGCCAAATATAGCTATATTCGGCCTGACGATATTGAAGAGTTTGCAGACAATAGTGGTAACTCCCCTGAAATGCCCGGGCCGCGAGATACCACACATTGTTTTAGTCAATTTATCGACTTCTACAAAGGTTAAATAGGGTGGTTCATAAATTTCATTTTGCGAGGGATAGAAAATAATATCTACTCCGGTTACCTGGCATAACCCCTCATCCCTATTAAAATCCCGGGGATAATTATTAAAATCTTCTTCCGGCCCGAATTGAGTCGGATTCACAAAAATACTGACGATTAAAATATCACATTTCGATCTAATTGTTTTTATCAGGCTGAGATGCCCTTCATGCAAAAATCCCATGGTCGGAACAAATCCGATAATTTTGCCCTGGGATTTAATATCTTTAACCAGGGATTGCATTTTACTGATTTTTTTTACAATCTGCATGGTACTTACGTTGGTCGATAAAATTAAAACTATTCAAAAGATTCATCCGGCCCGGGAAAATTGCCTGTTTTAACATCCTCAATATATGATTTAAATGAACTGCGCATATGTTTTCCCAGTTCAGCATATCTCCGAACAAAACGAGGCTTGAATTTTTCAAACATTCCCAAAAGATCCTGACTGACCAGTATTTGTCCATCACAATGTGGTCCGGCACCAATCCCGATTGTCGGAATAGAAATGGAAGTGGTAATTTCTGCGGCAAGTGTCGCTGGTATTTTTTCAAGAACAACCGAAAATGCTCCAGCCTCCTCTAATATCTTTGCATCCTTTTTAAGCTGTTTTGCAATTTTTGGATCCTTACCCTGCAACTTGTAACCACCAAATCTATTAATGGATTGCGGAACCAACCCGATATGGCCCATTACCGGTATTCCAAAACTGACCAGTTTTCTTACAATTTCTGAGATGTTCTCACCGCCTTCGAGTTTTACTCCCTGTACTTCGGCTTCCTTAAGAAATCTACCAGCATTTCTCAACGCCTCCTCGACCGAAACCTGATAGGACATAAACGGCATATCGGAAATCACTAAACTCCTCTTGACAACCCGATTTACTATTTTGGCGTGATAGACCATCTCATCCATAGTAATTGGTATAGTCGTGGAATAGCCGGCAAATACCATCCCCAGGGAATCACCAACCAGGATGATGTCCATACCTGCCTCATCCAGGATCTGAGCCATCAGGTAATCATAGGCAGTAAGGGCAGCAATTTTTTCACTTTTCACTTTTTTATCAATAATATCAGGAATGGTAACTCTTTTGATCAAGTTTTCTGAGGACATACTTATCTCTTTACATTTTTTTAACTGGCCAATTTAGAGATAAAGTTCTATGCATTCAATGGAAAATGTGTATAAATAAGCAGAAATAAAAAAGTATAATCCAAATCTATAAAAAAAGCCCCCTTATCGGGGGCTTTTTTTTCTTATATCTAATTGATATTAATACATTCCTGCGCCACCTGGAGGCATTGGCGGCATTTTTTCTTCCTCAGGTTCATCAGCCACTAATGCTTCAGTCATAAGCAGCATACCCGCAACAGAGGACGCATTCTCAATGGCGGTTCTGGAAACCTTAGTCGGATCAATAATTCCAGCCTTGATCATATCATTTTCATATTCTTCGGTTGCCGCATTAAAACCAAAGTTTTTGCTTCCGGCTTTCACCTTTTCCACGACCACAGAGCCTTCTAAACCACAGTTATTCACAATCTGACGAATTGGTTCTTCGAGGGATCTTCGGATGATATTAACGCCAATCTGCTGGTCGCCCTCCAATTTAATTTTATCAAGAGCAGCTATAGTGCGAAGATAAGCAACTCCACCACCAGGAACGATACCTTCCTCAACCGCAGCCCGGGTGGCATGTAAAGCATCTTCAACCAAAGCTTTTTTCTCTTTCATCTCAACTTCAGTAGCAGCGCCAATTTTGATAACCGCAACACCACCGGCCAATTTGGCTAATCTTTCCTGGAGTTTTTCTTTATCATAATCAGATGTCGTATTTTCGATCTGTTTCTTGATTTGCGAGATACGACCTTTGATATCTTCTTTTTTCCCAGCACCTTCAACAATAGTAGTATTTTCTTTGTCAATCACAATTCTTTTGGCAGTACCGAGATCACTCAAAACAGCATTTTCCAATTTAAATCCGGTTTCTTCACTGATTACCCGGCCGCCGGTAAGAATTGCGATGTCTTCCAGCATAGCCTTACGACGGTCACCAAATCCAGGTGCTTTTACTGCGCAAACCTTTAAGGTACCGCGGATTTTATTGACCACCAGAGTGGCCAGAGCTTCACCCTCGATATCTTCTGCAACTATCAAAAGTGGTTTACCTGTTTGGGCAGATTTTTCCAGAATGGGAAGCAAATCTTTCATATTTGAGATTTTTTTGTCATGGATCAAAATCATAGCATCTTCCAGAACTGCTTCCATATTCTCCGGATCGGTCACGAAATAAGGGGACAGATAACCTCGGTCGAACTGCATACCTTCGACCACATCCAGCATAGTCTCAGTCGATTTTGCTTCTTCAACGGTTATAACACCTTCATTACCAACTTTTTCCATGGCATCTGCCAATAACTGACCAATCGTCATATTATTATTAGCCGAAATTGCACCGACCTGGGCTATTTCATTTTTTCCTTCAATATCCTTGCTCAGTTTTTTTAATTCATTCACAACAACTTTAACAGCTTCATCAATTCCACGACGGATATCAGTGGCATTGGCACCCGCAGTCACGTTCTTCAGTCCTTCCCCAAAAATTGATTGAGCTAACACAGTTGCAGTAGTTGTACCATCACCGGCATCATCGCTGGTTTTGGAAGCAACTTCCTTAACCATTTGAGCACCCATGTTTTCCATTGGATCCTCAAGCTCGATTTCCTTGGCCACAGTTACACCATCTTTGGTCACAGTAGGAGCGCCAAATTTTTTGCTGATAACGACATTACGACCCTTTGGGCCTAAGGTCACTTTTACAGCCCGTGCCAGTTGATCAACACCTTTTTTTAGTTTGGCTCTTGCCTCAGAGCTATATTCAATTAATTTTGCCATCTTACAAACCTCCTATCTTAATTATTTATTTTCAACAATTGCTAAAATATCACTTTCTCTGAGGATCAAATAATCCTGATCATTCATTTTGAAATCGGTACCGGAATATTTTCCGTAAATAACCACATCACCTTTCTTAACATCCATCTTTACCCGTTCACCTTTTTCATTGTAGTTCCCTGGTCCAACAGCAACTATTTCACCACGCATTGGCTTTTCTTTGGCGGTATCCGGCAAAATTATACCACCCGGAGTCTTATCTTCCTCCTCGATTGGTTTCACAACCACTCGATCTGCTAACGGCTTCAGTTTCATAACAATCTCCTAATTTAATTTATTGTTTGTTAATAAGTTAAACTTTGTTTTTAGCACTTACTCATTTAGAGCGCTAATAATATAAAAATTTTAACCTAGTCCGCAAGTAAAAAATTAAAATTTAAATTGAAAAATTTCTATTTGCTTGATTAATAGTGATGTTGTATCACCCAAATAAATCTTATATATTTTAACCAAAAGGTTAAAACAATATAAGGATATACGAATTCATCAGGACAATAAAACCAAACCACGATAAAATGTGATATTTGCCGCTTCCCAATTTATTTTCTATAATTAAAATAAATCCTTAATTGGAGGAGAACTATTTGAAAGCGTTGATTACCAGCGGCGGTAAAGGAACAAGACTCAGACCTATCACCCATACCCAAAACAAACATCTTATCCCGGTTGCCAATAAACCCATTTTACATTACGCAATTGAGGCTGTCGCTGAAGCAGGCATTAAAGATATTGGTATCATCATTAACGCAGACAGTGAAGATGTACCTCGGGCAATAGGAAATGGAAAAACCTGGGGTGTTAAAATTCAGTACATACCGCAGGAATCTCCCTTAGGCCTGGCGCATGTAGTAAAAATATCTGAAAAATTTATTGGGAGCGATCCATTCATTTTCTATTTAGGGGATAACATGGTTGTGGGAGGCATTAAAAGGTTCATTGACAGATTTGATTCAGATGGATGCAATTGCCACCTTACTTTGGCAAAAGTCCCGGATCCCTCAAGATTTGGAGTACCTGAGCTAAAAGGGAATCAGATTATAAAAGTTGAGGAAAAACCTAAAGTACCTAAGAGCAAATATGCGGTGGCCGGAATTTACCTATATGATAAAACCATTTTTGAAGCAGTAAATTCCATCCAACCTAGCCGCAGAGGGGAATTGGAAATTTCTGATGCCCATCAGTATCTCCTCGATCATGGATATAAAATTACCTACTCTGAAATTACCGGATGGTGGAAGGATACTGGTAAACCGGAAGATTTACTGGAAGCTAATCGGCTGGTATTGTCCAATTTATCCGGGGAGGTTGAGGGGAGTGTAGACAAGCATTCGCTTTTGGCGGGAACAGTAATATTGGGCCAGAAAACGAAAATAATAAAAAGCCATATTAGAGGCCCAGTGATAATCGGCGAAAATTGTATTATCGAAAACAGTTATATCGGTCCGTATACTGCTATAAATAATAACAGTAAAGTACGACACAGTGAAATTGAGTTCAGTATTATCATGGATAACTGCGTTATTAATGAAGTTGGAATTCGTATTGAAAGCAGCATACTCGGATCATCTGTGGAAATTATCAAAGCCCGGGGAATTCCGAATACCCACCGCTTTATTTTGGGAAATCAAAGTTTAGTTGAACTTGTATAATAAATGAGGGGATGATTATGAAACTTTCCAACATTAAAATGGATATTGAAAAACGTGTTGCTTATGTAACAATTAACCGTCCCGAAAAATTAAATGCCCTGAACGCTGAAACTATCACGGAATTATATCAGGTCTTTAAGAGTCTTAAGCAAAATGATGATGTCCTGGTAATCGTAATAAGGGGTAGTGGAGAAAAGGCATTTGTCGCTGGTGCTGATATCAACGAAATTAACCGACACGATGATATTTCCGGTCGCATTTTTGCCCTGCGCGGTCAAAAAGTGTACAGGTACATCGAGAAGATGAATAAACCGGTTATTGCTGCAATTGGGGGATATACTCTGGGTGGAGGATGCGAGTTGGCGATGGCCTGTCATCTAAGAATAGCATCGGAAAAGGCCAAATTCGGACAGCCAGAAATAAATCTTGGTATAATCCCGGGATATGGTGGTACACAAAGATTACCCAGATTAATCGGGCGGACCAGAGCTTTGCACCTTTTACTCTTTGGAGAAAATATTGATGCCAAAACCGCCTATGAATTCGGATTGGTTAATGAGATTGTTCCCGATGAGAAATTAGAGGAAAGAGTATCTGAACTTGCCCAAAATCTTGCAGGCAAAGCACCGATCGCAATAAAATATATTCTACAGTCAGTAACTGATGGACAGGATATGAATTTAGATGCTGGTCTTAATCTTGAAGCAGAATTGTTTGGAAACCTCTGTGGTACTGAGGATATGAAAGAGGGAACTTCAGCCTTTTTAGAAAAGAGAAAACCTGTTTTTAAAGGCAAATGAGCGGGATTTTAGTTCATGCTACGAAAAAATAGTGCAGCAATTTTGAGCGATAATCATACATTTATTTCGGAATTTAGTGATAAACTAAATGCAGCTAATTTTGTTACTTCATCGCTTATTACGTCAGACGGATGGACTAAGAAAATTTCCGAAGAAATGTACGATTGCTATGTAATTGATAATGTAGATGGTACCTTTCCGTATTCAACATTTATTTCCTACCTGAAGCTCAATAAAATTCAGATGTTCATCATTAATATTGGCAAAAGTATACCAACCCAGATTGAAAATCCATATTTGACCTTTAATTTTGAGTCAAAATTAGAAGATTCTACTTTATCGGCTCTCCTTAAAAACGCTTCCATTGTTTTAAATCGGGACAAGGCCCAGGCGGAACTTGCCAGCATGCTCCTGCATGATATCAGATCCCCTTTAAATAGCTTAATTGGTTATCTGGAATTATTAATTAATGGCACCTTTGGACAAATTTCGGATGGACATAAGAATATTCTTGAGAAAGCCATGGAGATGGGAGATGCGACTCTCGATCTCCTGGAAGACTTGAATGAAGTTTTTCAAAAAGAGCAAGATAGTTTTATTATTCAAAAACAGCCATTCAATTTAATAAAGCTGATTGATGCTGTTTTATTAAATGTCTGGGTAAAAGCAGACAAGAAAAATATTCAAATAAAAAGGGAAATCCCAGCCGATCTACCCGAACTTTATGGTGATGATTATCAAATCCAAAGATTACTAACTAACATCCTATCAAATTCAATTAAATACTCACCGAAGAACTCACATATTATAATTAAAGCAGAGGCTCTCGAAAAGGATCTTTCAAAAATAAGCGTAATAGACAATGGGCAAGGAGTTCCGGAATATCATCTGCCCTATCTTTTTGAAAAATATTATCGAGTAAAACAAAAAACTAAAGTCCAAAAGGGTTATGGACTTGGACTTTATATCAGCAAAATAATTGTAAAGGCCCACGGCGGTAAAATTTGGGCGGAGAACAATAACCAGGGAGGATTAACTGTTATGTTTACTCTGCAAACCGCTTCAAATAAACAATAAATATCTATTTTTTATTCTGAAGGAAACAAGCTTACTTGATACGCTCCTCAAAATTGAAAAACTGATCGTTTAAAAGCTCAATTCTTGATGAAATTCGTGTTTTCCCAATCCAAAATTGTATTTTTCGAAATTTCAAAATGTGATTAAAGGATTTGATATACCAAACGAATTCGATTATTATTTAGTGATTATTTACCAGTGGAAGATAAGGAGCAATTAATTGTCTAACTCAAGCGTTATCTGGCGCATCGACGATCGATTAATACATGGTCAGGTAATAATTGGATGGTGTTCTCAATTACCAATCAAAAAATTAATTGTTTGTGATGATGATATAGCCAACAATGAATGGGAGAAGAACTTGCTCTCAATGGCGGCTCCACCAGATATCGACTCAAAAATATTTACTACCTCAGAAATATCCAAATTAGCAAATGAATGGATCAATGGAAAAATATTGGTTCTTGTTTTACTAAAATCACCATTTGTTTTAAAGAAATTAATTGAAATGGGAGTGGAGATTGAAACAGTAAATGTTGGTGGAATTCATTACCGCCAGGACAGAAAAGAATATTTATCATATTTATTTTTATCAGAAGAAGAAATCGATATTTTTCTTGGCTTAATTAAGCAAGGTATAAAATTTATTTGCCAGGATCTTCCAACTTCAAGTAAGATCAATTTAGAAAAACTTATCAGTAAATAGACCTATGAATATTGAGACTCAGGAATTTTTTCTTGATACCAAAGGAAATTCTGATATAATAGATATTACCAGTGTTATTGGAGACTTATTAAACAAATCTGATTATAGCGAAGGTCAGGTTATTATCTTCGTCCCGGGAAGCACTGCTGCAATAACAACGATAGAATATGAACCAGGTTTATTAAAGGATCTTCCCGAATTCCTCGATGAGATCATTCCCGCCAACAGAAATTATCACCATGACCAAACCTGGCATGATGGAAATGGACATGCACATCTTCGATCGGCACTCATAAAAACAAGTCTGACTGTCCCTTTTAAGCAAGGGAGGTTGCTCCTGGGCACCTGGCAACAATTAATTTTTATTGATTGTGATAATCGACCGCGAAAAAGAAGAATAGTTGTTCAATTTATTGGAAATAAAAAAGTAGGTTAGCCCGAAAAGCTAACCTACTTCTTGGAGGAGACCCATTCATTTATGTTAAGGTATGGAGGCGTTCTTTCTCTTTTACAACATGACACTTTTTAAATAACGTCTGCGAAATTCTTCGGCATACCCATCTGTCAACCAGGTAATAACCGTTTCTGTTAAGGAAACTTCTGAATTCTTCTCCTGATTCAATTTCTCATACAGAACATGAATTTCATCGTATTGTTGTCTCTGATAATCCGTGTGGCTTTGCATTTCCATTTCCTTAATTATAGTTTATCATTTTATCGTAAGCGTCTTTCAGCAAATTTTCGAATTTGTCCACTCCTACATTTTCCTCACTCAACCATAACGCCAAAGCTTCATAGATTGAAATTGATCTTTTTAATATTCCAGATTCCTTTTTCTGATATTGATAAATATTTTGAAGCGAGTCATCAATATTCATTTTTATCATTCCAAATTTCTATAAAATATTTTACAATTTTCATGCCGAAATAACGACAAATTTTTATGGGTGCATTTTTCCTTTGAAATTAAGGGTTTCAGCCAGACTAAAATTATTTCCACTAAAAGCCAGATAAAAAACTGTCTCAATTATCGACACTTTTAGGTAAATGGAGGTTAAATTTTCAACACATGATGAATTTTAGACGGTCACAAAAAACACAACCTGTCTTCAATTCAACACATACCTGATTGAAGTTCGTTGTTACGTCAGAGATAAAAAACAATTTAAATGACAAGTCCAAAAAAGTGTGGATTAACTTTAAACAGATGAGCAGGATATTCTAAGAACAAAATTTATGAAATATTTTTCAAAGCAATAATTCCCCCCAACTCTTCAGCTTCTTTCACAGCGTTGATGATACTTTGCTGTGTCGCTTCTACTGCCAACTCGGTCAGAAGATCGAGATCTGCGGATTCTGTTCCGTGAGACATTGAGAAAATTACATCGCCATCATAACGAGTATGTGCCGGTTTAACTGATCGCACAATACCATTGTGTGCTCGTTCAGATAAATAATGCAATTCTAGCTTTGACAGATGACAATTAAATATTAAAGCAATCAAAACCGTATTTTCGCCAAACCCGGGATTTCGGGGCTGCCATCGGTACAATGGATTTTCCTCGGCGATGAATCTGTTTTTTCTGAATGCGCCTGCCAGAATTTTTCCTTTCTGATCTAAAATATCACCTACAGCATTTACCACGGATATAGCGCTGATCTCAATATGTTCAAAATTTAGTTGAGCATACCCTAATCCGCCTTTCATCATAGATTCTACGCCTGCCCATTTTCCGATTGTGGCGGCAGTGCCTGCACCAATATTCCCCTGAGGGGTTGGAAAACTGGAAGCACTTCTGCATGCCTGGTATGCATCATCATTGGTAGGGAATGCATTTACATCCAAAACGGGCAAGTCATATATCACTGCTGCCGGAACAATAGGGATTGGTCGCAGGACTGTGTGGTAACCGATATTCCTTTCTGATAGATAACGCATAACCCCGCCCGCAGCATCCAATCCAAAAGCACTCCCTCCCGTTAAAAATAGCGCATTTATTTGTTCCACTTTCCGAAAGGGTGATAAAAGTGCAAATTCGCGTGTACCGGGAGATACGCCCCGGGCATAAGCTGAAGCCCTGGTTTCTTCGGGACAAAGAATAACCGTACAACCAGTTCCTCGTTTTAGATCGGTAAAATGTCCTATTTTAAAGGTATCCATGTCTAGTATCCATTCCTAAAATTCTATGATCTTAAAGAATTCGAAAGCAACGTCTCAAAATAGGCAATTGTATTTTTTAAGCCCTCATCAAGTGAAACTTTAGGCTGCCAGCCTAATTTATTCTTAATTAGAGTGATATCCGGTTGACGTTGAATCGGATCATCAGGCGGCAAAGGCTGATATTTTATTTTTGATTTGGATCCGGTCAAGTCCAGTACCTTTTTTGCCAGATCGATAATGGTAAATTCATGAGGATTTCCAATATTCACCGGGCCAGTAAAATTATCCGAACTCATCATCCGAATTGTGCCTTCAATCAGGTCATCAATATAGCAAAAGGATCTGGTCTGGTTACCTTCTCCATAAATAGTAATTTCTTCGTTTTTTAAAGCTTGCATAATAAAATTACTGACAACACGACCATCATTCGGAGCCATATTGGGTCCATAGGTATTAAAAATTCTGATAATTTTAATATCTACTTTATTTTGCCGGTGATAATCCATCATCAAGGTTTCTGCTACCCTTTTTCCTTCATCATAACAGCTTCGAATACCGATGGGATTTACATGTCCCCAATAATCCTCGGTTTGAGGATGAACTTTGGGATCGCCATAGACCTCCGAGGTCGAGGCAAGCATCACTCTTGCCCTTACCCTTTTAGCAAGCCCCAACATATTTATCGTACCCATAACGTTGGTTTTTATCGTTTTAACCGGATTATACTGATAATGGACCGGCGATGCAGGACAGGCAAAATGGTAAATCTGATCTATCTCCAACAAAACAGGCTGAGTGACATCGTGGCGAAGCAGTTCAAAATTCTTCCTATTCAGCAAATCAACGATATTGCTTTTACTTCCGGTGAAAAAATTATCCAGGCAAAGTACATCATTGCCCTCATTCAATAATCGCTTGCATAAGTGAGATCCAATAAACCCAGCACCACCGGTTACCAGCACACGTTTCATATTTGGTTTCCTTTAATATAATTTATTTATAAATTAAATATATATTTATGGCAATATTAAATCAATCTAAATGTCAGAACCGAAAATCTACAATTTTATATATTCGTGATGAATGAAAACAAAATTGATACTGCCATGATTCTTGCCGCGGGACTTGGGACCAGAATGGAACACCTCACTGCAGATCTCCCGAAACCACTGCTTCCAATCGGGGATACTACTATTCTTGATTTAAGCATCGAGAAATTGATTAACCATGGATTTAAAAAAATTGTTATTAATCTCCACTATAAAGGAAAACAAATTAAGCAACACCTGGAAAAATATCGGTCTGACGATGTTGAATTTATTTTCAGTGATGAGCCGGAAATACTTGGAACGGCGGGAGGAATCGCAAAGGCCGAACCATATTTTATTCAGCAGGATATATTGATTCAAAATGCAGATGTTTTATCAGACATTTCAATCCCGAAATTCATAGAATATTTTGAGGAACATCAAAACATTGCTACATTGGCCGTCTATCCATCGCAGGACAATCAGAATTATAGTTTGGTCACCTTTAATGAGGATCAAGTATTAACTGGTTTTTTAAAAAAGGGTGAGACTATTCCCAGAAGAGTCAAAACTGGAATTTTTATGGGATTTCAAATTTTGTCTGAAAGGGCACGCCAATATCTAAAACCTTATTATTCTTCAATTATAGAAGATCTATATCTCAAAGCCGTGGAAGGAGGAATTAAAATATCTGTTTATGTTCATACCGGAAATTGGTTCGATCTGGGTACCAAGCAGAATTATTATGATTTTCTGGAAATGAGCAAACAAAACCCCACCCTCCTTGAAGGGTTAGAAAAATAAGCCCCCTGAAAGATTTATATAAACACTTTCTTAATTTTCCTGTACTTCCCGCATTGCATTAAACCTAATCGCAACTTAAATTCTTATGGTTAAAAAATGATGAGGGACAATTAAATGGAAATAAAAACTATTGATATTACAAAACCTGCTGAGGTCAACTTTATTCTTGGCCAGAGCCATTTTATTAAAACCGTGGAAGACATTTATGAAACCATTATTCAAACGGTACCCGGGGTGAAATTTGGTCTCGCCTTTTGTGAAGCCTCCCAGGATCGGTTAGTTCGATGGGCTGGAAATGATGATGAAATGATCCAGCTCGCACAAAAAAACGCCATGGATATTGGTGCCGGACATTCATTTATTATTTTTTTAAAAAATGCTTTTCCCATAAACATTCTAAACTCAATTAAAATGGTACCCGAAGTCTGCACAATTTTTTGTGCCACGGCGAACCAGGTTCAGGTTGTATTAGCTGAAACAAATATTGGCCGAGCGATTTTGGGAGTCGTTGATGGCCAATCCCCCTTGGGCATAGAAAAAGAAAAGGATATAGCCCATCGAAAAGAATTCCTTCGCAAGATTGGATATAAGCAATGATATTATTGGTTTTTTATTACCTGGAAACCTATTTTAAACAAACAAATAACCATTTTGGTTGTTAATGAAAATTTTTAAAAATAAAACTCGAGTTAAATTTGATAAAATTATTTAGGGCTAATATATTTTTAATTTTAATCCTCCAACTGTTCTTCAATTATTTCTGCTTAACGACTCAGGTTTTATCTCAATCCGCAACGGAAGACAGTGTAAAATTCCTGAAGCAAATAAACGAGCTTTCAGAACAGAAACAGTATGCTTCTATCCAAAGGTTGCTGGAAAGCAGATTACAAAAAATTAGTTTCAAGCCGTTCTGGGCCTGCCGAATGGTCCAGAATGGATTGGAAAATTATTATGGTCAGGAGTCGTTCAAAATATTCTATTTGCGCAATGAACCAATCGCCCAAAAAATAACTCAGGTTGATACTATTCTAAATATTCAAATGGCACAATTACGTTACCCACAAAGAATATTGAGAAAAATTACCAATAACAATCCCAATTATCCCTGGGCCTTCAAGCTTTTAGGGGATTACTACAACTTACAATTCCGGGAATTTGAAAATTTTGATTTTGCACCTGAAAATTTAGTCAGCGAACTGGAAGAAAGGGTTTTTAATAACTATTCAAAAGCGCTTAAACTCGGATATCACAGTATTGATGTGAATCGCTGGCTTGGTATTTATTATCTGAACAAAGATCAAACTGATAAGGCTGAGCAATATTTTATAAAAAATGTAACCGATAAAGTCGAAGATCCAGAATCGCTGCTTCAACTTTCTGAAATCAGTTATTCTAAGAAAGAGTTCACCAGGGCATACAATTACGCAGCCCGAGCCCTGGAAAAATTCGATAAGAAAAGAATTTATCAGATATACGATGCTAAACGTCTGGCCGCCAACTCCCTCAAGGAACTTGGGGAACTCAATAAATTTCAGACCTACCTCAAAGAGTGCATTTATTTGATTCCGGAGAAACAGGAGGCCTATATCGATTTGATTAACTATTATCTTTCAGAAGGCAACACTCCTGCAGTTGAAACAACCATCAAGAAAATGCTTATACACGATCCTTATGATAAAAAGGGATATAAAATTACCGAAAAGTACATTTTGAACAGTAAGAATTTTTATTTTGCAGATAATCTTTTTGATGAAATGCTCATGCAATTTGAAAATTGGGATGAGGTTTTGGCAAATATATACTGGTCTAAAGGGGACTTGGTTTATGCGCAGGGATTGGAAACCGAAGCGCACAAGTACTGGGAAATCAGCCGGAGTTATATGCGCCAATACTTGCCCGAAGACAGCGAATTAATTAAGGAAGTAGGACAAATAGAAAATAAACAACCAAATTAGACAATCAATAAATAGAGGATTCATAATGAAATACTTTTTATACTTTAGCCTTCTTCCGATACTTTTGATGAGCTGCAGTCAAACTGCAAAATCCAATCTGCCATACCATTTCGAAAATTATAATTTGAGTGTGAATATCGATCCAAATCAGAGCACAGCGGATGTTTCAGCTCTGGTAAATGTGAAATCAGAAAAAAGCATTCGCGAAGTATCATTCTTATTAAATAATCAGGCTAAGATCAAGCAAGTCTTTGTTGATGATGAGGAGGCAAATTTTCAGAGTCAAACTAATTTTGATCTGACAAAGTATTTTGATAATCCGGATTCTACCATTGAGAACAGCTATAAAAATGCAATGCAAGTAACAGTGTTTCTCACCGAACCCGAACCGGAAACAGCGATTAATGTTAACTATACTCTTTCTGCTCAGGATTCGGTTGACAAAGCCGCATTTTCCCGGGAATATATCGCTTACGAGGTAAGAGGGTATATCGGAGACAAGGGGGTTTTTCTCAGTCCGTCGTTTTTCTGGTATCCATATCTTCCGGAAAACTTAGCCAACTTTTCAATTGAAGTCTCAACCCCCAAAAATCTTACAATTTTAACCCAGGGTGAAAAAGTTTTTGAGGAAATCGATGAAAATACCCGAATGGTGAAATGGGAAATAAATTATCCGGCTGATGCGATACATTTGGTCGGGTCAAATTTTGAAATAAAAAATGCAGAATTTGATGATGTTTCAATTTCAACTTACTTTTTCCCGGAATCACAGGATCTGGCTCCCTCCTATCTGCAGGCTTGTCAGCGTTATATTCCGATGTATGACAAGCTGATCGGACCCTACCCTTTTTCCAAGTTTGCAGTGGTAGAAAATTTCTTTCCCACCGGATACGGAATGCCCTCGTACACACTTCTGGGAAGCCAGGTCATTCGGTTACCATTTATTATTTATACCTCACTCGGCCATGAAATTACCCACAACTGGTGGGGAAACTCTGTCTATGTGGATTACGAAAGCGGCAACTGGTGCGAGGGTCTCACCACTTATTATGCAGACTATCACTATAAGGAGATGAAAAGTCCGGAAGAGGCCATGCAATATCGAAGAGATCTGGATCGGGATTTTACTGTTTATGTCACCGAAAAATACGATCGCCCCCTTTCCGAGTTTCGAGAGCGGACGGAGAGCGCCTCCCGGGCATTGGGATATGGAAAAAGCGCCATGGTTTTCCATCAATTGCGAAAAATAATTGGAGATTCACTTTTCTATCAGTCATTCCGCAATTTTTACAGGGATTTTAAATTCAAGGAAGCCTCCTGGAAAGACATTCAAAATACGGTGGAGAGCACGACAGGTCAGGATTACGCCTGGTTCTTCGAGCAGTGGGTTTATCAAAAGGGCGCACCCAGACTAGTCCTAAAAGATGTAAAAACAGAAAATCAGCAGCTGGACTTTACCCTGCAGCAATTAGATGGGAAATATAAACTTTATATCCCGGTGTCCGTCAATTATGACGGAGCAGAGCCTACCAGGACCGAGATTTGGTTAAATCAGGTGCAACAAACTTATCAGATTTCACTCGCCGGAAAACCGTCCAGTTTGGCCATCGATCCGGACTTTGATGTTTTCCGTAAACTGGATGTAAATGAGATCCCGCCAACCCTTGCTGAAATATTTGCCAAGGAAAATACGATTCTGGTTTTACCTGATAATTGTTCTGATTCAAAACTGGAAGCATATAAAGCATTCGCAAACACCTTCTCAGAAGGAATGGAAGAAAAAACGGTGATGAAGGAACCTTCGGAAATTACAAATTCAGAACTGGACAGCAATTCATTTTATATTCTTGGCAGTCCGGAGGAAAATTCCCTGTGGCATTCCATAGATTATTCTGCCACTCAACAACTGAAGGTTGGGAACAACGCATTACAATTTGAGGGAAAACAAGTACCGGCTCCTGAAGATATGTTTATCATGATGGCCAGAGCCAAGCACAATCCGGAAATTGATTATTGCTTCATTCTGTTGGGTAAGGATGAAAATATTGGGCGGGTTGGCATGCTATTGAGTCATTATGGGAAGTATAGTTACCTGATGTTTTCTTCTGGCAAAAACAGTATGAAAGGGGTTTTTGAAGCAGAAAACAGCCCGCTCATTTATGATTTCTAAAGACGTATTTATGTGAAGATAATTATTCGGGTAGTAGGTGGTTTTATTTCTTTAAATTTGTTATCCCATTTTGGGAATTGTTGCGGCGAATGATGGAAAGGGTCTGTAAAATAACCCTCCTCAAAAGCATCTCAAATCTCTCGCTGTCGATAAATTGTTGAAAGCCAGTCCGGATCCATTCGAAACTCCTGCCTTTACGCAGATGCCGGGACATGGTATGAATGAAATTCCGCTTTAAATCGTTGATAAAATAATCAATGACTCTCTCCAATTTATCCTGTCTTTCATAGAATACTGTAGCCAAATGATTGCGAATCTCTATTTCCAGGTAATGGCTGAACACTTCACGGACAAAATTAATGGCCTGGCTAAGTGAAAGAAAACGGTTAAACACCTGCAGAAATTGCTTATCATATAATTCTGCAGTTTCATCAACACATTTAAGTGAAATTTTATCCTCACTGCTGGGTTTTCTGGAAAATCTTTCCCGAAAATAAACCTTGTAGTTTCGCTCCAGCAATTTATAGTTTTCCTGAATTTCCCCTTCCATTTTGCGAGAAACTTCAGTAAAAAATCTCGACTTAAAGGACAGCTCCTTAACCTTACGCAATCTAATTAATGATTTAACCTGGTAGCGAATATTTGATGCGCATTTTTGGAGAATAACCAGGTTCATATATTTTTGTTCAAGGTAAAAGCCGATGGGAATTGTCGGATTGTTCTTCATATCGGTGTATACTTTTTTCAGATCTTGACGGACAAAAGAACCAAAAACCCCCCGGATATCGCAGAACAAATTTTCACTGAATAATTCCAGAAAAAAATGGGAATCGATATACTTGATCAGATAATGCGCTTCATCAAGCAACCGGGGATAATAACCTCTTTCCCTGATTATTTTGACACCGGCCTGGTATTTCTGTTCGAGCTCTTTCAGTTCCATATCTTTTGGTATAAGAATACGAAATTTTTAAATCCATGATAATTATCGGCTTATTACCATTTTTCATAAAAATTTTTTGAAATATGCTTTTTTGCAGCCGGAAAAGAGAGATTGATTCGGCGATTTTTGATGTAGTTTATACTAAAATAAACACGACAAATATAACTTCATAACAAAGTAAAAAATGTCGTATTCTACACGACGAGCAAGAGTTCCCGAAGGATTTTTGAGGCAACTATAGTAGAGGTATTGGTCGGATCGATCTGGGGTGTTAATTCCACCATATCTGCTCCAACGAAATTCATTTCCTTGATATTTTTTAAAATTGAAATAAATTCCTGGAAGAAAATCCCTCCTGCTTCAGGTGTGCCGGTTCCTGGAATCAGGGATGGATCAAAAACATCGAGATCAACTGTGAGATATACCGGTTTATCAGACAATTCATCCAAATTCTTCAAAAATTCATCGGAATGAAATGGATATAACCTGGTATTGGATTTCGCAAAGACATATTCATCCCGATGCCCACTGCGAATACCAACCTGGTGGATCCGGAATGAACCTTTCATCAGATCAAATATTCTTCTCATCACCGTACCATGGGAGTAACGGTCGCCAAACAGCTCATCCATAAGATCCAGATGGGCATCCAATTGTATTATATGAAGGTCCGGGTATTTACTTAACAATGGCTTGACCACCGGAAAGGTTACCAAATGTTCGCCGCCAATACAGAATGGTTTTTTTCCATTATCGATAATATATTGAGAGACCTGTTCAATTCGGGATAAAGTTTCCCCGGTATTTCCGTAAACCACCTCAACATCCCCCAGGTCATGAATACTTTTATCCTTGATGTCCATATCGAAGTAAGGACTATAATCTTCCTGGGAAAGCAGAGTTTCACTTCTTAAGGCAATCGGGGCAAAGCGAGAGCCGGGGCGGTAAGAAGACGTTCCATCAAAACCGGCTCCGAACAGGACAATCTCTGCATCTTCGAAAGTTGATGTACAACCTTCATAATGGCCATTTTTTATGATCAATTCATTAATCATTAATTAAATCCTTTACATAATTCGGCAAGGTAAAACAGGCCTGGTGGACCATTGCGTTATAATATTTCAGGTTTAATTTGTCCTTAACAAATTTTTGTTCATGAAAAAGATTATTCGGATCATATTTCTTGCTGGCAAAACCAAACATCCAGAACCCCGATGGATAAGTGGGAACATTGGCACCATAAAATTGAACAATGGGGAAAGATTTATTAAACTTCTCAGAAATCGATCTTACCCAACGATTCGAATACATTGGACTTTCCGCCTGATTGACCAAAATTCCATCTTCTTTCAGGATGCTATTACAATTCTGATAAAAATCTGAGGTAAATAATCCCTCGCCCACATTTATTGGGTCAGTGGAATCGATTATGATCAGATCATAATGCTTCTTCTGTCTTTTGACGAATTCTACCCCATCTTCAAAATGACAATTCACGCGTTCCGATAACAACCCCCGGGAAATTTCCGGAAAGAATTCCAGGCAAACCTCGCTCACCCGTCTGTCAATATCCACCAGATCCACCGCTATAACCTCGGGATGCTTCAAGATCTCCCGGACTGTCCCGCCATCCCCACCTCCAATGACCAGTATACTTTCAGCATTGGGGTGGATATATAATGGAACATGGGTAATCATTTCGTGATAAATAAATTCATCCCGTTCAGTTAACATGATACAACCATCAATAGCCAGCATCCGGCCGAACTTTTCTGTTTCGAAAACTTCGATCTTTTGAAAAGGGCTTTTACCCGAATAAAGCGTCCGCTTAACCTCAATACTCAAGCCGGCAGCGACCTCAGGATACTTTTCAGTAAATCGTAAACTCATATTCAACAATTTTCCCGCAAAAAAGATAAAAATGCACAGTGCTGATAGCGTATCAAAAATCATGACCAATTTCTGACAATCCGTTTGAACATGCCATTATTTTTTTAAATTTTACATCAGATTTATTTAAGCTTATCCTTATATTATTATTCTTTATAAAGAAAAATAACATACCTTTCAGGATAAAAAAATGAAAGTTTTTACGGTCAAATTCAATGTCAGAAGTTACGAATGCGATTCCTACGGACACGTGAACAATGCAGTTTACTTAAACTACCTGGAATTTGCCAGGATGTCCGCATTGCTGGAAAAGGGGTTCACCCTGGAAAAAATGAAAACATTGGGATTTCTGGTGGTGATTCGCAGAATCGAAATTAATTATGTCTCTCCGCTATATACCGGACAAGAGGTTCTTCTAAAAACCTTCACCAGTGAATCCAAAAATAGCAGCGGTACATTTACCCAGCAAATTTATGCCGCAAATAATGAAAAATTGGCTGCTGAAGCAAAAGTCACCTGGGTATTTACCAATTTGGCGGGTCGTCCGATTGCCATCCCAAAAGAAATCAGGGAGGCATTCGAAATTTATTGAAGCAAACAGATATGAAGCAAAATAATTATTCCCATAAGGTTGCTGTCACAGCCTATATTTTTCAAGAAGACAAGTATCTATTGCTCAAACGGGCGACCAAACCATACATCTGGGCTCCGCCCGGCGGACGGTTAAATAAAGATGAAGATCCCAATATGGGGATTATCAGGGAAATTAAGGAAGAAACCGATCTTGAGGTAGAAGTCCTGGCACCGGTTGATGTATGGTTTGGCAACTGGAGGGGTAAACCTTTGATGTCAATTGACTATCTGGTAAAAATTATAGATGGAGAAATTAAATTATCTGAGGAACACAGTGAGTATCGCTGGATATCGATCGAAGAACTTGAAAAAGGGGATCCGATTCAACTTGACCCGCAACTGGGATTTCAATTGGAAGACTTCAAGAAAGCGGATCGCTTGATACATATACTATCTAAAGCGAATTTATCTTAGCTTGACTATTTATTTCTTGCAAATTCTTTTTGATCAACTCGAGCGGAAACAAGTTTTTGATTGATTTCGTAAACAAACCCTTATAAATTCGCAGTTTCAAAATTAAGCTAAACAGAAATCTAGACATTTAAAATTAAAAATTCTAATTTGAGCATCAGGAGCAAAATTTAATGGCAGAACGCATTACTCCACGAAGTGAAGATTATAGCCGCTGGTATACCGACGTGATTATTCAGGGTCGACTGGCCGACTACTCCCCGGTAAAAGGGTGTATGGTCATCCGGCCAAATGGTTATGCCATATGGGAAAGCATGCAGCAGATCCTGGATGGGATGTTTAAAGAAACCGGTCATGTTAATGCCTATTTCCCGCTGTTTATTCCGGAAAGTTTTATGAAAAAAGAAGCCGAGCATGTGGAGGGTTTTGCTCCGGAATGCGCAATTGTAACCATCGGTGGTGGTGAGAAACTGGAAGAACCGCTTTATATAAGACCTACTTCCGAAACTATCATCTGGAGTATGTTCAAAAAATGGATCATGTCTTATCGGGACCTACCAATCCTGATGAATCAATGGGCCAATGTGGTCCGGTGGGAAATGAGAACCCGTTTATTTCTTCGAACAACTGAGTTTCTCTGGCAGGAGGGACATACCGCCCATGCTACCTTCGAAGAAGCTGAGGAAGAGGCACTTAAAATTCTGGAAATATACCGGAAATTTGCGGAAGATTATCTGGCCATGCCGGTAATAACCGGACGTAAGACCGAATCAGAAAAATTTGCCGGCGCTTTGCATACCTACAGTATCGAGGCGATGATGCAGGATGGAAAAGCGTTACAGGCCGGGACTTCGCACAATCTGGGGCAAAATTTTGCCAAAGCATTTGATGTCAGTTTCCAGGATAAGGATGGTCAGGTTAAATCTGTCTACGCTACCAGCTGGGGGGTAAGCACCAGACTGATTGGCGCCCTCATTCTGACCCACGGTGATGATAATGGCGTTATTATTCCACCGAAGCTCGCCCAGACTCAGATTGTGATTATCCCGATCTGGAAAGAGACAAATCGGGATGAGGTTTTTGAATATACTCAAAAAATTTATCAGCAACTCCGAAATCAATTTTCGGTAAAATTAGACGACCGCGAGCAATACAAACCCGGTTACAAATACAATGAATGGGAAATGGTCGGCGTACCGCTGCGAATTGAAATCGGACCACGTGATGTACAGAACAACCAGGTGATGCTGGTTCGACGAGACAACCGGGAGAAAATTTCCGCCGGAATAAACAATTTAAATAACACAGTTCGGGAAGTACTGGATAAAATGCAAAAAGATTTGTTTGCAAAGGCATTAAAATTCAGAGAAGAGAATACCTTCCGGATTAATGAATATGACGAATTTAAGAGGGTTTTGGAAGAAAAAGGGGGTTTTATTGAATCCCACTGGTGTGGCTCGGAAAAATGTGAGCTTCAGATAAAAGAAGAAACTAAAGCTACGATTCGAAGTATTCCATTCGACCAGAAAAAAGAAAAGGGCAAGTGCATTCTTTGTGGGGAAGATTCAGAAGGTCGGGTAATTTTTGCCAAAGCATATTAAAGAACAGGACTAAAAAATATGTATTATCAATCAAATTTTAGTTTTATGACCACAGGAGTCAAGAATTTACTGTTTGCAAATGTTGCAGTTTTTCTTCTGCAATTTCTTGCGCCTACATTAAATAATTACATGATTTACTTCTTTGGTTTACATTCATACCTCGCTTTCCAAAAACTTTTTATTTGGCAATTTGCTACCTACATGTTTTTGCATGGCGGCTTTGGTCATATCTTCTTCAATATGTTTGCTTTATGGATGTTCGGAGTGGAGCTGGAAAGAACCTGGGGAACGAAGGAATTCCTGAAATTCTACTTTCTGACCGGGATTGCAGCAGGAATCTCCACTGCCCTGTTCAATTGGGGTTCAATGATCCCAACTATCGGTGCGTCCGGAGCAATCTATGGCATATTAGCGGCCTACGCCTTATTCTTTCCCGATAGATATGTGTATCTCTACCTGCTCTTCCCAATTAAAATGAAATACTTGGCTCTGATTTTGGGAGCCATAGAATTCTTATCCGCATACAGCCAGGATGGCATCGCCCATGTTGCCCATCTGGGTGGAATGGTGGTTGGTTTTATCTACCTGAGACATAAATACCGTCACTGGGGCGTTGGGCAAGACTTCTTTAAGAATTTCTTTAAGAAAAAGGGAAATTTCTGATCTGAATACAAACTGGTCAATTTAGATCTGCTTCAATTATTCCCCCTTAAAAATCCATAAGAATAAGCATTCCTGATATTCTATTCGGATAAACTGTTAGATTATTCTACAAGCTAAAAATTGAACTGTAAATTATTTCAATATTCATCGTTGAAAATATTTACACTATTTACATTGCTAATTTTTAAATACTTAACACGGTTTTCTGCTAATCCTAAAATTAAACCGTAAATATATTCAACGATTTCGTCTTGCCCCTGGTAATTTACCAATCCCATCCAACTCATTTATTATTATAACTTTAAGCGAGTAATATGTGCCTTGGCATTTATTTTGTAATTCGTACAGCAGCAATACCATTTGAATCAAAAAAAGAAAGGAATAAATATGGTATTCTTACTTGTTGTACTCAGCGTCGTACTTTTCATTACAATCGACTATCTTATCCAGAGAAGGCGGAAAAGGGCTACAGTCGAACAGGCTGAACCCGAAAATCTTTTTATTTCCAAAACAATGCCGGGAATATTAAATGGCGTCTTTCTGCAGCCTGGTTTCACCTGGTCCAAAATTCTGGATAATGGCAACCTTCTGTTGGGAATTCAACCGATGCTATTGGGTTTAGTTGGTAATCCGGATAAGATTGAAACAGTTCCCGAAGGTCAGAAAATTGGTAAAGGTGGTTCACTATTAAAAGTACGAAAGGGATCAAAATTACTGGATCTCAAATCTCCGGTCCACGGCTCCATTGTCGCCATCAATCCCGAGTTTCAGGAAATCAGCGGCTGGGACAAATTGAGCCAGAATTGGATTTATGCCATTAAACCCGAAAAAGTATCCTCAGAAATTCCCGGATGGATTATCGCAGACAAAACCAAAAACTGGATAAACACCAGGTATGAGGAAGTGAAAAGCTTCTTCATGAAAAATCTGCCCCGAACCGAACTCGGATCAACAATGGCAGATGGTGGCGATTTGCCGATCGGAATCATGTCCAAATTTGATGAGAAATTTTGGAAGGAATTTGAACACAGTTTTCTTAATTAAGAGGACAAATCCGCTCTCTTAATTTTCTGAACTCTTTTATGGAAAACAGAAAGGAATTTTAAATGGATAGACGTGACTTTTTGAAGGCATTTGGCGTTGCCACCGGAACAGCTCTGATAAAAAGTTCTCCTTTGAAAGCAGAAAACGTCCCGGCATCCACTGAGTTTAAAGCTATTTTAGTGGATACAACGCGTTGTGTGGGCTGTCGAAGCTGCGAAGAGGCCTGTGCCATGCAAAATAATTTACCTGAACCTGACCTGGATGATTCGGTTTTGGAAAAAGAACGTAAACCTTCTCTGACTCAATATTCAGTGATTAACCGGTTTGATACAGATAAAGGCGAGGTATTTGTTAAGAGACAATGTATGCACTGCAATCAACCGGCATGCGCCTCAGCCTGTCTCACCAAGGCAATGTATAAAACCAAAGAGGGTCCGGTAATCTGGCGGGAGAACAAATGCATGGGCTGTCGCTATTGTATGATTGCCTGTCCGTTTGGTATACCGCAATTCGAGTATAATAGTCCTATGCCAAAAATTCAAAAGTGTACCATGTGCTGGGCCCGTTTGAAGGATGGTGAAATCCCAGCTTGCGTTGAAAATTGTCCGGCCGAAGCAATCATTTTCGGTGACCGTCGCGAAATTCTGGAAATTGCCAGACAACGTATTTATCAGAATCCGGATGATTATGTTCATCATATTTACGGCGAACATGAAGTTGGCGGTACCGGATGGCTTTATCTTTCCGCCGTCCCTTTTGAACAGATTGGTTTCAAAAATGCAGTTGGAGAAAAACCACCCGCAGAATACACCAAAGGTTTCCTTTATAGTGTACCTGTTATTCTGACTTTATGGCCGGCATTTTTACTGGCGCTTCATAACTCTGCCAAGGAAAATGAAACGAGAGAAGAAAGTGAGGATCTCCATGGATAATAAAACAGGAACCGTTTCATTGGTCAAATCGGAATTCAAAAAATTTATTAAATTCTTTCTCAGTGAGTTAAAACCCAAAGGACCGATTCTCACTCCTTTCAATATTTTATCCTTTGTGATCATTATGACCGGTATCGTGATACTGGTTATTCGTTTTGCCAAGGGATTGGGTTCGGTTACGAATTTATCCCAGGAATATCCCTGGGGACTCTGGATCAGCTTTGATGTTATTACCGGTGTAGCATTTGCCGGTGGTGCTTACGTTCTATGCTTTATGGTTTACATTATGAGAATAAAGAAATATCACCCAATTATTCGGGTAACTGTGCTAAATGGTTTTCTGGCCTATGCTTTTTATGCCGGGGCACTGGTTTTCGATTTGGGGCGTCCCTGGAATATTGTCAATCCGATTATCGGTAATTCATTCGGAGTCAGTTCGGTGATGTTTCTGGTGGCCTGGCACTTTATGTTGTATATGATGGCAGAATTCATTGAATTTTCACCGGCTGTGGCTGAGTGGCTGGGATGGAAAAGAATCCGTAAGATCCTGGGTACCCTTACCGTCGGGGTGGTTATCTTCGGTATCACCCTATCCACACTTCATCAATCCGCCTTGGGCGCCTTATTTCTGATCGCGAAAAGTAAAATTCATCCTTTATGGTACACCGAATTTATTCCAGTCTTGTTTTTTGTATCCAGTATTTTTGCCGGGTTATCAATGGTCATATTCGAGGGCAGCATAAGTCAAAGAGTATTCCGACATCAGATTAGTCCTCAAAATCATGCGGCGCATTATGGCATTTTATTAAGTCTGGCAAAAATCTGTGCCGGTACCATGTTCGTTTATCTGTTTCTCAAGATACTGGTTTTCTTTCATGGCCAGCACTATTCCTACCTGAATACACCCTTGGGTTACCTCTTTCTTACCGAGATTCTGGGCTTTGTATTGCTTCCCGGTATATTATTCACGGAAAGTGTCCGCCGGAGAAATTTCGGACTCATTAAAATTGCGGCAATTCTTACCCTGGTGGGAATCGTGATGAACAGATTGAATACCTCACTGATTGCTTTTAACTGGCAATCCGCGGTTAAATATTATCCCACCTGGATGGAAATTATGGTCACGTTAATGATAATTTTTGGCGAAATTCTGGTATTCCGCTGGATTGTCAACCGCATGCCGATCCTGAAAGAGTCGCCGGAATGGGCTCGGTCCGAAGAAAAAACCAAAAGACAACCGCAAACCACAAAAATAGAAGAGGAAAACGAAGAATGGAAAATTTCGGTTATATAGATATGTTTGCCACTAAAGGCATCGAATATATCCTGGTTATTGGATTTCTGATACTCTTTGTTGCATACTGGGTTTGGATGAACCGGTCAACCAATGCTCAAGCAAGCAAACTCGCACGGCAGCCGGTTACCAGTCACGATTGGTTCCATTTAATGAAAGGAAGATATTATCATCAGGGGCATAGTTGGGTTTTGCCACAGAATCGGAACGTTGTCCGCATCGGAATTGACGACTTTGCCCAAAAATTACTAGGGAAGCCATCGGCAATTGTGTTACCGGATAGAGGAACGATTCTGGAACAGGGAAATAAGGGATGGAAACTAAAATTTGATGATAAAAAAATCGATATGCTCTCCCCTGTTTCGGGCAAGGTCCTTAAAATCAATCAGGAAGCATTACAGTCAACAGATCTAATAACCAAGGATCCGTACGAACGGGGCTGGCTAATGGAAGTAGAAGTGGACAATTTAAAACCGAATCTGACCAATTTATTATCCGGCCCGGTGGCAGTGGCCTGGTTAGAGAATGTTATTTTGAAACTGCGAGAAAAAATATCACCCCAACTGGGTTTGGTGATGCAGGATGGTGGTATTCCGGTTTCCGGATTTGCCCGGGAAATATCACCCGATAATTGGGAAGATATTGCTACAGATTTTTTGTTAACCAAATAAACACTGGCCACACATTTTTGTGGCCAGTCAGGAATAAGACAAAAGGATCCATGGAACTGAATCGAGCATAACGAATCAATAAGCAAAATGGTGAAAAAATGAGATCCCATACAAATAAAGCAAGCTTAAAATGTATCTGGATGTCTGCCGGAATTGTTAACTATAAACTCTGCGATCATAATTTTGAATGTGAAACATGTGAATTCGATAAAGTGATGCAGGGAATTTTGGTGCATGAGAACAGAGAGAATCCATCCCAACCGGAGTATCAGAAAAAGGAAGCTAGTCGGGAAGATGAAAAGATAAACAACTGGATTCAACAGTATTTTTCTTCACTTTTTGCCGGATGCAGATTTTATCTGGACCATTGTTATCAATCCAATTATTTCTGGTGTCAGAAGGAAACAGAGGATGCTATTCTCATTGGTCTGGATAAACTGGTAGTCAAAACGATCTCTCCGGTGGACCGGATCATTTTACCGGAAGAGGGAGATTCCTTTCATAAGGGCCAATTAATGGCATGGATATTCCGCAAAGGAAAAACCCTGCCTCTTCATGCACCCATTGGAGGTGAAATTTCAGAAATCAATCCCGAGTTTACCGTAACGGGATTCGAGCATGTGATTGAAGAAGATAAATATTTATTTAAGATGTCTAAAAAAGGAATCGGTCAGCAAATACAGAATAAATGTAATGAATTGGCCGGACTGCAGTTTTACATCAAAAAAGTGAATTTATTAAAAAATCTGCTGTGGGATAGCTTGCAAGAATCCATTCCGGCTAACATTGGCGAAACTTTGGCGGATGGTGGGCATCTTCAGGTAGATTTGGAAAAAATAATCGGTACGGATAACTTTGAAAGGTTGCTGAAGCAAATCTTTACTTAGATTTTGAGCATCACCCTTCACGGCAAGTGACGCCTAATTTTTTCTGGCAGCCAAGACAAAATCGATTTCTTTTCAGATCAATATTTTCCACATAGGTCGAAGAATTCATCACACATTCATAATCCGGGCAGTGGATGAGGCCAAAAGTGTGACCCAGTTCATGCAGAATTTCCTTCATCGCCCGCTGGTAAAGCAGTTCATCATCTTTCGGCAGGCCATAGAAGTGGTTGTTCAGGCGATAGGTTGAAACCAGGGCGCCTTTACCAGCCAACTGGGCCTCACCAAACAGAAAAGTCAAAATCGGAATAAAGATATCGACATCAGTCACACCCACGATCTTTTCTCCATCCTCAGGCAAGAATTTCAGAAGTTGGGCAAGCAAGAGAGTAGAATGATACTGATTACGATCCATCGAATAGAATAGCTTTAAGTCCACATTGACAACAAAATGTTCGAAGGGATAAGGCAGGCATCGACGCAGATCGGCGGTCAGATTTTTCCAGAAGGGCGGGAAATGACCATTGATAAATGCAATATATATTTTTTCATTCACTTAACGCTTGACACCGTATTTTTTCATTTTGTTATATAAAGTCACCCGATCAATACCCAAAAGATTGGCCGCTTTGGTCACATTTCCACCGGTCTCTTCCAATATGCGCAGAATATGATCTTTCTCCAGATCGGATAGCTTCACCTTACCGGAATTCGATTTTTCAGTTGTGTTTATATGAAGGGGCAGATCTTCAATGGTAATTTCCGGTCCCTTACCAATGACCATAGCTCGCTCAATGGCATTTTCCAGTTCTCGCACATTTCCCGGCCAGGAGTATTCCAGCATCATTTCCTGCACATTAGAAGCTATCGACTTCTTCGGCTTACCCATAGATCTTGCATATTTCTGGATAAAGTGGTTGGCCAGCATAATGATATCGCTTTTTCTTTTTCTTAACGGTGGCAGAAAAATAGAAAATACATTAATCCGGTAGTATAGATCCTCCCGGAATTTTTCTTCCTCCACTAATTTTTCCAAATTCTTATTGGTAGCACAAATAAGCCGAAAATCAACTTGGATTTCATCCGATCCACCTAATCGGGTAAATCTTTTGCCCTCGAGGACGCGCAATAAATCTATCTGCATTTTGAATGAAATATCCCCGATTTCATCCAGGAAGAGTGTCCCGCCATTTGCCAGTTCCAGTTTTCCCTTGCGCCGGTATTGGGCGCCGGTAAAAGCCCCTTTCTCGTGACCAAAAAGTTCGCTCTCCAATAATGTTTCCGGTATGGCCCCACAATTCACTGCCACAATCGGAAAATACCTTCGCTTACTCCGGCTATGAATTGCCCTGGCGATAAGTTCCTTTCCGGTTCCACTTTCACCCCGGATCAGGACGGTAGAATCCGTTTCCGCCACAGTATCAACCATCTCAAAAACTCGTTTCATTTCTTCACTCTGGCCAATAATATCGTCCACTCCGGATAGTTCGGAAATTTTCTCCTTTAACTGAACATTCTCTGAAGTCAATTCTTTTTGTTTCAGTGCATTTCTGATGAGCTGGGAGAGGTCATCGGGATCGAATGGCTTGGTCACATAATCGAAAGCACCCAATTTAAGTGCTTCAACCGCGGTATCCACCGAGGCATAAGCGGTCATGATAATGATGATGGCATCCTCATCAATTTCCTTGATCTTCTTTTGCAGGGTGATGCCATCCATACCAGGCATCTTAATATCCAGCAGGATTAAATCGTAGGGACCGGTATGCATCTTATTCAGAGCATCTTCCCCGCTTTCTGCAGTTTCCACAGTAAATCCTTCCTCAAGAAACCATTCCTTCAGGGAAGTTCGCACCGATAACTCATCATCCACGATTAAGATTTTATACGGTTTCATCTTCATCACCCCTTTCTCTTTCTTCCACTAACCCGGTTTGCTGCCGGGGTAATTCAATGATAAAGGTACTGCCTTTACCTTTTTCAGATTCCACCCGAATTTTGCCCTGGTGTCGCTGAATAATGCCATAGACCACCGGCAAACCCAGACCAACGCCCTTCTTTTCCTCCTTGGTGGTAAAAAATGGTTCGAAAATCTTGTCCAGGGTTTCCGCTGAAATTCCTATACCAGTATCGGCAATCTTTATTCTCATCCAGGAAGGTTTCTCCGGGATGTCTTCCACAGTGATATTTAAAGTTCCTCCATCCGGCATGGCTTCCACTGCATTAACGAATAAAGCAATCAGCGCCTGCACCATTTGTTCGGCATCGCAAAACAATTTCTTGGATGTTACCCGTATGTTTTTTTCAAATTCCACCCCCGCCAATTGCATATGATGACTCAGGATTTCCAATCCACGATTTATGATCTCTTCAATATTAAATTCCTGGAAGTTTGCCGAGGTTTCCCGGGCGAAGGCAAGAAGATTCCGGACGATATTTCCGCAACGCATGGATTCCGAACTGATCAGTTCCAACTCATTGATAATTTTCTTTAGATCTTCTGGTGAGGTCCCGTTTTTCCGGATTCTTTTCTGAATTAATTTCGAATAAGTAACGATACCAGCCAGGGGATTATTCAACTCGTGGGCTACGGAAGCGGCCATTTTACCGAGTGAGGCCATCTTCTCCACATGAATTAGCCCCTTATGCATCTTCTCCAATTGATCGGTTTTTTCATCCACTCGTTTTTCCAGTTTGTTGGACCAGTCTTTTAATTCCTGATATGCCTTTTTCAGATTCTCTGCCATATTATTAAATGACTGAGCCAGCATTCCTAACTCATCCCTGCGCTTCATGTCAATTCGATAATCGAGATCACCAACCGCTAGCCTGACTGTACCGGCCTGAAGCGTTTTTATCGGTCGATAAATGATGATATATACCATGATGGAAAATAAGACCAGGGCTAAAATTGTCAGGCCAAAGGAGAGAGAAATTGCTGCAACCCTAGTCTGGAAAACCGCCTGATCCAGTTCGTTGAGTGACATCCTGACATCAAGAACACCCAAAATTGTCTGTTCGGGATTATGAGCATGGCAGACCTGATTACTGCATTCAGGCGCATTTCTGATGGGATTTATCATTCCCATAATCCGATAACCCTTGGGCCCTTCATATATTCTGGTTTTATCCTCGGTCTGCAGTGATTGTATAGGTTCATTAGCTGCATGACAGGCATAGCAGGCTTCGGCTCTCATGTCTACCACTGTTCCGGTTTCGGATTCATTTGTCGAGTAAGTAATCTCTCCCTTTTTATTGTAAATCCGAATATCTTCAAGACCGGGTTCATTACCAATAATCTTTATGGTATTAAAAAGCTCCTCCCGTTCATTTTTGAGCATCAGTCGATAGAGGGCATTCTTAATAATATCACTGTTCCGATAAGCTCCCAATTCAATTGTATGCTCATAGATTCGCTTTTGCATAGTTGAATAAAGAACTACATAGAAGGCGAAAAATAAAAACATGATTGTTAACAGGATCAGGAGGAGTTTAAAACTTAATGATCTTGTAAAGGCACCAATGTGTGATTTAGCTCTGATACGCATGTTATTGTAAAAATTTTCTCTATCTAAGATATTATATAATGTTTAATTTCTCAACAATTAAGATTTTTTCTTTATTTTCACTAAAACATTTCCACGGAAGAGAAAATATTTTTTAATAATTCCAATATAATTAACACTTATCATGATATGAGAGTTTACTTTTTACCCGCTTAACCGTATACTTTAGACACCCCTTTCAATAGTACACTATTAGATGATTTTTACACCTTTCTCCATAACCTCTAGTAATTATAGCAGTTTGTGATAAATGGTTCATTAAACCATCTTAACAAAAATTACGGGCATACGATTTGCCATTATTAGAATCAATAAATGACCAAAATACCCATTGGAGGGTTTTCAATGGAAGTTCAAAGAAAAGTAAAATACGAGAATGAGCTCGATCATTCTTTTCCACAATGGATCTCGAGTGTTCCCGGTGGAGAAAATATCCGGGAGTGCATTCAGTGTGGAACCTGCAGCAGTATTTGTCCCATGAGTATTTACATGGATAATACTCCCCGACGACTGATCGCTATGGCTGATGCCGGATTTAAGGAAGAGGTTCTAAGCAGTTTCACAATCTGGCTATGTTCCTCCTGTTATGCCTGTCTGGTGAGTTGCCCCAGAAATATTAAAATTACTGATGTGATGTATGCCTTTAAAAGACGGGCGATCGAGGAGGGAATATATCCCAGTAAAAAATTTAGCATCCCCATTTTAGCCCGCCTCTTCACCAATACCATCCGGAAAAACGGGCGGATTACCGAAAGCTGGCTTGTGGTAAAACTTGCCATGAAAACACGGCTTTCCAGTCTGATTGCCATGATACCATTGGGAGCAAACCTGCTGAGAACCGGGCGAATGCGCTTCGGTACTGAAAAAATTAAAAACCTTAAGCAAATCCGGAAAATATTCAAAGCACTGGAGGCCTGATCATGAAAACCTACTCATATTATCCGGGATGTTCTGTTAAGGGAACGGCAAAACAATACGAAGAATCTTTGCTGGCGGTTTTTGAGGCCCTGGACCTGAAATTACTGGAATTGCCCGACTGGAATTGTTGTGGTGCGACGATGTATATGTCTGTCGATGAAAATATGTCCTTTGCGGTTTCTGCGAGAAATTTAGCTATCGCTGAAGAAATGGGTTTCGATCTGGTTGCACCCTGTAGTGCCTGTTACCTGGTTTTGTTAAAAACCATGAAGTATATAAAGCAATATCCGGAAATCCGGGAAAAGGTGGATAAAGCTCTTACCGCAGCCGATCTGGTTTACCGCGGTACAGTCCGGGTACGTCATCCGCTGGAAGTGCTGCTGCATGACGTAGGATTTGAAAAAATCCAAAACCGGGTTCGGATACCATTGAGATCATTTAAAATTGCACCATACTACGGATGCCAAATCGTCCGACCTTACCAGGAATTTGACCATCCCTGTTTTCCGGACACCATGGACCAGATCTTCGAATATCTTGGCGCCGAAGCGGTGGATTATCCGGTGAAAACCAGGTGTTGCGGTGGATCCTTAACCGGTACCATCGAGGAGGTCGGATTACGGATAAATTATATTTTACTCTCCGAAGCACAACGCCGCGGGGCCAACTGCATCGTTACAGTATGTCCACTCTGTCAGTTTAATCTGGAAGCTTATCAGCGGAAAATTTTGAAGAAATATAACGACATTAAAGAAATACCTATTCTTTATTTCACACAAATTCTCGGTCTTGCCTTTGGAATTCCGGCAAAGAAACTGGGAATAAAAAGATCCATCATTTTCCCAAAGGATCTGATGAAGAGCATCGAAGTCCCGGAAATACAGACAAATATTTAAACTGGGAACGTTCTATGAAAAACTTTCATGGAGACTAAAATGAACAACAATGGTGATATCAAAATTGGCGTCTACATTTGTCACTGTGGAGCAAACATCGCTGGCAAGGTTGATATATCCGAAGTGGTGGAATTCGCCCAGACACTTCCCCATGTCGAAATTGCCCGGGAGTATAAATTTATGTGTTCCGATCCCGGCCAGGATTTAATCAAAAAGGATATTAAAGAATTAGGTGTGAACCGGGTGCTGGTTGCATCCTGTTCGCCCCTGATGCATGAAGTGACCTTCCGCAGGGCTGTCCGGGAAGGTGGTGAAAATCCCTATTTCTTCCAGATGGCAAATATCCGGGAACATGTGTCCTGGGTAACCCTGGATAAAGTCCAGGCGACCGATAAAGCAAAAGCCCTGATTTCAGCAGGCGTTAAGCGGGTATACTTTCACGAGCCCCTTAAGAAACGATCAGTGCCGGTGCATCCGGATACCATGGTCATTGGTGGAGGAATCGCTGGAATACAAGCCGCTCTTACGATGGCAGATGCCGGGAAAAAGGTTTATCTGATCGAACGGGAGCCATCCATCGGTGGCCATATGGCAAAATTCGATAAAACTTTTCCCACCCTGGATTGCTCGGCTTGTATCCTGACCCCAAAAATGACCCAAGTAGCCGCACATCCAAATATAGAACTCATGACTTATTCTGAAGTGGAAGGCGTGGATGGTTATGTTGGCAACTTTAAGGTGAAAGTTAAAAAGAAAGCTAGATTTATAAACGAAGAAGCATGCACCGGCTGTGGTGAATGTGTGAAGGTCTGTCCGGTGGATATACCCTCCGAATTTGACGAAGGCCTGGGAACCCGCAAAGCCATTTACCGGCCATTTCCTCAATCGGTACCGAACACCTATACCATTTCCCGTAAAGGGATGCCACCCTGCCAGGCAACCTGCAGCTTACATCAGAATGCACAGGCATATATTAAATTGATCGCCGGGGGCCGGTTTGAAGAGGCACTGGAGGTTATTCTCCGGGATAATCCCCTTCCGGCAATTTGTGGCCGGGTGTGCTCGCATCCGTGTATGTCTATGTGCTCGCGAAATAAGGTTGATGACGCCATTAATGTTCCGGCACTTAAACGCTTTGTCACAGACCATGTTGGCCAATTCAGCTTGCCAAAACCAGATCCGGCGATTCAGAGAAAAGAAAAGGTGGCGATTGTTGGATCCGGTCCTTCAGGATTAATGTGTGCTTACGAATTACGACATCGGGGTTATCAGGTACAGATATATGAAGCGAATCAGATGCCGGGTGGAATGTTATGGATGGGTATTCCCGCATTCCGGTTACCCCGTCACATCCTGAATGAAGAAATCAGTCGTATTGAGGAAACCGGTGTAAACATAAAATTAAATACCAAGATTGGACGAGACATTTCCTTAAAACAGCTCAAAGAAAAATATCAGGCAGTATACCTGGCCATTGGCTGTGGTAAGGAGCGGAGCTTAAATATTCCCAATGAAATCCTGAATGGAATCTGGGGTGGAATTGATTTTCTCAAGCGAGTGAACAGTGGTGAGAAAGTGAAACTGGGCAAAAAGGTTCTGGTCATTGGCGGTGGTAATTCGGCCATCGATGCGGCAAGGACCGCCCTGCGCACAGATGCGGAAGAGGTTACCATTGTTTACCGCCGGGGCAGAAATGAAATGCCGGCTGACGAACTGGAAATCCGGGAAGCAGAAAAAGAAGGTATCCGCATTTATTTCAATGCCATGCCCCGTCAGTTTATGGGCTCAACACATGTAGCGGGACTGGAATGCATTCGCACCCGATTAGGCCATCCGGACGAAAGTGGTCGCCGACGACCGGTACCTGTCCCGGGATCCGAGTTCATCCTGCCTTGCGACGCAGTCATCGTCACCATCGGTCAGATGCCGGAACTGGAGACACTTAAGGACCGGCTGGGCCTGACTGTAACACAATGGGATACATTTGCAGCCGACCCGGTCACTCTGGAAACAAATATCGAAGGCATCTTTGCCGGAGGAGATTGTGTATCGGGTCCTGATGTAGTGGTCAATGCCATGTTTGCCGGTCGGAAAGCTGCCATCTCTATTGATCGTTATCTCAAAAGTGAGGATATGAGCGAGGGTCGGGAACTGGAAGGTCCTTTCGAACCAAGTTTTGAATTTGATACCGAGGGTATTCCGGTAAAATGGCGGGTTGAAATTCCGGCCATTGAGATTGAGAGAAGGAAGTCCTTCGACGAGGTACACCAGGGCTACACGGAAGAGATGGCCATCGAAGAAGCCAATCGTTGTCTGGCCTGCGCCGGTTGCTGCGACTGTGAGTTATGTGTTAATACCTGCGAAGCAAAGGCTATCGATTATCACCAAAAGGATGAGATAAAAGAGATCGATGTCGGCTCCATAATCATCGCCACTGGATTTAAATCTTTCGATGCCGAAAAAATCCCGCATTATGGTTATAAAAAACTGGCCAATGTCTACACCAGCTTGGAAGTGGAAAGGCTGATCAATGCTGCCGGACCCACCGGTGGTGAAATTATTTTACGGGATGGAGGAAAACCCAAGTCAGTGGGAATAATTCATTGTGTGGGATCGCGCGACAAAAATCATAACCGGTACTGCTCCCGGGTTTGCTGTATGTACTCACTTAAATTTGCCCATCTGATGCACGAGCGAACAAATGCCGAGGTCTATAACTTCTATATTGATATGCGAACCTTTGGTAAAGGATATGAAGAGTTCTATGATCGGATACTGGAAGAAGGGGCGCACATGATCCGGGGACGGGTTGCCGAAGTCAGTGACGTACCCCTGGATCCTTCCGAGGAGGGCAAACTGGTGATTCGGGTTGAGGATACACTGATTGGTATGGTAAGACGAATACCAGTGGATATGGTTATCCTTTCAACCGGTCTGGAACCACAACCCGATGCGGATGAAATCCGGAGAATCTTCAATATCTCCTGCAGTAATGAGGGATTTTTCCTGGAGAGACATCCCAAATTAGCACCGATTTCTACTGCCACAGACGGAATTTTCCTGGCCGGTGCTTGCCAATCGCCAAAAGACATTCCGGATACCGTAGCCCAGGCCGGTGCCGCCGCCGCGGAAGCCCTTGCTCTTATCGATCGCGGCGAGGTGGAGCTGGAACCAAATACCGCCTGGATCGAAGAAGAGTACTGTTCCGGTTGTCAAACCTGCGTCTCTCTCTGTCCTTACACTGCCATCAGCTTCGACAAGGAGAAGGCCATATCGGTTATTAACGAGGTACTTTGCAAGGGATGCGGCACTTGTGTCTCCGCCTGTCCGAGTGGCGCTGCACGCCAGCATCTCTATCTGGACGAACAGATATTCTCCGAAATAGAAGGACTTATGGTTTAGCTGGAATAGTTAGGTTGAATGAATAAATTTAAGAATGACAGACAGTTCAATTACAAAAAGGATAAAGATCCATGTACGAACCAAAAGTAGTTGCATTTTTCTGCACCTGGTGCACTTACACCGCAGCAGACCTGGCGGGTACTGCTCGGATGAGTTACGCTCCCAATGTGCGCATTGTTCGGATCATGTGCTCTGGCAGAATTGATCCCCAGTTTATCCTGGATGCTTTCCACCGGGGAGCCGATGGCGTATTGATCGGTGGTTGCCATCCCGGGGATTGCCATTATCAGGAAGGTAATTATAAGACTTTGCGAAGATTTCATCTGCTTCAAAGACTTCTTGAACAGATGGGGATCGAAAAAAAGCGTCTTCGCCTGGAATGGATTTCCGCTTCCGAAGGTGATAAAGTTCAACGGGTAATCAACGAAATGGTCGATCAATTAAGAGAGTTGGGTCCTTTAAAAATTTCTGCATCTCCGGTTACTGAAGAAGTAGAAAGCGAGGCAGAGGCAGTAGCAGCACCTGTCTTATAACTAAAGAGCATATGTTTTACGTAAGTGAACCAAATATGATTACCGGATGACAATTATAAATTGAGGTAAGTCGAAATGTCAAAACCCAAAGTTGCTTTTTATTGGTGCGCCAGTTGCGGTGGTTGTGAGGAAGCGGTGGTCGATCTCGCCGAAAACATTCTGGATGTGGTTGAAGCAGTCGATATTGTTTTCTGGCCGGTCGCCCTCGATTTCAAAAAAGAAGATGTGGCTAAAATGCAGGATAAAGAAATTGATGTCGCTTTCATAAATGGGGCCATCCGTCTGGGTGAACAGGAGGAAATGGTTTACCTTCTGGAACGCAAATCCAAGATGATCATTGCTTTTGGTAGCTGCGCACATCTTGGCGGCATACCGGGGCTGGGTAATCTGTGGAACAAAGAAAGTATTTTCAACCGCGTCTACCATGAGGTCCCTTCCCTGCAGGAAAATAATCAGGTGGTGCCGCTGGAAGATGCATCGATGAACGGACATGATTTGCATCTCCCGGAATTTTTTGATACAGTAAAACATCTGCATGATCTGGTCGAGGTAGACTATTATCTCCCGGGATGCCCACCTACCCCGAAGTTGTTACTGGAAGCCATTCAAACCATTTTAAAGGGTGAACTGCCACCAAAGGGTACCGTGCTGTCTCCGGATAAAGCGCTGTGTGACGAATGCGATAGGAATCAGAGCAAACCGGAAAAGTTGTTGATCAAAGATCTCAAGCGCGTCCAGGAAGTGGAAATCGATCCGGAAAAATGCCTTCTGGCGCAGGGCATTTTTTGTATGGGACCGGCCACCCGGAGCGGATGCGGAGCTTTGTGTGTTAACGGGAATATGCCCTGTACCGGTTGTTTTGGCCCTACCAGCCGGGTTAAAGATCAGGGTGCCAAAGCACTTTCCGGCCTGGCCTCCATTGTGGATTACAGCGATGAAGAATCAATTCAGCGACTTTTTGATAAATTTGTCGATCCGGTTGGCACTTTTTACCGTTACGGGTTACCTGCTTCACTTTTGAAGCGAAAAACCTTTCATCAAAATCCGGTTCAGGAATCCAGCAAAGATTAATAGTTCAAGACAGATACAGGAGAAATTTTAACTAACATTAAAAATAATGAAAAACCGATATATTGGGAGTAATCCTGATGGCACAAAAAATTGTAATTGATCCAATCACCAGACTCGAAGGACACGGTAAGATATCCATTTTTCTGGATGACACCGGTAATGTGGAGCGGGCCTATTTCCAGGTCCCGGAACTGCGGGGATTCGAAAAATTCTGCGAAGGGCGTCCGGCAGAGGATATGCCCCAGATCACTTCACGAATTTGCGGGGTATGCCCCACTGCCCATCATATGGCCGGGACAAAGGCCCTGGATGATTTATACAAAGTGGAACCGACAGAGACCGCGAAAAAAATCCGTGAGCTGGTCTACAACACCTTTATGCTGGAGGACCATGCCCTGCATTTCTTCTTCCTGGGCGGTCCGGATTTTGTGACCGGGCCGGATGCTCCGAAAGCGGATCGCAATATTTTAGGCGTACTGCAAAAAGTAGGATTGGATGTCGGGAAAAAAGTGATTGGTATGCGCCGGGAGTTAAGGGAATTAATCACCGAGATGGGCGGAAAGGTTATTCATCCGGTTCTGGGTTTACCGGGAGGAGTTTCCAAACAAATGAAAGAAGAAGTCCGGCAGCGTTTCGAAGCCGTGGCCAAGGAAGGTATTAATTTTGCCTTATTTGCCCTTAAGATATTCGATGACGTTGTTCTGGCAAATTCCACATATCTCAATCTGATCACCTCCGATGCCTATACCCATCATACCTATTATATGGGATTGGTCGACGAACAAAATCAGGTCAATTTTTATGATGGAAAGATCCGGGTAGTTGCTCCCAATGGGGAGGAATTTGTCAAATTTCCGGCCCAGGAGTATTTAAATCAAATCCTGGAACATGTGGAACCATGGAGCTACGTAAAATTCCCCTACCTTAAAAATGTTGGCTGGGACGGATTTAACGATGGAAATGGTTCCGGGATATATAGTGTTGCCCCGCTGGCCCGTTTGAATGCCGCCGAGGGCATGGCTACCCCGCAGGCAGAAGAATATTATAAGCGCTATTTTGAGACCCTGGGTGGAAAACCAGTCCATTTTACCCTGGCAAACCACTGGGCTCGCCTGGTCGAGATGCTTTACGCTGCCGAAAGAATGCTTGAGCTCGCCAGCGATTCCGAAATCACCAGCAAGCATATTCGCGCTATTCCCGATATGACCCCAAAAGAAGGAATTGGTTGTGTGGAAGCCCCCAGAGGAACGCTATTCCATCACTATCAAACCGATGAGCGTGGTGTGATCCAGAAAGCGAATCTAATTGTAGCCACCCAGAATAATGCAGGCAGAATCGCCATGTCTGTGGATAAAGCAGCGCGCAGTTTAATTCGCGATGGTCATGTGGACGATGGCATTTTAAATAAGGTGGAAATGGCCTTCCGGGCTTACGATCCCTGTCATGCCTGTGCCACACACGCACTCCCGGGGGAAATGCCGCTGTATGCGGAAATTTACAACCAAAAGGGAGAATTAATTCGCCGAATTACTCGTTAAGTTTCTAAATAAAAATATTATTAAATCTGGGGTGCTTTAATTTTAACATCTGCTCTAAAAGAAAATCTGGTACTGGGTCTGGGTAATCCGGTTTTAGGTGACGACGGTATTGGTATCCGGATTGTTCAGGATCTCAAAGAACATTTTACAGACTCGGCTGCTTTAGAATTTGAAATCAGCTCCCAGGCCGGTCTATATTTACTGGATCAATTTATTGGTTTTGACCAGGTTATCATTGTAGACGCTATCATTAATGACCAAAAGCCGTTGGGGGAGATCCAGTTTCTGAAACCTGAACCACTCCAGGAAATACCCAAAGGTGCATCTCCCCATTTTATCGGTCTGGGCAGTCTGGTTGCGCTGGGAAATCATTACCAGATGTCCATGCCTGAGCAACTCTCCATAGTCGGGATTGTAATTCATGAGAAACATGAAATACGGGAGGGTTTATCACCAGAATTGCAGACTATTTACCCGGAGGTTTTGCGGGAGGTTGAGGCACACATAGACCGGATTCTGACCAACCAAATGGTTAGTCTCCCGGTTTAACACTTTAAATCCACAAACCATATCAATTCTATCCAAATCATCACAATTATATATTTTACAGGATAATCTTGTATTTCAAGATATGATTTGTTTAAATTGTATTGTACATGAAATCACAAATTTATCTGATTTAAAAGCATGTTTCTAATATTGTAATAAGTTATAGAAGAGATAGATGATAAAAATGGCCTCGTTGTTAAAGAAATTGACCTCGGTGGACAGGATGTTTGCCTTGCTGAGGATCCTTGCCTTTATTGGGGGAATATTCTGGGTTTTTCTGTCCAAAATGCCCGCCGCCAATCAGCATGAGCTATTTTTAAATTTTGGCTTTTTTCTCATCTATAGTCTCTTGCTTTATCTGTTAATTTATCTCTATCCCAAACGGATTCGCTATCTGTATAATTTGGTTCTCTATCTCGATCTTATTTTTGTCTTCTGGCTTGTCCGCCTCACCGGAGGCTACTCAAGTGATTTTTATCTGGCCTTTTTACTGCTGGTGGCACTTCACTCTTTTTATTTTGGATTATCTTTTGGATTCAGGGTCCAACTACTATCAATTTTCATTTATCTGGCTGCTGGAAATTTTGCAGTGAGCTCTGAGAACTATGTTCTGCTGGGATTACGAATTGTTTTTTTCATCCTGGTGGGTGTGTCCATGGGACTGTTGTCCCGCAAAGAGGAAATCGATAAAAAGAGTATCGAAAAACTAAATGAAGAATTGGAAAAACGCCGGAACGAATTGGAGCAGGAAAAAAACAAACTTTCGAATATCCTGATGGGAATAGATGCGGGATTGATATTAATAAACCGGAAAAAAGAGATTATCTGGATGAATAAGGTCAGCGAGAGATGGTTTGGTTCGCTAAATAAGCACTTTGGCTCGGATAATTTTAAACTGTTTAACAATAAACAAACCCGGTTAGAAAATCCGATTGATAAGTCCCTCAAGAACGGCACCATTGAAAATTTTGAAACAGAGTATATGGATGGGGAAGATCAAACGCACTATTTTCGTATAACCTCCGCACCCCTGTTCGATGAAAAAGGAA
This sequence comes from uncultured Calditrichaceae bacterium, assembly GCA_964617285.1. Taxonomy (GTDB): domain Bacteria; phylum Calditrichota; class Calditrichia; order RBG-13-44-9; family RBG-13-44-9; genus CAYVKM01. Next base: position 42,962 of record CAZTXJ010000001.1, on the reverse strand, counting down.
AAGTGGATCAAATTCTGGAATTAATTCAGGATATTACTGAAGAAAAGGAACTGCAGCTGCACCTCATCCAGACCAGTAAATTAGCAGCCATGGGTGAGATTGCCAGTGGCGTCGCCCACGAAATTAACAATCCATTAAGCTCAATTGCAGTCTGTGTCCAAGAATTGACTGATCTGCTCCTGGAAAATTTGGGAGAAAAAAAGGAGTCAGTGGAAATTCTGGAAGACATTGAGACAATTAAAAATGAAATCCAGCGCTGCAAGCGGATTACCACTGGTCTACTCAATATTGCCCCGCGCACCGAGCATCGCCGGGTTCCGCTGGATGTCAATCAATTGATCAAGAATGTGCGTCTGCTTATTCGCTATAAAGCCGAAAGAGAGCATAAGGAAATTAAATTGAATCTGGCCAGAAATATTCCGCTCATCATGGGCGAGGCCGATACCCTTTCCCAGGTTTTCCTCAATCTGATCTTAAATGCAGTGGAATTCAGTCCCGCCGGCAAAACTATTGAAATTAATTCCGAAATGGATGGGAATGCCTCGGTAAAGGTCACAATAAAAGATGAAGGATGCGGAATTGCTCCACAAAATTTGGGTAAAATATTTAAGCCCTTTTATACCACAAAACCGGCGGGCATGGGGACTGGTCTGGGACTGCCGATTAGTCTGCGGATCATCAAAAGTCTGGGTGGTGAAATTCATGTGGAAAGCCAGCCGAAAAAAGGCAGCACCTTTACCCTGAGTTTACCGGTTTACCGGGAACCTTCAATTACATAATTATAATTTGATAAATTAAGTCTGAGAAAATACTATGAAATTACTGATCGTAGACGATGAAGATTCCTTCCGGCAACATTTATGTCATTTGTTTGAGCGTCGGGGTTTCACCGCAGTGGCAGCGAAAACAGGGCAGGAAACTTTAGAGATCGCCAAACGGGAGAATTTTGACATTGTTCTGCTGGACATTGTATTGCCCGATATCGACGGAATTGAAATCCTGAAAAATCTAAAACGGATTTACCAGGACACACAGATCATTATGATGACCGGAAATGCCACCATCGAAAATGCCATCGCTTCCATGAAGCTGGGCGCCTATGACTACCTGATCAAACCTTTCGATCTGGAAGAGTTGATCATCCTGGTCGAACGGGCCGGTGAATTAACCCAGTTAAAAAGAGATAGTGAAATATTCAAGCGTGAGCTGGATAAGCAAAAAAAATATACGGAAATCGTGGGAAACAGTAGCCACATCAATGAGATAATGGGTTTGATTGAAAAAGTGGCGCCGACCAATTCAACCGTTTTGATAACCGGTGAGACCGGCACCGGTAAAGAGCTGGTTGCCAAAGCAATTCACCAAAAGAGCCCGCGAATGGATAAACCGTTTGTCATTGTCAACTGCAGTGCCATCCAGGATACGCTTCTGGAGAGTGAGATGTTCGGGCACGAGAAAGGCGCCTTTACCGGGGCAGTCAAGTTTAAAAGAGGGCTGGTGGATGTAGCCGACTCGGGTACCCTGTTCCTGGACGAAATCGGTGACGTGAGTATCGGCTTCCAGACCAAACTGCTTCGATTTTTGGAGAGCGGGGAATACCGGCCGGTGGGCAGCACCCAAACCTTACGCAGTGAAGTCCGGATTATCGCCGCAACCAATCGAAATCTTTTAAAACTTTTAAAAGAGGAGAAATTCAGGGAAGATCTCTTTTATCGTCTGAATGTTTTTAATATCGAATTGAAGCCCTTGAGAGAAAGAAAAGAAGATATTCCGATACTGGTACAGTATTGTTTAAAGAAAATCTGTTTTCAAACCGGGAAATGTTTAAGTGAAATTACCCCGGAGGCCCTGGAATTACTGCATGGTTATGCCTGGCCCGGTAATGTACGCGAATTAGAGAACGTGATCGAACGAGCGGTAATCCTGAGTGATGGCCATCAGATTCAAAAAGCTGATCTGCCCATCGATATAAAGCACCAATTGCCTTCTCCGATGATGGAAGCTGAAAATGGAGATGAGTCATTGACCGATGTCGAAATGAAGCATTTGATAAAAATCCTGCAGAAAACAGATTGGAATAAAACCAAAGCGGCTAAACTGCTGGGCATCACTAAAAAGACGTTGTACCGCAAACTGGAAATCTATGGCATCAAAAAATAAAAATACCAAATGGACATCTGCAGAAGAGGTTCTGGGATACTTACGGGCAATCGCCCAACCTCAAAACCTGGCTGGCATGGCCAGATATGGCATCCGCACGGAAAGGGCACTTGGCACTTCTATCCCAGTACTGAGGCAACTTGCCAAAGAGATCGGTGACAATCACCAATTAGCCCTGGATCTCTGGAAAACTGAAATCCATGAAGCCAGGATTCTTGCCTGTTTTATTGATTCCCCTAAAGAAATGACCGAATCGCAGATGGAAACCTGGGTGAAAGATTTTAATTCATGGGATCTGTGTGACCAGTGCTGCAACAATCTTTTCGCCAAAACTGTTTTTGCCCGGCAAAAGGCAATTGAATGGGTGAACAGAAAAGAAGAATTTGTGAAACGGGCTGGGTTTGTGATGATGGCCGTGTTTGCCGTCCATGATAAAAAAGCAGATGACGGTTCATTTCAAGATTTCCTGAAGTATATTTATCAGGGTGCCACCGATGAGCGGAATTTCGTTAAGAAGGCAGTCAACTGGGCACTTCGTCAAATTGGGAAACGCAATCTTGCATTGAATCGGGAAGCCATCCGGACGGCGGAGAGAATCCAGAAACTTGACTCAAAGTCGGCAAAATGGATTGCCGCCGATGCGTTAAGGGAACTCTCGGATGAAAAGATCCTTAACCGGATAAAGTCGAAAGCGGGGAGGAAATGATAAAACGATGTGAATGGGCCGGGAGTGATCCACTTTACCAGGCATATCATGATACCGAATGGGGTGTACCGGTATTTGATGACAGAATCTTATTCGAGTTTTTAATATTGGAGGGAGCGCAGGCAGGACTTAGCTGGAGTACCATTCTCCGAAAACGGGAAAACTACCGCAAAGCATTTGATAATTTTGATGCCATCAAAATTGCACAATATCAAAAGACAAAAATTGAAGAACTACTGACTAATCCCGGAATTGTCCGCAATAAACTGAAGATAAATGCCACAATACAAAATGCCCGGGCCTTCCTGGAGATACAAAAAAAGTACGGCAGCTTCAGCAATTACATCTGGCAATTCACCGAGGGAAAATCAATTATAAATTCCTGGAAATCACTGAAAGAGCTGCCGGCTAAAACTGCTGAATCCGATGCCATGAGTAAAGATCTGAAAAAGCATGGTTTTTCTTTTGTGGGTTCTACCATCTGTTATGCCTTTATGCAGGCGGTCGGTATGGTAAATGATCATGTTGTGGATTGCTTTCGCTACCAGGAAATAAAAAGCGGTAAGTAGAGGATGGAGCCTGATTTGAATCAGGCCCCATCATGTATTCAGTCCTATGCTACCTCACTTGTTATGATGACGAGGAATCTGAGACTGGTTTCAATCTGAGCAAATCGTATATCCAGATTACGACACCGGCAAAGAAGATAAACCCGAAAAAGATGACGATCTTAAACCAGAATTGCATCTGGGCCTGGGCGGTCATAAAACCCAATCCCAGGACGCGCTCTAGATAAGCCTGTAACACTCCCGCCACACCAAAGGCCAATCCGATCAGGAACATGGCGCTGCTGGTAATCCAAAAACCCAATTTCCCAAGTGATTGACGGAAATTGGCAAATCCCTTCAACTGTGGAAAGGCGTAGTAAAAAACAGTAATATTGAGCAGAGCATACGCGCCAAAGAATGCCAGATGGCCATGAGATACAGTTACCTGGCTGCCATGGGTGTAATAATTAATCTGAGGAAGCGTGTGAATAAATCCCCAGATGCCCGCACCGACAAAATGATAAATCACTGAGCCCACAGCCAGGGTCCAGACCACCTTATTTTTAATTTCTCCCTTACCCTCTTTGATATGCCGGAATGTATCCCATACCATAAAAGCAATGGGCAACGGTTCCAGGGCACTAAAAATACCGCCAAACCAGAGCCAGTATCTTGGTGCACCGATCCAGTAATAATGATGACCTGTACCGGTAATACCGGTAAACAGAAACAGACCTATTTCGACATAAAGCCACTTTTCAACCACCTTTCTATTCACACCGGTTATCTTAATCAGTATCCAGGCCATAATTGCACCGGTAACCAGTTCCCAGGCACCTTCTACCCAGAGGTGGATAACCCACCACCAGTAATACCAGTCGATCGAGAGATTGCGATAGAATGGTATTCCGAACAAATACAGGAGGGCCAGGAAAACCAGACCACCTAACAGCGTCCCCTGGATCATGGTCCATTTTTTAGCCCGGATCAAGGTCATGCCCACATTAAACAGGAATATGAGCGCCCCGATGACCACCAAAAAATCCAGTTGAACCGGAATTTCCAGCAGAGGCTTACCCTGGGTCCAGCCGAACAGAAAACCGATTAAGGCTGCTACTCCAGTCCCCACCAGTAAAATTAGCTGAATATAGGCTAACCGTGGGCTGTACAATTCGGACTGACTTTCCTCCGGGACCATAAAATAGGTTCCTCCCATAAAGCCCAGCAGCATCCAGAGCACAAGCAGATTTGTATGGAAGGCACGGGCGGTGGCAAACGGAAACACATTCACCAGCCATTGCGGCAGGGTAAAGGCATAATTTGTGGCCAGCCATAATCCCAAAATAACCTGAAGACCAAACAGGCAAAGGGCGACTACGAAATAAGGATATGCAACACGTTGTGACTTATAAGCGATCATTCAGCACCTCCTTTCTGTTTGGACAAAAATTCCGCCAACGCTTTTAAGTCCTGTTCGGACAGATTTGGAAAAGGCGGCATTACCGAGCCCGGATTAAGTTTATTCGGGTTCACGATCTGCTGTTCGATTTGCGACTGCGATAAACGTGAGCCGACATCATCCAGATCCGGGCCGATATCACCACCAACTCCCTGCAACTTATGGCAGGCGAAACATCCGTTTTCCTTAAATAAGGCGGCCCCGGCCGACATATTTGCCGAGCTCAACAATCTGTTCACCCCTGCTTTTCGTCCTGCCTTTGCATCCTGGGGAGGCCAGTTCTGGTTGTTTATTTCCCCGACCCATTGAAAAAATGCAACCAGATGATTGATTTCCTCCGGGGATACATGCTGCTGCGGCATCTTTCTGAATGATTTTTCCAGCACGACTTCCGGTTGGGTTACAATATTGCGGATATAATCCGGACCTCGTCGCTGATAGACTTTGGTTAGATCCGGGGCGTAATAACCACCGAATCCCAGAATGGTATGGCAATCGTTACAATTATATTTCTGGAATACCCTTTTCCCTGCCACCACGTCTTCGGATAACTTATCCGCATGGGTCAGCACGCCAACCTGCCGATGGGTATCAAATGTGAGATACAAAAACAGTATGGCAGAAATAAGCGTTCCACCATAAAAGATAATCTTGGCAGACTTTTCACTCATGCCTTTTTCCTCCTTTGTTTTGTAGTTGGTTTTGTCAATAACCTTATTGCTCCTGGTTAATTATTAAAGGTTTTTGATGTTAATCACCTTTACTCTGGTGATTTTGAACATCACATGTACCGGGTCTATTCCACAATTGCTAGACCAATCATTCCTCCTGGCAGTGTCATTTTCCATCCATGTATGAGTTTATTCCGAAAAATCCTATTCAATTTCCTTTTCCAGTTTTTGGACTAATTGCAGATATTTCTGGTGTACACCCTCCCCGATTTCATTTTTCTCGATTTCTTCAAATTTTTCCTTCAGCATGGTTTGATCTTCCGAACTGAATATCCGGTTGCCCATCGGGTAAAGAATGTTATTTTCCTTGTGGATATGCTCGGTTAAGAGCCTGGCATAATAGCGGGCATTCTCAATGATGGTATTTTTGGCCTGAATATTTCCTTCCAGGAATTCTCGGGTGGCCTTTTCCATGGCTTCAGTGTATTTGCGGGCATATTCATGTTCGGTGAGCATTACTCCTACCGGACCACCCTGGGTGGGAATTCCCCGCTCCGCCATGAGTTTAAACAAAATATCTTCTTCTTTGGCATGATGGCACCGATCGGCAAAGTTCCGGATAAAATCTGCTGCCTCCAGAAACAACTGCGGGTCCACTTTATCTCCCCGCTCCAATTTTTCTGCCGCTTTATTTAATACTGCTAACATCCGCTCAATAATTTCATGCTCTTCCACTAAAAGATCTGAAGCATAAGACATGACTAATTCTCCTGATTTTATTTTTTTTAACGTTGATCCTGTTTACTATTTTTGCGGGCCACAACTACCAGATTTGGTGATCCGATAGGCCGATATTCGGAAAATTTCAAATCACCGTAATATTCTATTTCAGTAAATCCAAAATGAGCCAGGGTGGTATTTAATTCCCCTTTGGTATACGGATGAAGAAGCGTGCTGGTAAGTTGTGGGGTGGGTACATTATCTTCCCAAACGATGGTCAATATGTTGAATCGTATCAGATTTTCCAGAAAATCATAAAACCGGATAAATTCCCGGTTTTTTTCCCGGTTTATTCCAACAATTCGTTTTTTTGATTTTAACAGCTGGTCGTAATTCAGCATTTGAAGAACCAGAATTCCCGAATCATTTAAGAGGTTCGAGAGTCCCTGAACTGTTTTATGCAAATCCCCAATAGTCAACAGGTGAGGGAGTGAATTTCCCAGACAAAAAATTGCATCAAATTTTTGAGAAACTTTTTGGGATACCTCCTGCATGGAAGCATTTATCCATTCAACATTCGTACCTGCCTGAGTTGCATTATGTTTGGCCTGTCCCAACATATCCCGGGAGATGTCCGATCCGACCACTTTAATACCAAGTGTGGAGAGAATAATTGCGTGCAGACCGGTTCCGCAGGCAACATCCAGGGCAGATTTAAATTCGTACCGTTTTATCCATTCCCTTAAAATTTTTTCTTCGGATTTAAATCTTGACTGAAAACGAGTCATCTGGTCGTAATGTGGCGCTAATTCCTGGTAAAATTCGGTAACCGTGTCTTTCATAAGAAATAACTTCCTCAGGACGCTTATGACTCTAACTCAAATTGTTACTTGAACTGAAATAAGTATGGAATTCCTGTTCCGAAATTTTCTCCGTCCAGCTCCGAAATCCTTTCTTTTCTGCAGTCTCGATTAATGGAACGGGTTTGAACGGCGTAATTAAGCAGTATACTTCATCCTCACAAAGACCAGCAATCTTGCTCATCACAAGTTGTACCGGATGTTCTCCATCTGCTAACATGGGCCTGGCATCAAGAGTATCTATGATTTTCCCGCCGGTTATCCAATCAGGTTTTTCACTGAAAGAAGCCGCATTCTTCCCGGTTATATTTTCCTCGATCTCCTGGCCAACCGCACATCTTAAACGATTTATCAATTCCCCAAGCGAAATATTTCCAATTTCTGCTGCCTGCCTCAACGTCGCAATTTTCGCAATTGTCTTGCGGAGCAATGGATTCTGTAGTTTACTAAATGCCGGTGCCATTTCAGTTAATAATTCCTCCAACTCTGGAAAGGTATCTAATAGTGTTCCGATTTTTGTATACGGGGTGATTACCAATTTTCGCGATCCTTCATTTTCCTTCATTTTTTACTCCCTTTCACCTTCATAATTCAACAATCTTTGCTCGCCTTCCAGTTTGCGGAGATCAGTTAAATCCTGGCTTACCTCCAGCGTACCCAGATATTGATTTTCCGTGCTTCGCATCGCAAAGTACTCGATGTGAATAAATCGCCCCTTCAAATTGATCCAGAAGGCTGCCCGGTCCTGTTTTCCGGCTTTAAAATCGTCCAATATTTTTTGAACCACATGGACACTGGAGGGCGGATGGCACATTTGCACCTTCCTCCCAATAATGGCCCGATTCCGGTCGAATATCCGATTTGGATTATTACTAAAGAACTTCACTGTGTCATCTTTATCCACAAAGGTGAGATCAACCGGCAATGTGTCAAACAATCGTTCGAGTTCTTCCGGATGAAAATTTCCGGTTTGAAATTGTATCAATCCGGAATCCTTCTTTTTCTGAACCTGGCCAGAAAGGTCATCCGGTACCCATTTCGCTTGAGGTGCTACCAAAGAATAACCGATTTCATCGCTCTGTTGGTAAATCTCGTACCATTCCAGATCAGTCAAAGTATCCAGACACATCGGAAATAAAATCTCCTGTTCTTTGTAAATCATCTCATCAACTGATTTTAGAGCAGGTTTAATAATCAATTCGGCAATTGTCTTCAATTCACCGGCAGTAATACTTTTGGTTGAGGAAATGGTATCGATGACATTCTTCAGAAGTTCGCGGACCTCATCATCCTTCCCCCACATAACTGTGGGAGGCCCGGTAATGCCATATTTTTCAAGGAATGGGAATAGCAGATTCTCCTTCCTCCGGTAATGTTTATCTATATCCATTAAATTATTAAAGTGCTGATGCAACCTCAACCACTGATCGGTTAGTGTGGTCCCTTCCGGTAATTTTTCGGATTCCGACAGGATAAGCTCGGCATTCAGGATCTCACTCTCCAGCGCTTCGTTTTCTTTAAGAAAAGTATCTACCGGATGGCCGGGAGGGACTTTCTTTGCACCGGTCAGGTCAACCACGCCTTTCAAAGCTTCCCCATGAACATCACACAACTTAAGCACTTCTTTTGCCGGCAAACCCTCGGCAATCAGCTCCTGCTCGGCTTCCACCACAACGCCATAAGGTATTTTACCCAGCAATCGGATCAGCTGTTTTTTTACCGCCTCAGCAGTTTTGCCCTCATGGAGCTGAAGGATCAAATGTTTCAGCAGCTCTTTTCGTTTCTGGGTGTTATTGATTAATTCACTCATTTCCTTAGTCCTGTTACATATTTATTTGAATTTTTATTTCCATGAATTTTCATCATATTCAGGCACCTGACCGCGATTATGCTGATAAGCCGGATCGTTTAAATGCCGGATATGATATTGATATTCTTTAATTGAAATTTCATTTTGCCAGAACCCACCCAACCGGGCAATTGCGATACCCAGAATGAAAACGAAAACAATGAGAAAAGCATAGATCTTTCCCGGCAATTTGAATTGCTTCTCTTTCGCAGAAAAATGAAGGGTATCTTTCACCGGACAGACATCCACACAGCTGAGGCAGGCATGGCACTCGTCTGACCAAACCTGTTTTACCTGATGGACTTTTATTTTTGCCGGACAAATTTTACTGCATTTTTCGCAGTCGATACAATTTTCTTTCACCCGGTGGATTTTAAATGGGCTTAAGAAACTTAGTCCCCCTAATAAAGCTCCATACGGACAGAGGTAACGACACCAGAAATAGGGTATAGCAAATGAGAACGCGACCAGGATGAGCAGGGTCCAGAAGGTAACCGAAGACATTTCTGTAAAAAACCTTAACATCTTAATATCAGCAATCTTATTATAGGGGCTATAAATAAAATGGTGGAGATCGACCAGTCTCATTTGTACAAAAACTGCAAAGAGAAAAAATAGCATTAATAAATATTTCAGAGTTCTCAGCGGATAATCCAGCCAGGTCGCTAATTTAAATTGGCGGTCGAAAACCATTTTATGGAGTTTTGTCAGCAATTCAGATATAAAGCCGACAGGACAAACCCAACTGCAAAACCCTTTTTTCAAGAAAATTGCCGTTACCAGAATAATCAGAAGTAAAACCAGAGCAGATGGGTGGATAGTATTAAACACTCCGGTTAATGACCAGTATTTCAGGCTAATCAGGGCACTAATCGGAAGAAAGCCTTCTACGCCTGGTGGCCTTGAGACGGTGGGGACTATCCCCTGTTCCAGTTGATGCACAAACCGGGCAAACTCAAACCCAATCCACAAGATGATCAGGAAGAACGACAATTGAATCATTCTGCGTACCGGTTGAATTTTATGACCGGTATTTCTTCTTCGGAAATATCTTTTTTGCCGGACAAATTTTCTTTGTTTATTTACTTCCGGTCCGGTTTCTATTTTCATTTCGTCAACTTCCAGATTTAAGACTATTTTATCTTATTATTAAGCACAACATTTTATTCCTATTTATCATCTTCTACAACATCAGGTTGGTTAAACGGAATCCATTTTGGGTAACATCCAAGGCCACCTGATGAAGCGAAGTTGATTCAAATAAATCGTGAATATTTTGCCGAATCCCAGTCCATTGATTATGAAGCGGACAGGGCTGGTCATCGCCGCAATTGTTTAATCCCAGAACACATTCAGTGAACAGGGACTCCCCATCAATAGCTTGAACTACATCCAGCAGGGAGATTTCGATTGCAGGTCTGGCCAGCGCGACTCCCCCCTTGGGACCCCGAAAGGAGGTCATGATCCCATTCTGGGTCAGAGTTTGTAATATTTTGGTTAAGAAATGAAACGATATATTTAATTTCTCTGATATTTCTTTGATGGAAACAAATTCCTGCTGGTTCCGGGTAGCAACATACAGGGCAGCCCGGACGCCGTAATTACAAGCTTTAGAAAAAGTCATTTTTATATTCCAGTATTTAAGACTCTTTTGTCTTAATATAATAAATATTTTTAAAAATCAAACAAAAAAATATAATTTTCTGAACTCGATTTTCTCCACTCCTACGGTAATGATATTGCCGCTATAAATGAAATGATACCTTTCTATCTTTTCTTTCTATGCTTAATTTTAAAGAAAAAAGGAGCCTGGCTTATGTTGAAAATTCTAAAAATATTCTTTACCACACTGACTATCCTGACAATGTCAGTTTTATATTTTGGTTGCAGTGGTCAAAATACCAAAGGACAAACAGATATGGTTATAAATGAATCGGCTAAAGAAAATACCATCTCAGCACTGGTGGCCAAATTCGGCGATTCCGCCAGGGATAGAATCGATAAAGGCGTAAATCAGGTTGCCCTGCGCTGGCATAAAACCGATGGAACAGCGCAGGCCTTTCAGGATTTTTGTCTGAACAATTTTTCCACCGATTCCACCCAACTGAATGTTATTTTCACCCGATTTCAGGACCATCTGGAGAGCCTGTATGGGAATTTATTGCGTATCTCCCGCAATTTTAACTGGCAGCTGCAGGTAGATGTGGGCCCGGTTTATGCCATAGATTACTTATTCGCCAATTACGAACCCTATGCTCACGTCAGTGAAGATCTGTTTAAGACCAAAATTGCGTTTGCTGCACTTCTTAATTTTCCGCTGGAAACGCTGGAGCAAAAAAATTTAGAAGGACTAAATTGGCCTCGTAAAAAGTGGGCAGAAGTGAGATTAGTTGAAGACTTTTCCAGCCGCGTCCCGGCAGATGTCTTACAAAAAAGATCGGAAGCCTATACCCTGGCCGACGACTACATCAGCAATTACAACATTTACATGCATAATTTAATTGATAATGAAGGGCAGCGGCTTTTCCCGGCAGATTTAAAACTGATCAGTCACTGGGGTCTGCGGGATGAGTTGAAAGCCCAGTATGCCAATGCCGATGGTTTTGCCAGACAGAAGATGATCCAGGAGGTGATGCAGCGCATCATTCTACAGGAGATACCGGAAAAAGTTATCGACAGTGAAAAATTTGACTGGAATCCGTATGACAATAAAGTTTACCAGGCCGGAACGGATTCGGTGGTAGCGGCAAGCGCAGAGCCAAATACCCGCTACGATCATATCTGGGATATTTATCAGGGGGAAAAACTGGTGGATCCCTATTATCCCCAGGCACCGTCTCTTATCGACCGCCGGTTTAAAATCAACCGGGAAATGTCGAAATCTGATGTCGAAAATCTTCTCAAATCTGTTCTGCAAGCACCGGTCTTGAAAGATATCGCTGCCTTAATACAGAAAAGATTGGGTCGGCCTCTGGAACCATTCGATATCTGGTATACCGGATTCAAACCGAAATCAAGTTATAATGAAGAAGCACTGGATAAAATCGTAGGAAAAATGTATCCAGATGTAGCTGCCTTCCAAAAGGATCTTCCCTATATTTTAAGAAAGATCGGATTTAGTCCACAAAAATCCGAATTCCTGGCAGAGCATATCCAGGTAGATCCCTCCCGCGGTGCTGGCCATGCCATGGGTGCAGCCATGCGGACAGACAAAGCCCATTTGCGCACCAGGATTCCCACCGGTGGTATGAAGTATAAAGGATTTAACATCGCCATTCATGAATTGGGTCATAATGTGGAACAAATATTCTCGCTTAACGAGGTGGATTATTACACCCTGAATGGTGTACCAAACACAGCCTTCACCGAGGCGTTTGCTTTTGTATTTCAATCCAGAGATTTAAAAGTGCTGGGACTCAGCGAGTCTTCCTCCGATGCGGAATATCTGCGAGCCCTGAATGACATCTGGGCGACCATGGAGATTTCCGGAGTAGCCCTAACTGATATCTACATCTGGGAATGGATGTATGAACATCCGCAGGCAAATCCGGAAGAGTTAAAACAGGCCATGATCACTATATCCAAACAGGTATGGAACGATTACTTCACACCGGTCCTGGGGATGCCCGACCAGATACTACTGGCCATCTATTCACACATTGTGGATGGCGGCATGTATACTCCGGACTATCCTTTGGGACATATAATTTCATTCCAGATAGAACAATACCTGCAGGATCATGCACTGGCAACGGAAATGGAACGCATGTGCAAATTAGGCCGGCTGTCCCCTCAGATCTGGATGCAACAAGCGGTAGGCTCCAGGGTTTCTTCCGAACCTCTGATTAAAGCAGCGGAGACGGCGAGTAAAAAAATAAAAGAGTAAGAATTCTGAAAAAAGTATATTCTTGAGGTAATTAAAAAGGCGACTTTTAGTCGCTTTTTTAATTTTCATGGGTTACCGGATAAAGTAATAACCCTTGAAATTATATCTATTAATTGGTAGATTTACCCCTGTTTTAAAGGGTTTTAACATGGAGGAAAAAACAGAGATGACTATTGCACCTAAAAATATGGCTGTCCTGGTTGCTGGCGGACCGGCACCCGGAATCAATAGTGTTATCAGTGCGGCAACCATTCGGGCTAACTTAGAGGGCGTGGATGTTATCGGAATTAAGGACGGTTTTAAATGGCTGATGCAGGGTGAAATTACTCACCATAATGTGCTGAATATAGAAGATGTCAGCCGAATACATTTTCGGGGCGGATCGTACATCGGCATCGCCCGGGATAATCCTACCAAGGATAAGAAATTTCTGGAAAATGTAGTGACTTCCTTACTTCGACTGAATGTGGATAAACTCATCACTATCGGGGGTGATGACACGGCCTTCAGTGCCATGAAAGTTGAAGAGCTCGCTGCGGGAAGAATTAGAGTTGTGCATGTGCCAAAAACCATTGATAATGATCTGGATCTGCCGCACGGACTGTGTACTTTCGGATTTCAGACGGCGCGCCACGTTGGGGTAAACATCGTAAAGAATCTGATGGTTGATGCCCAGACTACTTCCCGCTGGTACTTCGTTGTGTCCATGGGGCGGAAGGCCGGCCACCTGGCTATGGGAATCGGAAAGGCCGCCGGGGCAACCCTTACCATCATTCCGGAGGAATTTCCCGAATCCACCATCCGGTTGAATAAAATTGTTGATATTCTGGTTGGGGCCATCATCAAACGGCTCAGTTATGAACGGCCGGATGGCGTGGCAATTCTGGCAGAGGGAATTGTGGAGCGCCTCGATCCAAAAGATCTGGAGGTTCTGCTTAATGTGGAACGCGATGCCCATGATAATATCCGCCTGGCGGAGGTCAATTTCGGAGAAATCCTGAAATTCAGAGTGCAGCAGGAATTGAAAAAATTTAATCTTAAAAGCACGATTGTTTCAAAGAACATCGGGTATGAACTCCGGTGTGCCGATCCTATTCCATTCGACATGGAATATACCCGTGACCTTGGCTATTGCGCCGCTCAATTTTTAATCGATGGCGGCAACGGCGCTATGATCTCCATCCAGGAAGGTCGTTTCGTGCCAATGTTCTTCAATGAAATCATTGATCCGGAAACCAAGAAAACCAAAGTCCGCATGATAGATACCCATTCTGAATACTACCAGATTGCCCGGCGTTATATGCTTCGCCTCAGTCAGGAAGATTTTGAGGATCCCCATGAGCTGGCCAAATTTGCCGCTACGGCGGGGATCAGTCTGGAAGCATTCCGAAAACGATTTTCCTATATTGTCAAATCAGATTTCTGGGAGTTACCAAACCTTGATCCGGAGAAATATCCCAGAAGAATTGATCATGACAATGGCGGGGATGAGGATCAGAAAAGCAAGACCATCTCGAGTAGCAAAGCAACTAAACCTACCAAGAAAGTTAAATAATAATTATATCCAGAATCGAAAAGGCGGCTCAACAGCCGCCTTTTTAATTATATACTACCGCAAGGTATGTAACATTAATATAGTCTAAACTTATCTCCCAGATACAATTTTCGGGCTTCCGGATCGTTTGCCAAATATTCACTGTTACCTTCTTTCAGGATTTTTCCCTCAAAAAGCAGGTAGGCATGATCGGTAATAGAAAGTGTCTCCCGGACATTATGGTCAGTAATCAATACCCCTATATTTTTCTCTTTCAGATTCTTCACAATATTCTGAATATCCTGCACCGCAATCGGATCCACCCCGGCAAACGGTTCATCCAGTAGAATAAATTTTGGATTGGTCACCAGGGTACGGGCGATCTCCGTGCGTCTGCGCTCCCCACCGGAAAGATTATATCCCTTATTTTTAGCAAGATGAGCAATACCCAGCTCTTCCAGAAGTTCCTGGGTGCGCTGTTTCCGTTCGTTACGTTTTACACCAATAACTTCCATGATGGCCAGCAGGTTTTCCTCCACTGTTAATTTCCGGAATATAGAAGCTTCCTGAGGAAGATAGGATATCCCGAGGCGGGATCTTTTATACATCGGCAAATTGGTAATATCATCCTCATTCAGAAAGATATGACCAGCATTGGGACGAATAAGCCCGGTTATCATATAGAATGAGGTAGTTTTCCCTGCCCCATTCGGACCCAGTAAACCGACAATTTCTCCCTGGGTAACTTTTACACTCACATCATCCACTACCCGTCTTTTGCCGTATATCTTTACTAAGTTTTGAGTGTAAAGGATCGACTGTCCTTTGATGTAATCGACACCTTCCAAAAATTAATCCTCTTTTATCGGGCCTTTGTAATTATCCGGGTAAAAAATGCCCTGGGCACCTCCGATAACCGCAATGCTATCAATTTCATTATTCTTAAAAAAGGCCTTTATGGTATCGGCGGATGCCACATTAATGCCCTGGTCTTGATCCCCTTCCTTCAAATGATAGAAGCTCCGGGCATTGGAAATAGCCTGTAATTCATTCAATTTTCGATTGGCAATATACATCACGATAGATCGGCCCTCCAATCGATTTTCTTTTTGCAAAACCGTATCAGTTATCGAAATTGCTCTGGCACCTTCCGTAACCATGATTTTTCGCAGTTCCTGGTTTTCCAGAAACATCTGCATCTCCCTACCGGATATCTTGTTATTTTCCTGAATAGCCAGTGGCCCACCTTTTAGATTGATCATATCCTGATCCAAATGATAGATGGCCGAATCACAAGTCGCATGTAAATTTTCCTGGATGATCCGAACCGAATCCTGGGCGATTGCCTTCCTCGAAACTCCAAATTGGTATTCCATTATCCGGCTGTAAATATTCAAAGTATCATTGGAGGTACTGTCTATTCGCCAAAAATGAGCTTTGTCCTGAACATAACTGTATTTTTGCTCCGGTATATATTCTCCTTTTCCACCGGTGATATAGACTCTGTTCTCCATGTCATGCAAAAAGAGGTGACCGGATGCCCTGATTTTATCAGTCTCATAGTAATATTCCAAAAAATTGCATTTCATCCGCTGAAGTGGTCTGAAAACCTCCACCTTACCTTCAGCAATGGCAATTTTTGACACCTCAAAATAGCGTACTTCCCGGGCGAGAAGCGTATCCTGTCCGCGATAAAGATGGACATTCCCCTTCAGGGTCAGGATTTTTTCGGTTTCATCATAGACCGCCCGGTCGCAAAACAATTCCAGACTGTCCTGACGGGCATGAACATTCCCCTGCAGGATTCGCAATGGTCTGCCGTCCACCATCTCCCCTTTTGAAATATCGGAGTGTAATAATTCAAGCCTGGAACCACTCGCTGCCATATTTATGAGTGGTACAAGTAAAACCATGAACATAAAAAATGGAAACAGAGTGGCTTTACTTTTAAGGTATAGGAGGGTTTCTGTAGGCTTTTCTGGGATCATTTTTCAATGGGAATTTTTCGGCGGGAATATCCACGGGCATTTCTGATTTCATAATTTGTCAGATCCGGATTGGAAACAAATGAATCGCCAATCAGTGTGTCTTCTTTCGTGGTAAACTTTACCGGAACTTCACTGATGATTTTCTGTTTCTCATTGTCCCAGAATAATACCTCTGTCTGCAGGACAATCCCACTATCCGAGACAACCACCACATTTCCATAAGCAGTTAAATCGTTGGTTTGATTATGCACTACGCTGCTGTCCGCGGTTAGCGTTGAATTATGTTTTCCATTTTTATCATAAAAATCAGCATGGACACTATCAGTTAAAACGGTAATTTTTTTCTCATTATAAAAAGCAATATAACCGGCCCAGATCTGAGCAAAACGTTTACCGTCCTTGGTAATGGTTATTTCGGATTTCCAACTCTCCTGATCGGGATAATTCTTTTTGTCAATTGACTCTACCGGTGTATTTTCATCAATTTTGGTGCATCCGGAAATAATAATAATTACTGAGATGATTGTGAGAAGAAAAATCTGAACAGTAAGTCTGATATGATTACTAACTTGTTTCATTTCACTTTTTATTAATTCATTAATATTCATTCTTAAAATATACCGGCACGCATGATATCATGCAGGTGAATGACACCACACAGTTTACTCTGGGCATCAATAACCGGCATGGCAATAATCCGATGTTCTTCCATTTTTTTATAGGCCGTATAGGCCAGCGTGTTTATTTTGATAATCTTCGGATTCTTATTCATCACCTCTGTTACGGGAATATCAAAAAATTGTTCGGTTCGTTCCACCAAACGGTTCAGATCGCCCGTGGTAATCACTCCGGAAATCTGCATATTTTCATCCACTACCATACAAATCCCTCGTTTGGAAGCCATTTCCAGAACCGCTTTTTTCATTTTCGACTGGAGCGGAACAAAAGGGATGTTTTCCCCGGTTTCCATAATGTCATCAACTTTTAGCAACAGGCGTTTTCCCAGGCTGCCTGCCGGATGTAAAAAGGCAAAATCTTCCCGGGTAAAATTTCTTTTTTCCAGCAAAGCGATAGCCAGGGCATCCCCCAGAACCGTCATAGCAGTAGTACTGGAAGTTGGTGCCAGATCATGCGGACAGGCCTCCTCTTTAACCCCTATATTTAGAACAATCCGACTATGTTTTCCCAAAACCGATTCCGGATTAGAGGTAATGGAAATGATCGGTACATTTAGTTTTCTGAATACCGGGAGGAGATAATTAAGTTCATCCGTGTTACCACTTTTGGAAAGACAAATAATCACATCATCTTTATGGACAATCCCCAAATCCCCATGAATTCCCTCCGACGCATGCAAAAAATAAGAGGCCGTTCCGGTGGAAGCCAGGGTTGCTGCCAGTTTTCGTCCAATTGCCCCGGATTTACCCAGGCCTGTCACGATAACCCTCCCCTGCCTGGAAAGTATCAGATCTACTGCTTTACCAAATTCTCCATTAACCGATTCCCTTAAAATTTTTATTGCTTCAATTTCCTGATCAATCACCCGGTATGCTGTTTGTAGACTGTCGAGGTTTAAAGAATTATTTTTCATATGAGTTGTACTCTATTTATAAAAATTACTGCCATAATTTGTCAATAGCCCGATCCAGTTTCTCCTGGGCTCTTAAAATAATTTCTACCACTTCACGCACTGCACCCTCTCCTCCATCCTTCTCCGTTACATAATGTGCAACCTCTCTGGTCATCGCCGAAGCGTTTTTTACCGCCACAGCAAAACCCACCTGTTTTAGTACCGGAATATCAGGGAGATCGTCACCAATAAAACAGAAATCTTCCGGTTCAAGATTTAAATCTTTTTGCAGTTCCCGAAATGCATCCAATTTTTTATCACGACCAAGATAAAGATAATCCATTTTAAGTTCATTTGCCCTGGTCCGGATCGTACCGCTCTCACGGGCAGAAATAATTCCCGTTTTTAAACCTGCCAGTAAAGCCAACTTGATACCCAATCCGTCATGCGCATTAAAATGCTTTATTTCTAAACCATTACTGTCATAGACAATCATTCCATGCGTCATGACACCATCAACATCCATCAAAATTACTTTAACCTTCTGAGCGCGTTTTATAACATCTGGTTCAATATTCATAGGCGTATTCAAGTTTTACAATCCCTAACTATTCTTACTTTGAGATAATGTAATTTCATATATATTAAGTAAATTCTCAACCACACGGGGAAAGTCATCCAGTTTTAACTGGGAGGCAGCATCGCTCAAGGCATTGGCCGGATCCGGATGAACTTCCATAAATATAACGCTCACAGATCCGGTGGCAATAGCTGCCCTGGCTAACGGCAGTATAAATTCGGGCTGGCCGCCACTGGCATGCCCCAATCCCCCTGGAATTTGGACACTGTGGGTGGCATCGTAAACAACCGGATAGCCAATTTGATCCATGATTACCAGCGATCTCATATCCACGATCAGATTTCGATAACCAAAAGTTGTTCCTCTCTCGGTTAGTAGAATATTATCATTTCCGGTCGATTTAATTTTGATTACCGCTTTGGTCATATCTTCCGGTGCAAGGAATTGGCCCTTTTTTATATTTACTGCCCGCCCGGTTCGACCGGCAGCCAAAAGAAGATCCGTCTGACGGGATAAGAATGCCGGTATTTGCAGTACATCGGCAACCTCGGCAACTACCGGTACTTCCAACTCGGTATGAATGTCTGTTAAAACGGGTAAATTAAATTCCTGCCGGACTTTTGCCAGTATTTCCAGCGCCTGATCAAAAGGAAGACCGACAAATCCATCCAACGATGTACGGTTTGCTTTTTTAAAGGATGACTTAAAGATGAGTGGTATATTTAGTTTTTCCGAAACTTTCTTCAAATGTTCGGCGGTTTCTAAAATCAGTTTTTCGTTTTCAACAACACAGGGACCGGCAATAATGCTTAACGGTTTTCCTTTACCGATTTCATATTTTCCTATGGTAACTGTTTTTGACATAGATATTATGAAATACTTCCTTTGACAGGTAGCATCTATTGGGAGATACTACTTTCCGTGTTCTAAGATATGTTGCCTCACTTCTTCCTGGGCCAGTCTTCTCTCTTTAAACTCCTGATACCATTCTTCGATTTCAGCTTTTGACCAGGATTTCGGAAGTAAAAACGTAAATATATCTCCGGTTGGATTTAAAAAATCATTTTTAAGTTTTACCCGGCTTAGATTATTTTCGCATAGAATGCAATAATACTCTTTCTCATTTCCGGTATTTTCCAGAACCGTGCCGCCGGTCCAGCAATAATCGCACATCGCATCACTGAAGATATATACCTTTTTATTGGGAAGAATAAATTTATCCTTTACCGGATCAATGGAAAGCACATCTATCTCGGAAAAATTTTTTATCTGATATTCAGCCAAAATGTTCGCTTTCTACTTGTCACCTTTTTTCTGACAATGCACCAACGATGCCTTCACAAAACTAACAAACAGCGGGTGTGGTTCCGTTATTCTGCTTTTAAGTTCCGGGTGAAATTGGCAGCCTAAAAAATAAGGATGATTTTTCAATTCTATCATTTCTACCAAATTCCCATCCGGGGATAGCCCGCTGAGCACCATTCCCTGATCCCGTAAAATAGTGCGGTAGTCATTGTTGACCTCGTATCGGTGACGATGCCGTTCACTTATTTTATTTGTCTTATATGCTGACTGCGCAATTGTTTTTTCGACTAACTCGCACTCGTATGCTCCCAGCCGCATCGTTCCACCCATTTCTTTAATATTTTTTTGAGATTCCATGATATGGATTACCGGATATGGTGTGGAGGGATCGAATTCAAGACTGTTGGCATCTTTCAGATTGCACACGTTTCGGGCAAATTCAATAACTGCACACTGTAATCCAAGACAGATGCCAAAAAATGGTATTCCATTTTCACGGGAATATCGAATGGCCTTCAACTTTCCCTCAATTCCCCGATCGCCAAAGCCACCCGGAATCAAAATTCCACAAACATCCTCAAAATAATGCTCAGGACCATTTTCATCTACTTCTTCCGAATCCACCCACTTTAAAACAACTTTGGCATTATTGGCAACACCTGCATGTATAAAGGATTCGGATATGCTTTTATAGGCATCCTTTAATTGAACATATTTTCCACAGATTGCAATCTTGATTTTATGCTGAGGTTTCTTGATTTTATTAACGATGCTTTTAAGCAATTTGAGATTGCTTTCTCCCTTTTCAAGATTCAGCATTTCCATTATTTGTTCATCAATTTTTTGTGCTGCAAATCGTAAGGGTACTTCATAAATAGTAGGGACATCTACTGCTTCAATTACCCGCTCTGCCCGGACATTACAAAATAATGCAATCTTTTCTTTCAGATTCTTATTGAGATGCCTGTCGGTGCGGCAGAGTAAAAAATCAGGCTGGATTCCAATTTCTCTCAACCGCATTACACTATGTTGAGTCGGTTTGGTTTTTGGTTCACCGGCAGATTCTATAAACGGCACTAAAGTGAGATGCATGGTTATGGCATTATTGGAACTCGCCTCCAGACAAAACTGACGAATAGCCTCCAGAAATGGCAGACTTTCGATGTCACCGACTGTTCCGCCAACCTCAACAATTACCACGTCTGCGGAGGTGTCCGTCGCCAAAACGATTATCCGTTTTTTAATTTCATCGGTAATGTGGGGTATCACCTGAACTGTTGCTCCGAGATAGTCACCCCGTCGCTCTTTAGATATTACCGTATTATAAATCTGGCCAGTCGTCACATTGTTAATCTGGGACATATTTTCAGCAATAAAACGTTCATAATGCCCTAAATCCAGATCGGTTTCCGCGCCATCCTCCGTTACGTATACCTCTCCGTGCTGATATGGACTCATCGTTCCCGGATCCACATTGATATAAGGATCCATCTTCATAATGGTCACCTTAAGCCCGCGAGATTTTAATAAAAATCCCAGAGAGGCACATGCGATTCCTTTGCCTAAAGAGGAAACAACTCCGCCGGTAACAAAAATAAATTTCGTTTTATCAGGTATCTTTTTGACCAATTAATCATCCCTTTTGTTTAAGCAGCTGTTCTACCCGAAGCAGGTCTTCGGAAGTATCTACCCCAAAGGAGGGGCTGTCAGTTTCAATAACTTTTATATCGTACCCTCTTTCCAAAATTCTTAATTGCTCTAATTTTTCGGCCTGTTCGAGCATTGAAGGTCTCCAATCCAGATATTCCATTAAAAAGTTTTTCCTGAAAATATAAACTCCCAAATGCTGATACAAGCGTGGGAGCATTTTGAATTTTCCATCCCGGAAATATGGTATTGGCTGTCTGGAGAAATAGATCGCCTGATAACTTTCATCTGCGATTACCTTCACCACATTAACATTTTTCCACAGATTCTCCTTTTTTATCGGATACCCCAGTGTTGCCACCATCTGACTTTTATCATTTTGTAATACGGAAATTGCCCGATCAATAGCTACGGTATCAATCAATGGCTCATCTCCCTGAAGATTTACCACGATTTCGCAGGAAAGACTCTTGGCTACCCAACCGACCCGGTCACTACCGGAAGCCAGCTCGGTGGGTGTCATAACAGCTTCACCACCGTATTCTGTTACTGATTTAATTATTCTATCATCATCCGTTGCAACCAATACACGATTGACTGATTTTATTTCCTTGGCTCTGTCCAATACATGGAGAATAAGCGGCCGACCCGCCAGAGATAAAAGTGGTTTGCCGGGTAATCGGGTAGAACCATAACGGGCCGGGATAATAGCTATAACTTCCATATCATAAATACCATCTATAAACTATGATTTTTATTAATAACATATTCACACATAAGTAGTGGTAATATTTTAAAAAAATTTAAATTGTAAAGACTCATCGGGACAATTTCTTTTATAACTATATTTCTAATTTCTCTCCAAATTTTTCAAATTTAAAGAGAAATAAAATTGGAACTAATTTAAAATAGTCAAAATCCTAATGATGCCGGGCTAAAATAAAAAAATGCAGTATTAAAAACAATAGATAAAAGCTAATCTTTTGGAGCCAACTCAAATTACAGGTTAATTAAAATAGAATAAATTTGGAATAAGGATATTTATAAGGAGATAAAGGTGTATGAATAGAAGGACTAAAATTTACTTTTTCTGATGCTCTTTACAGCGACCAAATATTTGTAATTGATGTCGAATCATTTCCATTCCATATTTTTCGCTAATTTCTTTCTGCCTTTTTTCAATGACCTCATCAACAAATTCTACGACTTTTCCGCACTCCACACAGATCATATGATCATGGTGGGGGACATTCAGTTTTAACTCATAGCTTGCATATCCCTGACCCAGATTCTCCTTTTTAATAATACCAATCTGACTCAACAGGTCAAGTGTCCGGTAAACAGTGGCCCGGGAAATATGCTGGTGTTTATTTCTAATTTGAATAAATAGTTGTTCTGCATCAAAATGGGGAGGAGAAGAAAAGATTTCTTCGAGTATTATTACTCTTTCTGTAGTAAACCGAAGATTATTTTCCCGGAGATAAGTTCTCAGGTTGTGAAGGGCGGTTTTGAAATCTAACATGAAAAATTACTGGTTGTCTTATTGCTCAAGACAATAATTGATATTGATAAAAAAATTATTCGAATTTAATATCTTGAAAATAGTAATTGGTAGGATCTACAGGTTTCCCCCGGTAATGAACTTCGTAATGTAAATGAGGGGCTGTAGAGATTCCGGAATTTCCAACTTCTCCGATTTTATCGCCACGTTTTACAAATTGTCCTCGACGAACGTATATTTTTTGTAAATGCCCATACTTTGTCTCAAATCCATATTTATGGTTAATTGAAACAAAGTTTCCATATCCACCATTCCGCCCGGTATATGTCACATAGCCATCGGCCGGAGCCAATATTGGCGTACCACGGTTTGCGGCAATATCAATTCCATGATGATCCATAATTCGTTTGAAAATCGGATGACGACGTTTACCAAATCCATCAGTAATACGGCCATTTGCTACCGGTTTTATTGCCGGCAGGAATCTCAAGGAATCTTCCTTGCGTTCCATGGTAGACAGTAATTTCTTAAAACTTTCATTTTCCAGTTTAATTTCCCTCTCCAGCCGAGCCAAGGTCGAATGATTCTTAAGAATATCGGATTTCAGTTTGATATCATCCACCTGAACATCCGAAAGATGGGCTACATCCGAACCTCCGATACCGACCTGGCGAACATCTTCATCCAATAAAGGCACATCCAAACGCGCTCTAATCTTATCATCAAGCTCTTCGATCTGATCTATCTGCTCTCGCAGAAAATCAATTTTTTCAGCCATTTGCTTCAGTTGAACCTGGAGCACCGAATTTTCGGAATGGAGTTTGGAAATCTGGGAATTGTGATTAAACTTGATCCCAAAATCGATCGACAATTTTACAGCCACGGCAAATAAAACCACAAAAACAAGAATGCCGATTGATATTTTGGTAAAAGAAATATTTATTTGCTTAAAGGTAGATGAATTTGGATTTATAAAAATGAAGCGTGGCTTATCATTCATTCAGAGCTTATCCTAAATTAATTGTCAATACTTCGGCTTTATTAAATTCAAATTAATAATATTTGTGATTTTTGTCAATAGATAATAAAGAAAGAAATTGCTCACCGAGTCCATGGTTCAGTATTCCTTTATTTCTATCCATTACTATCGGAAAACGGTATTATTTTATTAGTAAAAAATTAATTTATGTGAAATTTTATCTTAAACCAGGTTAATCAAAATACAAAAAATCCCGTGGTATTTTAATCAAAATAAGCACACTTTCAAACTAATCAACCAAAATATTTAATCTAAAGTTAAAATAAAAAACGAGGTATTTTTTCTTAAATGCTGGAAAAAAAGGAAATTTTAAGCGAAATATTTGTGTTTAATTCTGCAGGGTATAAATAGGCGCTTATCTGAACCAGGCCTTTATGGTACCCCATGTTCGGGTAATACTGTTGATACTTGCGATAACCTGTAAAGCATCGCTGTAGTCAAACGTGCCATCATTATTGACGATTCGAAGCCGATAATAAAAAATGCTCTTGGCACGGCCAAGGTTGGTATCCTCAAAACGATACTGATAACCAGGTCCGCGAGAAATGACTTCACCAATATCCGTAAAATTTTTATTATCGATCGAACGTTCGATAACAAACTTCTGGACATCATTTTCCTGGGAGGTTTTCCATTGTAGGACCACCTTATCCTGTTCCGGATCCGCTTTCCATTCAATAAGAACTGCATTGGCCATGAGCAGAGAAACGAATAGTACTAACAAAATGGTGGTATGAACTGTTTTCATAAAAATGGAATTAAAATTGTGTTTTAATTTAATATATTTTTTGAAAAAATCAAGAGATAATAGTAATATCTTTCAAATATTTAGTGACGCTCTCAAAAAAAAAGACGGTTTAATATACTATTCCTAAGATTTTTAAAAATTATAACCCAGAGAAAAATAAATTAAACCGCGCTGACCGGTCAAATTTCCATAGGCTAACCGAATTGGACCAAAAATAGAGTTCAACGCTATATATGCACTCCAGCTTGTAAGAAAATCCGTTCTTTTTATGGGGTCTTCCGAAGAGTCCCAGGTGGACCCGATATTATAGCTCCCACCAACATATATATCAATGGGTAGTGGCCATCTGAATTTATAACGTAATTCATTAGAATATAAAAGCATCTGTCGGCCAAAGCGTTCCCTTTCATAAAGTCCGGGAAATTGAAGCATACCACCAAGGGTAAAAAATTCAGAAAATGGCAAAGTAAGATCCGAACTACCGCCTTCCGCTCTGGCCCTGAAATTGATATTTTTACCAAGGGGATAATAACCTTCCAATGCGATATAAAATCTGGTAAAGGCAACCGAACCCCCCAATAATTTCTGATTACCACTTTCCCAATACCAGCGATTATAAATTCCTCTATCCGGGAAAGGTAATTTATCTCTTTTATCCACACTGGATCTAATGGTAAGAGAACGAATCCGATAATTATCTACATAGGGAAAAACGGGATCATTTGAAAATACATTAATTCTATCCCAGCGCAGTTCTGCGGTTATTGATCCTAATCGCTCTATTTGTTGCCCAAGGATGAAGAGCATACCTCGTCGGATAGTTAAATAATTTCCAAGGCGAGTAAAATTTTTGTAGAATCTGTCTTCGCGCTCGTGATAATACAGGGCTAATCGATAGGTAATATAAGAATTAAACAGTCGGACACTAAATATCCTGGCTTCCGCAGTTCTCTCCAATTCTCCAATTGTACCTGTAAGGGATAATTTAATTTCTCGGCCAAAGAGATTGTCCTCGGCGAATTCAAGCAAACCTTTTGCTTTTCTCTCCAAAGATGCATTACCACCGAGACGCATCAGGAAATATTTTTTTTCCTTCACTTTTGCGATTACATGATAGCCGTCTTCAAATCTTTGAGCATTGAGCGTTACCCGGTCAAAAAGCTGAGTGCTATAAATATTTCTTATACTTTCAACTGCACTCTCTGCTTTAAAGATTTGATTTTCATGCAAAGCCAATTCCCTGGTAATTACATAACTCCTTGTTCGCCGGTTTCCCCGGACCTCAATTTTTTTAATTAAGCCCTCGTCAATGAAAATAGTTATGGCTTTTGAAAGGCTATCATATTTGATATTGGTTACCCGTGCCAGAGAGTATCCTTCTTCAATCTCCATTTTTAGAAGTGAATCTACACCCGAAAAAAGTAAATTATAATTCAGGATTTTCCCCGTTGGAAGGTCCAATATCCGAAGTAAAGTGCTATCCTGAAAGACATTATTGGAATTGAAATTGATTTCCTGGACCACTGGATTTTCAACAAGATGAAATTCTACCAGACAATCATATGGTGGTCCGGAAACCGTTACATATGCATCCGAGAGTAGACCGGTCTGATATAAAGTTAATAAATCCTTATAAAGATCATAAACATAAAGACTGTATCCGGATTGAGTATTTATTCTTTCAATAAGGGTATCCAATTCCGTATTTTTGAGACCGCTAATTTTTACTTCACGGACTTTTCCCAGATATTGATTTTCGCCCCAAATATTGTCCATCCTCACTCTTATCAGATCTTCGATTTCTCCAATTTTTTGAAGTGTGGCTTTATATCCATATTCAATAAGAGAATCCATCTCGGTAAAATCACCAGTAGCATGATCATGTAAGTCCGGAATAATAAGAACATCGGCCAATTGCCGGCTTTCCCGGGTTGGTTCCTGCATCATAATGGTGGTTACCTGATCTGCTAGTTGCCAGGGAGACCGTATTTGATCGGGGGTACGGAGGGGTGAGGTCACATCCACCGCTATGGTTATATCGGCCCGATTGTCTAATGCAACATCAACCGGAAGATTGTCCCGGATCCCCCCATCTGCGAGCCACATTCCATTCCACTCCACCGGGGCAAATAAAAGTGGCACTGCCATGCTTCCGCTGATAGCTTCGGATAGATCGCCTTCCTTTATCACAACACGCTTACCACTTATCAAATCGGTTGCAACTGCGCGAAAGGGAATTTTCAGATTATCAAAATTATTAGCAGCCTGAAAATTTGCTTTAAGTAAACGCGAATAGATAATATCAAAAACCTTTTGTCCAGGTGTCAGAGAGGAGGGTATGTAAGGAATTGCATTATCAAACCGCAACTCAAGAATATGCTGGCGGGGAGTTGATTTCTGAGACCAAAATAGGTTTCTCCTGAATGTTTCATCGGTAAAGAGGTTTTGCCAATCAATGTGATGAAAGATGTTAATTAATTGATCTGCAGAATACCCGGCGGCGTAGAATCCACCTACGGCACTTCCAATACTACTACCAACGATGAGATCGAATGGTATACGATTTTCTTCCAGTGCTTTCAACACACCCAAATGAGCAAATCCTCTGGCACCGCCGCCACTTAAAACCAAAGCAACTTTTAATGATCGGGGCTGATGATATGTTAGATTCTCCAGGGGATATTTAAATGTGGTATCAAACGGAAGGGTAAATTTTCTGGGCGTTTCAACTTCTTGTCCCAGAACGCCCGGAACAATTAACAGAACAAATAATAGTGCAAACCAAATCCTACAAGTCAATATTCTCTTCAAAATAATACCATTGCTAATCATAAGCTAATATTTAAACCCAAACATCGCGTTGATAAGGCAATAATTTAATTTATTAAGCTGGGATAATATAATAGAAATGATATTTTACAAATAAAAAGATGGTTTGGAGATGGTTAAGCTATAAATAATTGAAATGATACTAATTCTGTGCGGATGATTCCTTATATAAGGATTCAAAATATTTCCGGATGAGTTCTTTATATTCCTGCGAATAGCCTTCTTCCAGTGCTTCAAGCAATTCTTTCCTTAACCAGTCTTCTTTTTGAATCAGGTCTTTCTGTAATTCAGGGGGAGATTTAACCAGCTGTTGTTTCTCATATTCCGCTTTCCTCTTACGGGAATACTCTTTTTCCCGAATTGATTTCTGTGCATCCAAAAGTCTGGATAGAATTTTTTCCTGTCGTTCTATTACACTTCGATCAATATTCTGGGATTTTAATTCATCAATAACTGCATCCATTTCCCCGCCAAGTTCATTTAGCCGGCCCAGAACATCGCGTCGTTCTCCCATTTCTCCGCTCATGCTTTCCAAGGATTTCCTGATCATTTCCTGTTGGGCAGCAAGCCGGGCAAGCGCATCAGGCGAAAGTTGCATTCCGCCGTTTTGTGAATTCTGAAAAAGCGACAAGCTTTCCTGATTTAACTGACCCTGTTGACCTGCCATTTGCTGTAGCTGCTGCATAAATTCCTGGAATCCGGAGGAAGAGGAAGACTGAGATAGTCTGTTCTGGCTTTCCTGCAAAGATAACAAAGCAGAATTAAAACCGGCCATTGCCCGGCGTTGTTCATTAGCAGCCTGACTGGCATTCCTGTTTTCCAAATGGTTGATCGAATTTTGCATGTTGGACATGACATTTTCCATGATATTATTCAATTGTGAGGAGACAAAAAATGTCTTCTTGGACAAATCGATTAATTGTCCGATCAACTGCCGGGTATTATCCTGAAGCTGAGACTGTTTTAAAGCCGCATCATTTATCTGGGGAGATGCCGAATTGAGTTTTTGTGTCTTATCCAGTATTTCTTCCTGCTCAAAGGAAGTCGATAACATATCCTGAATCGATTTTTGCATTTCTTCGGAAATTTGCATCTGTTGTTGACTGTTCATGTTTTGCTGTGCCATACTTAACATGCTCTGCAGATTTTCCATCTGGGATTGAAGACTCTGACCGGATTTGGACGCATCCCCTTGCTGCGAATTCATTAATTGGGACATCATATTTTGAATATTTTGGTCCATCTGTTGATTTTCCATGAAGGATTGAGCTTTATCCAAAAGATCAGATGATTCCTGCATGAGATCCTGATAGTCTTTCTGGGTACTTTTGATCGATTCTTCCAAATACTTTTCATCCTGTAAAATTTGATTTTCCCGGTTGGCTAAATTCTTGAAGGTTTCCTGATCGGGAGCACCTTCCTTTAATTTTTCATTGATTAATTTTTGATCTTCGGTCAGTTTCTCGGCCAGCTTGACCAGAGCATCAAATTTCTGTTCCAGCTGAACCCTTTTCAAAAGCTCATAGGTTCTTTCAATATTTTTCTCGAACTGTTCTACCGAAAACTGCATTCGCTCCAATGCCTGTTGAACCTGTTTCAGATCAGCATTTTTCATGGCTTCCTGTAATTGTTGCATAGCCTCCTTAAGCTCGGGAGTGGCAATATCCTGCATCATTTTCTGTAATTCCAGATACTTTTCTACAGTTTCCGGACTCAATAAATTTTTCTTATCAAAATTCTCGACAAAATCCTGAACTTTTTGCTGAATATCGGACAGCTTTTTTATCGCGGCATTTTGTTTTTCAATCTGCTTCTCAATTTCCTGTTTATTTTCCCAGTTCAACTTTGTTTCTTTTTGCAACTCGCGGTTAATCTCCTCAAGTTTCTTTTTTATTTCAGAAGAATTTTTTGATATCTCTTTGATATCTTCAAAATTCTCTTCCTGGGCTTGATCACCTTTGGCCAGTATTTCCAGAAGCGAAGGCAGCCTTATGGTAAATCTTTTTGTTACAAAAGATTTCGGACCACTGATAACATCATTATCCCAAATCTCTGCATAATAGTTAATATAGTCATCCGGTACTAAATAAAAGGGAGTGAGATCCCACTGTAATTCGGAAAAGGCTTTTCCCTTATCTATTTTCCGCAAGGGCAATTTAATTTCAAAAGTGCTGGTATCTCCGGAGGAGGCAGCCCGAACAACTTCTCCCTTTAACCGGGCCTTGCTGAATCCAAAATCATCACGATACTCAACCAGTATTGGGGTAATCAAGCGATCCTCCAAATCAATATCTTCTCCCGGGATCCGAAACTCCGCATAGGGGTATTCATCCGGTAAAATGAAGATGGAGTATTCTACCGGATCGTAGTTGCTCAGATTCTCATTATCCCGAATCTGAATGTGGTAATTTTGGGTCTTGGTAATATGAAATGAGCCCTCGGCAGTATGTCCTTTTACAGTTAATTCCTGGTTCGTTGAATCAGAAAAACTGATCAGAGCTCCGGAAAGCTGCCGATTGGATTCAACATGCAATTGAATTATGCTTCCTTTTAATGCCGATATATTACCTTCATCAGGTGAAAGAAGCTGAGGCGATAAACCGGTGTAGGATGGAGGTGTTATCTTGATTTGCAGCCCCCGGACCATAGGTCTGTCCTTGACAATAATTGTACCTTTTTGGGAAGTGGCCATCAGGTCTCTGAACCGGGGATGATTCAAATTCCCAATAAAATAATACTTAAATGAATTCCGGACATGATTGAGTTCATAACTGAACTGATTCGTCGAATTCAACGAAAGCAGTAAACGATTCTGATTATTGCTCTGATCCGATTTATCACTCTGGATTGAATCTTCAATTACGATATAGACATTTTCGGGTCTCAAGCCCAGGTAACTGCCGGAAAGCGCAATGGGATCATTTTTCAGAACAGACATATTACCGGAATTATTGATTAACGTGGTCGGTAGTTGCTCTTTAAAATTTCGCCAGGGAATAAAAATCTTTTCCAGGGATACTACAATCTGAACCGGAAAGGAAAGATAGAGGATAATAACAACTAAAAAGGAGGTCAGAATTGAATAAAAAAGGTAACCGAAAGTAGGTCGAACCGGTTTAATACCCTGGACTTCCGGGACCAATTTAGCGGACAATTGTTCAAGTGCTTTTGTTTTTAAGATTAATGACCCATAATCAGATTTGACCTGATTGATTTGCAAATAATTGGTCAGGAGATCTTTTATCGACTCATGGTTAATTCCATAGAGATTAGTTGTTTCGTACAGTTTAGCAAATGAGGGTGAAATGATTTCTCGAATATTCGGTAATATGCGCAGGATGAAAAAAACAATAAACCAGGAGATTAAAGAAAAAAGAAAAATCAGGCGCAATATTTGAGTAACATTGAACAGCAGGTTTAATCCTAAAAAAACCAGAATGGTCAAAAGAAATATGGAAAATATCTTTAGTAAGTCTTTGACTATTACCTGGAGAATCCGTCGCCGGTGAAGCCGGATTACTTTACTTAAGATGTTCTGATAAGTACTGGTGGATTTATGATCGGACATTCTTTTCGGCAATTTCGTATTATAAATTCAATTGCATTAGAATCTTTTTTAACTTTCCTACTTAATGAATCAATGCCCATAAAACAATGTTTGTTCCCATTTTCAGGGCACTTTCCCGGATATCTTGCGGATCTCCATGAATATCCGGGTCCTCGCAACCATCACTGATATCCGTATTGAAAGAATAAAACGAAACCATTCTGCCTTCATAAAAAAGGGCTAATCCCTGAGGTGGACCGCCGGCATGTTTATGTATTTTAGGCAAACCATTGGGAAACTGATATTTAATGTGATAGATAGGGTGTGAAAAGGGTAATTCCACCCACTTTAGATCGGGGAAGACTTTATTCATTTCTCTGCGGAAAGAAGGATCCATGCCATAGTCATCATCAGCCCAGAGGAAACCTCCACTGATTAAATACTGTCGCAAACGAAGCACTTCTTCTTCAGAAAATTTGATATTACCATGTCCGGCAATATAGGCAATGGGATATTTAAAAAAGTCCTTATCGGTTATCTCCAGCGCAATCTCTTTGTCGGCTGTGACCATATTGGTATTATTCCGCATAAAATTAAAGAGATTAACAAAGGTGGTCCGGTTTCCATACCAATCTCCACCGCCATCA
Source organism: uncultured Calditrichaceae bacterium (assembly GCA_964617285.1). Lineage (GTDB taxonomy): Bacteria > Calditrichota > Calditrichia > RBG-13-44-9 > RBG-13-44-9 > CAYVKM01. The sequence goes on along the minus strand of CAZTXJ010000001.1, from coordinate 11,168 downwards.
TATTTAATCCGGGCAATGGTTATCGGTTGTTGCGCGAAAGAGATTGTTGAGAACATGCTGACGAGAATCAAAATTAAGAGAATGGGAGAGCGAATCAGCTTTTTAATTTTCATATTATTACAGTTTCGAAAAACATAGGTTTGATTAAAATAAAAACGGGAAATTTATTTTCGAACAGGCAGGTCCTCAAAACTGTTCTGTAGAAATTTCCCGGGAGTTTTCAAAAATAATTTTAAAAAAAGATTTTATTAGCTACCAGAACAACCATAGTGACAGAACCGATTGCTTTGATGGTCAGTCCGCCCACCCGACCGATCAGGGCGCCAAAAGCTGCATTAATCGATTCCCGGATTGTCCGACCCCGGATGATCTCAATGCTCACCGTACCCACTACCACACCAAGCAAACCACCAATGATTGCACCCATAACCGGACTGAAGAAGAATCCGCTGATACCGCCACCAATTCCACCCAGTATTGCTGCCACAACTCCCAATTTAGAGGCACCATATCTCCGGGCACCAAATGCAATTATTAAGTACTCCACCAGTTCGATAGCAACAGCGATAATAAATAACGTCAGGAGAAATGAAAATGATAAACGATCGGATCCGGTAGCAATACTATACCAGACTGTATTGAGAAAAACGATGAAATTTCCGGGAATACTTAAAAAATTGGAGACGATACTGAAAACCAGAATGGCGCCGAAGAAAATCTGTAATACTTCCATAATTATTAGAACCTCAAGAAAAAGCAATTACAACAAATCAGATTCAGTAAAACGTTGCGAAAATTCCCTTCGAGCTTTCCGGCCGTTTAAACCAAGTTTATTTAAAATTGATCGGACGCCAAACCATCCGACCTTGGAATAGCCATACCTTCTGCTGCCTAAAACTTTGTTAATTTTATATGCTCCTATATCCGGACTTTGCGCAACAATGTGTTTAATTTTATCCTCTACACTGGCCTTTTCCAGTGAAAATCCTGAATCAATGCTTTTACTTTCTTCTGAACCGCCAAGTTCCTCAAAAGTTTCTTCTTGTAATTCGGTAAAATCCGGTTTTGGGGGTGAGAATGGTTTCTCCGAACCGGACATTCCACCGTGGGAAGCCCTGGCTTCGGAAAATTCCTGGGCCACGGCTGTCGGTTCAGCCCGACGTACGGTTTCCTCAAATTTTCTCACTGCTTCTTCTACCGAATCATAAACATCCAGTATGTGATGGAATTCCAACAGTTCAAAAATCTCATAAACATCTGGAATCATCCGAACCAATTTCAGATCCCCGTTATGTTCCCGGATAGATTTAATTTCGCTGATAAAAATACCCCACCCTGCAGAACTGATATAGTCCACATTTCCTAAATCGATAACAATATTAAAACGATTCTGCTTTAATAAACTCGTTAAGGCTCTTTCAACTTCTGAAGAGGTGGTGGTATCTATAAAACCTCCAACCTTTATCACAGAAACCTGGTTATGATTTCCTCGAACCTCCGTCGAAACCTGAATGCCTTCCATTAAACCCCCCGGGCTTTTAGTCTTGGCAATTATACATTAAAATCAATTTATTAATTCACTTATTATTAATCAACTTCTCTTTCTTTTTTCTCGACCTCTTCGGTCAGATTACTATTATCGACGGTAACATCTCTATCTAAAGAATTTCTTTCATGATTTCCATCCGACGATTCTTCAGCCGCTTCCACCTTTTCTTTATCCTCATTGTTATTGGAAGAGCTATTGCTTTTATTTCCGCGAACCGTTAAAATTTTCTCTTTGCCAGAAGTGCTAGAGACTGGTGCTTTAACCGTAAATATATTTGGAGCCGCTTCCTGATCCTCCGAACGGAAACCTACCATCACTTCTCCATCCAGCGTTAATAGTGGGGTTCCCGGTGGTTTAAGACGACGTTTTCCACCACGCTGGACAAATCTTTCCCGCTGTTTTCTGCGGTTTAATTTTGCTCTTTTTAATTCTTCATAAATCAAACGTGCCGGAACTTCAAGATTGCCATATTTCGAACTATTCAGCATATCGCTGATTCTTTTAGGACCGTAGTCCGAATGTTCCCGAATAATATCGTAAAGTTTGGTTTTTACTTCGATGCTGAGATGTCTGAGGCCAATATTGGTATATCCATGCAGCATTTCCCGGAGATACTCCAGTCCGCCGTCGTCGTAGATTTTTTTATACTTGTAGTAGGTGGAGGGTGATACATCCATTTCTTTACAGGCCTGGGCAATGGTCATATCATCCTGACCAGCCAGTTCAAATAGATCTCTGAACATGTCCATCTTTACGTCTACAGCTTCCATATTTTCCTTAACAGCCACCAGGGTGATATCATCATTCTGTTCGAAGCCACCGGTAAAGTTTAAAATATCCTCTTTCACCTTGTTTACAAACTCCACCACATCCAAATCGCCATATTTGCGTATGGCGGCAAGAAATCTTTCGTCTCCGTATAATTCACGTTTGTGGTTCATCGCTTCGGTAATTCCATCGGTATAGATAACCAGTATATCATCGGGGTGCAATCGAATCCGGTCCGCTTTAATGGTATTACTGAACAGATTAATATCCGGCAGGGTAATTCCCACCGGAAAGCCAGGTGGGTTCAGATAAAATGTTTCCTTGGATTTACCGCGAAACAGGATCATGGGATTATGCCCGGCGCTGGCAAAAGAAATCATTCGCTCCCGGGAATCCAGAATAATGTAATATGCGGTTACAAACATCCCTTTGCGGATATCATCGGTGACGAACTCATTCACTTTGCTCAAGACTTCTGCCGGATTTTTATTACCCCGGGATTCCAGCCGGAGGGCGGTCCGGATCATGGTCATCACCATAGATCCCGGTACACCTTTACCGGAAACATCGGCCACGCAGACACCAATGGTATGGTCATCCACTTCCACAAAATCCCACAAATCCCCACCCACTTCTTTTGCGGCCTGATAATAGGAAGTTATATCGTAACCCACCACGTCCGGAAAATCACTTGGTAACAGCATCTGCTGAATTTCCTGGGCAACCTGTAATTCCCGCTGAATCCGTTGCTGCTCCATCAGATTGGTTTGGGCTTCGCGAAATTTGGAGGTCATTTCGTTGAAGGCCTGGGCAATTTCTCCCAGCTCGTCGCTGGCATCGATATCCAGTTCGTCCTCATCCACCGTTCCATGGCCCACCTGCCTGACCCAGTTTGCCAGTTTATGAAAAGGATCCATGATCAGGGTTATCAGGACAAAAGAACCGGCATAACCAAAAATCAGGATCACAAAGAGAACAACAATTAAATTGATTCTGGAAATATATATTTTATGTTCTAAATAGGTTTTCTTCACCCAGACCTGGGCGTAACCCAGCGGCGGGGTATTACTACCCTGCAAGGTAATGGGAGTGATAAAGGCATATATGATGCTGTCCTTGCCAAAGTCGTATTGATGCAGTGCCACTGTTCCCAGTGAATCCATAAAATTGTTTTTATTCACCTCCAGGGGGGTTCCCAAAAGCTCCCGTTTAACCGGAAAAGTGGCCAGGGGACGAGACTGGTTATCTGTGATCAAAACCATGGAGAACATTTTCGGACCGCTCTCACGAATCGATTTGGCATTCTCAAACAGGGTGATATCCTTCGCTTCATTCAGGGGTTCCCAGGATATTTTGGCAAGATTTGCACTGGCTGAAGTTGCGTTGGAAAAAATCTGGCTGGTATTATTTTCCCGGATGCGGGAATTGAATATGATAAATGAAACTATAACCACAAGAGTTAAAATAATTGAGGTAATCAGAGAAAATTTAGCCCGCAGGGTAAATGTTTCCCACACCATCATGGGTCGCGCCTGTTCTACTCGTTCACGGGTCTTGGTCAGACGCAATTCATTTCCCCGGCTGGTGACATTATACTTAATGTCATCCATCAGTTTGCGCATCATAAAGATGCCCAAACCACCTTTTTTACCGATGGAAACATATTTATCCAGATCAGGATTCTGCACCTGGCGGGGATCAAAACTTTTTCCATTATCGACGATAACAATGGTCAAACTTAACCGGCGGACAATGGCCCGGACGGTAATCTCCCCGTTTTTAATATCCCGATAGCCATGCCGGATAATATTCGTACAGGCCTCATCGACAACCAGTTTGAAGGAATTGATAATTTTCTGGTTAAAATTGAAGCGCTTACCAATCTGTTCAATAAAATCCCGGATTTGCCGCAGATAGGGCATTTGCGCCGGGATTATTATTTCTTCTTTGACTACATTTTTAAACATTATATAAAGACCATTTTCGCCAGATTAATATACAAATATTTTTTACTTCTGCCGAGTCCTTTTCAATCGTTCCTCGGCACTGCGGATAGCATCCTGGATTTTCTTGCTGTACGGATATTTTTGTTCCAGATCCTTCCATATTTTCAAAGCATCCTCGTATTTACCACCCAGGAAGAGATCCACACCCTCGATATAGCGCCGTTCTGATTCCTGATCCAGCGCCTGTTCGGCAACACCCATACCGCGTTTGGACCGTTCCACATATTGTCGCAGACGCGTGTTGGTCGGATCCATCTTCAGGGCTTCCTCGAACAGTGATAAGGCATCCTGATATTGTCCCAGATCGAAATACTGCAATGCCTGCTGGATATATTGCTGAATTTTAATCCGGTTTGCAAGGGTATTGATTTCCTCTTTTAATTTCGGATCTTCCGGTGCCAATACCAACGCTTCACTCAAGGTCTGTAAGGCATCCGAATAATTACCATTTTGGAATTGCTCACGTCCTTTGGCAACCAGATCACGCACGTCTGCCTGCATTCTTCTTTCGGTCGTGGCAATTGCCTCCTTTATTATCGGATCATTCGGTGTTCGCTCAAGGGCGATATTAAATTCCACCAGAGCATCGGTGTACTGTTTCTTCTG
>CAZTXJ010000001.1:0-6139 GCA_964617285.1 uncultured Calditrichaceae bacterium | reverse complement strand
TTCTCCCGTTCTGTTCTCTCCTTTTCAGCGATCATAAATAATTCCGAGCGCGATTTTCCCAGATCAAACGAGATGGAAAAACGGTGGGTTGGTGGAAATGGCCCGTCACTGATGTTTGAGCCAAAGGAGTAGTCGATGTGGACCAGGGAGTAATTAAAGCCTGCTCCAAACGCCAGATTGGTGTTGTCCAATCCCAATCGTATACTTCCCAGATCACTAAAGACATACTCAGTACCTGCAAGGATTGCCATGCTCTGATACTGGTTCTTAAAAAAGTCCAAAAGAATATTTAATCGCGCGGTCTCACCAATTTCAATGCCTTTTACCAGGCCAAAGGTAAAATTAAAGGGGATAGTATCAGGCGCAAAACCCATTTTCATCTCTGGCGCAAGCACATTTCGAAAACTAATCCCAAAACCTAAATTACTCAACGCAGGGCTTTCCCATTCCGGGCGATACATCAATCCCAAATCCATTCCCAATCCGGTCGCATTAGAATTAATCACGGAAAACGAGTGTCTTCTTACTTTGAAGGTGATACCACCATAAACATTGTAGGGTAACTTTTTTCCATAGGCGACATAAAATTCGTCTTCCTCATAACTCAAATCACCACCCATTGTCTCATAATTCGCGCTGGTGAAGGGGATATCTCCGGTGCCCAGACGGGCAAATCCCAGGCCGAGTGTTCCATAGGTCAAAGTAGGATAAACCAGACCGGCAAAGTCATAAAAGCTCCCTTCGAAAAGTTGATTATGGAAAAGAGAGAATGTAGCTCTGGGAGCCAATTCAAGTCCTGCAGGATTCCAGAATACGGCAGAGGGATCATCGGCTGCTGCAACATAAGCACGGCCCAATCCTAAGGCCCTGGCTCCGTATCCATAATTCAGATTAAAAACTTTCCCATATTCTCCATCCTTTTGACCCAGACATAAAGATGGGACCAGAACAATAAAAAATAGGCCCGGAATTAATTTTCTAAAAAATCGACTGTGCTTTTTCATAAGTCTTGCTCTTTTTATTTGATAAAGGCCACTTTTGTCTTATAAGTTTTACCATTCACTCTTAAGACTGCTATGTAGACACCGTTTAATACGGTATAACCAGCGTTATTTTTACCATTCCAGGTTAACAGGCCCCCATAATCTCCGGCTGATGACACATTGACTTCATCAGAGTATACCAAACCTCCCAGAAGGGTATAGATCTTTAATTCTACCGAACCCGGACCATCAGCACTAAAGAAGAATTTGGTGATATCATCACCGGCTGGACTACCGGCACCAAAAGGATTGGGATAATTACCAAATACCAAGTCATTGTTCTGAGAGATAACAGTGACTGTTTCCGAGGTACCAATGACAGATCCATCAAAGAAATTGCCAACCCGATCCACTACATTTGCTATTGAACCAACCTGGAAAACTGAGGCAGACAATTCATTGACCCGTAATTTGAAACTCTTTTTAGATTCCCTTCCTGCCAGGTTTACCCAGACAATCAGGGTATCCTGCACCGATGGATTTGCCTCGACTACCAGGGTAGGATCAAAAGTAATCCAAATCGAATCCGGCACCGGTGCTACCAGGTCATATTGACCCAGAATAGCCGGTTGCTGGGTTATTTTTGAGAGAGCACTTGGCTTCTTCAGCGTATTGGTTACTTTGATTGAAGCAACCAGATTTTGCGGATTTTCCAAGTGTGCCCCATTGCTGGTTAACAAAGAAATACTTATACTATCCACCGAAATATCAGCTATCTCTCGATTGTTAAGCAGGAAGCCAACCAAGGAAATATCCGTTGCATTCTGGCGGTAAATTCTGTTGGCGTTGGAATCCGGTAATACATTTTCCAGAGGAGCAATGGTGAGTTCCTGAACATCCGTTCGTATGGCAATGCTGGCAATACTCCGATCAGGATCCAGGCTAACCGGCTCATTCGATACCACATTGGTCGGAAGCGAAGTGGTAAATGCGGTTCGGACATTGGCGTTGATTGCTCTGTCTGGTGTTTGTAAATCCCACTCAACCGTTGCGGTTTGCAGTGGTTCATTCCAGGTAAATGGTGCCAGGGAATCGCTATGTTGAGAGATATCATCCCCCGGATTTAAGATGACCGCCATAAATCCGGTTCCGGAAATCTCGGCATCCCCATAATTTCTTATAGTCGCTTGAATGGTAAAATTCTGGTTATAAGAAAGCAGTCCTTTACTGTTTGGTGGATCAATTATCTTTAAAGTATCAATACCCAGTTTTGCTTCTCGTACCAGTCTCAAACTTGTCTGGCTGGTGTCTAATAACACATCTCCGGTATTTGCATCGGTCGAACGGATATATATATTTATCGGATCAATTGTTCTGGGACCGTCAATTGTACTGAATTTAGGTGCTCTCACTTCCCAGCTTACTGTATTACCCAGGAATAACTTTTCCAGCCCGTTCTCTGGGAATCTGAATCCGTTCAGTTGTGAACTGTATTCAGGCGGAAAGTCCAGTTGAGCATATCGGTTGGGACTCACCTGAACTGAGGTATCTATCACCGCGCTAACTGTGAAAACCTGATCCGTGCTAATGGTATTTGCTACATCAATCGTATCAACCCGGAATGTTGCCCCTGGTAATATGGTAATTGGAGTTACTTGAGAGAACGGAGAAACCGATACTTGATTTCCGGTAAAATTATCTTTAGGAATTGAGTCAAACGCCACAGTTAATTGAGACTCGGTCAAAAATGCTAATAATTCCTCTCCCACAGAATTAATTTGAGCGTCAATTTTCTCAATCGGTCTGGTATTCAAAACATCGCCCTCATCTACAACTGTGCGCGAAGCCGCATTCCACAGCATTTTCTTCTCACTCTTTAACTCATTCAAGCGGGATAATAAGCTGGTCACGGTCGAATTTTCCCTGGCCTCAATTTCCCATTCTATAGAAGCTTCCCTATCTACCAGTTTAAAGAACTTTATATCCTCATCACTATAAACCGGATTTCCTCCACCGGCAACTTTGATTCTCAAGGTATCGCCAGCGGTTATTCTCAGACTACCCGAATCAGTGATAGTCGAAGCGTTTCCTAAATTTCTTACAGTTGCCTTAAAATAGAAAGTTTGACCATAACTTACCGTACTGTCCCTGGCTCCCGGAGGAGAAGTAATTTCAGTGTTAAGAACCAGTTCTCCCCGATTCACTACCGTCATATAAACCGTATCTTTCTTAACCACTGTAGTATCATTCACCAGGGAAGTCGCCTGGATACTAACCTCAATCGGAAATCTGTTCCTTGGAAATTCCGGTGCGACAAAATCCCAAGATACTAAACCAGACGGAGGAATATCTTTAGACAGTGTATCTGTCAGAGATATCCCGGCTGGAAATCTTAATAGTGCCTTTCTTTCCTCGGAGAATACCGGGTTGAAACTGGATTCCAGCCTCAACTGAACATTATCCTGTTCAGTTGAAACAGTAATATCATTGGTTGTGTCTACGGCAGAAATCAGGATCAGAGAATCAATTTGTGCATAAGTCTGATTAATCACTTCTATTGCAAACACCGTATCAGGTTTAGAAATATAAACCTTCTGATTCTGATAATTGAAGTTCTCATCTTTGGCCGGGGTAAGATTTGTATCAATTGAAACTGTTACATTAGTGACTCCCTGGGCAGTACCAGAACTTCTGAGTATCCAATCGACCTGTTGATTAAGAGAAGTATAAACCGAAGAACTGCCAATAACCAAGAGATTACTATTGTTCAAATCGAGTGTTAACCACAATGAATCCGGATCAATTCCGGCAGTACCAACATTTCTGACAATGGTAGAGAAAGTAAATTCCTGGTTCTGGGCAATAGTTGACGGTGGTGCAGATATAGTATTTAAAATAAGATCTGCCCGATTCACAATCCTCATATTAGATATAATATCCTGACTGGCACTAATAAAGGCCGGAGCACTTGTATTAGTATCCCTTGCGGCAGAAATTAAGTTGGCATTAATTATTTGAGGATCTAAATGATTGGTTACATCGGTATAGACCGTATCAAGCAATGGTGTGCCAACAGACAACTGGAGGATGTCAATTCTTTGAGTTGCCAGTGAATCAAATCCAAATCCTACCGGAAGAGTTACCCTCACTGTATTCAGACCGCTAGTGAGTGCAGCTCCGCTATTGTCTACCCTAATTTCTAATTCAAAGTATTGATTCGTGCTAACCGTGGCATCTTTGGCACCATCCGGAGCACTGATTTCAGCACTGACGGCCAGTTTGGCTTTCTCAACCACCCAAACCATAATTGAATCTATATCTGTTTTAGGCTCACCAGAATTTGCATCGATGGCAGTAGCTGTAATGGTCAATGACTTTTGGAATAACTCCAGAAAATCGTTATTATTTCCACCCTTCCTAAGATTTTTTAGTGGGAATTCACTGCTTTCCTCACCCGTTTGTTTATTTAGGAATTCAGCAAGCGTATCACTGGGTGCCCGTACTATCCATGAGACCGTTCTGAAAGGTTCTGTTCCATCTAGATTCTGCAACAGCGGGGTTATTTGACCAAATCCTTCTCCTAATCCCAGCAACGCTCTCCGGCCGGTGGGGCTGATACTACCATTAAATTGGATATCAGCCTCCAGGGTAAACTGCTGATCGGTGGAGAGAGTAGTATCTGTAGCACCCGGAGGATCTACAATTTCAATTCGGGAGACTATAACGAATCCGCTCTGTTCAACCCTAATTGTAGCCTGGACTGAATCATTCGCTATTTGAATTGGTGTGCCCGGAAATTTATTTTCATCATACACATCGGCATCATCAAAACTTACTGCAAATGTATAATCACTGACTGGCGCACCGGAATCAGCCAAAACCGTCCAGGAGTAATTTCCTACAGTATTACTCAGGTCAACTTTTTGGTGAGCTGAAAAACCGTTGGCAAATTGGAAATATAAGGTATCAAAATCCAGTTTGATCTGGACGCTGTCGGTCGGTGCCAGACCGGAAGATCCAAGATTCTCTACAGTTCCGGTAATAAGAAATTCCTGTGCCTGGGAGACAACCTGCGCAGTGTCATCGATTGACAGGGCCAACCGGGCCTCATCTATTATTCTAACCGGCAATAATGCTGTACTGGTAGTCGCTGCTGGCTCATCGGAATTGGCATCTTTAGCTGCAGAATCCGGAACAATCACAGCGGAGAGATTTCTAAAAGACTGCGAGGTTGATCCGGTATAGACAGGAAGGACCACACTGTCTCCGGTTAGTACTTTAAAACTGCTTTGCCGGACGCTAGTACCAGGCACAAAACTGAAACCGGTAAGTGGCAAGGTGACCTGAACCAGGGAGGAATCATACACCGGGGCAACGCCAATATTCTCGACTTTATAACTCACGTTAAACTGCTGGTTCGTGCTGACGATTAGATCCCTGGCACTATCCGGGGCAACAATCTTTAAAGAAACTTCCAGTAAAGCTCTGGGTTCGACAAAAATCCGTTGCAATCCCTGGGCAGACAAACTATCTCCGGTATTAGCCTCTAAACCAAACAGATTGATCTGTAAATCAAAAGTATCAAGAACCGCACCCGGTTGTAAATCATCAATAGCCCGAATTCTCCAGGTTGCATAGGTCACCCCGGCAGGAAGGGTTCTGGTTTGACCGTCCAAAGCAATAAAACCGGAAGGTAAAATTAATTGTGCACTTCTTCCACTGGCAGCCACCGTTTGATTAAAGAAGAAAGACCCGCTTAAAGTAAATTCCTGTCCGGTAGAAAGGGTTGTATCAACTGCTCCGGGAGGCGCAGTAACCGAAATATCGGTAATTCTTAATGCGCCACTTTCTACCACATTGACCCGGGTAGTGTCACTACCTTTCTGCCGATAGACCAGACTGTCCGGATATTTATTCTCATCATAAGCGGTACTGTCATCTATCAAGGCAATTAAATTATAATTATTGACTGAATCACCAGCAATTAATTGCCAATCAATAACGGCAGAACCACTACTCAATACGGCACGTTTTAAATCAGTATCATTATCAAAACTGATTAAAGTGTTGGAAGTATCCAGGCGTACCCATATCGAGTCACCGGGTTCAATCCCAGCAACTCCAACATTTTGAAGAACTGCCGATAGGGTAAAGTG